>NZ_JBWKUQ010000006.1:206445-390923 GCF_059420925.1 Pseudomonas sp. GW821-FHT03C07
GAAGCTGGCGTGTCTACCAATTTCACCATCTGGGCATCATCGTCAACGTCTCCGTCGTCGATGGCGCGCACTATACGGAGACGCCTTTTAACTGTAAACCCCTGTCATGAAAAAAACCAAAAAAAACGCTTCAATGTGCATCGTCCGGCATTTTTCGCGCCGACAAATGGGTTTTAAGCCGGCCTGTGTGCCTGAAATTTCCCGTTTCAATACGCGTATGCCAAACTAACCCGCATATAGACAAGGTGAAATTTATCTAATGGCCGATTGGCAGTCCCTCGATCCCGAGGCCGCTCGTGAAGCGGAAAAATACGAAAACCCCATTCCTAGCCGCGAGCTTATCCTGGCGCACCTGTCCGAGCGTGGATCGCCGGCCAGTCGCGAGGAGCTGGTGGATGAGTTCGGTCTGACCACTGAAGATCAGATCGAGGCTCTGCGCCGCCGCCTTCGTGCCATGGAGCGCGATGCGCAACTGATTTACACCCGCCGTGGCACCTACGCGCCGGTGGACAAGCTCGACCTGATCCTCGGCCGCATCGCCGGTCACCGCGACGGCTTCGGCTTCCTGATCCCGGATGACGGCAGCGACGACCTGTTCATGAGCCCGGCGCAAATGCGCCTGGTGTTCGATGGCGACCGCGCCCTGGCGCGGGTTTCCGGCCTGGATCGGCGCGGACGCCGTGAAGGCGTGATCGTCGAAGTGGTGTCCCGTGCTCACGAGAGCATCGTCGGGCGTTACTTCGAGGAGGGCGGCATCGGCTTCGTGGTCGCGGATAACCCGAAGATCCAGCAGGAAGTGCTGGTGACCCCGGGCCGCAACGCCGACGCCCGGGTCGGGCAGTTCGTCGAGGTGAAAATCACCCACTGGCCGACGCCGCGCTTCCAGCCCCAGGGCGATGTGATCGAAGTGGTGGGCAACTACATGGCGCCCGGCATGGAGATCGATGTCGCGCTGCGCACCTACGACATTCCCCACGTCTGGCCCGAGGCCGTGCTCAAGGAGGCGGCCAAGCTCAAGCCGGAAGTCGAGGAGAAGGACAAGGAGAAGCGCATTGACCTGCGCCATCTGCCGTTCGTCACCATCGACGGCGAAGACGCCCGCGACTTCGACGATGCGGTCTATTGCGAAGCCACGCCAGGCAAACTGCGGCTGTTCTCCGGCGGCTGGAAGTTGTACGTGGCGATTGCCGACGTTTCCAGCTATGTGAAGATCGGTTCGGCGCTGGACGCCGAATCCCAGGTGCGCGGCAACTCGGTGTACTTCCCCGAGCGTGTCGTACCGATGCTGCCTGAGCAATTGTCCAACGGCCTGTGCTCGTTGAACCCGCATGTCGACCGCTTGGCGATGGTCTGTGAAATGACCATCAACAAAAGCGGGCAGATGACCGACTACGTGTTCTACGAAGCGGTGATCCACTCCCATGCGCGCCTGACCTACAACAAGGTCAGCGCGATCCTGGAGCAGCCGAAGACCACCGAGGCGAAGAAACTGCGTGGCGAGTATTCGGAAGTGGTTCCGGACCTCAAGCAGCTCTACGCCCTGTACAAGGTGTTGCTGGCGGCGCGGCATACCCGTGGCGCCATCGACTTCGAAACCCAGGAAACGCGGATCATCTTCGGTTCCGAGCGCAAGATCGCGGAAATCCGTCCGACCACCCGCAACGACGCGCACAAGCTGATCGAAGAATGCATGCTGGCGGCCAACGTGGCCACCGCCGAGTTCCTCAAGAAGCACGAGATTCCGGCGTTGTACCGGGTGCACGACGGTCCGCCGCCGGAGCGCCTGGAAAAACTCCGCGCCTTCCTCGGTGAGCTGGGCCTGTCCCTGCACAAGGGCAAGGACGGTCCGTCGCCGAAGGATTACCAGGCGTTGCTGGCCAGTATCCAGAGCCGCCCGGATTTCCACCTGATCCAGACCGTGATGCTGCGCTCCCTGAGCCAGGCGGTGTACAGCGCCGACAACCAGGGCCACTTCGGCCTGAATTACGAGGCCTACACCCACTTCACCTCGCCGATCCGCCGTTACCCGGACCTGCTGACGCATCGTGCGATCCGCAGCGTCATCCACTCCAAGCAGGATACGCCGCACGTGCGGCGTGCCGGCGCGATGACCATTCCGAAGGCGCGGATCTATCCGTACGACGAAGCGGCGCTGGAGCAGTTGGGCGAACAGTGCTCGATGAGCGAGCGGCGTGCCGACGAAGCCACCCGTGACGTGGTGAACTGGCTCAAGTGCGAGTTCATGAAGGATCGCGTGGGCGAGTCGTTCCCGGGCGTGGTCACCGCGGTGACCGGTTTCGGCCTGTTCGTCGAGCTGACCGATATCTACGTCGAAGGCCTGGTGCATGTCACCGCCTTGCCGGGTGATTACTACCATTTCGATCCGGTTCATCACCGTCTGGCGGGCGAGCGCACCGGTCGCAGCTTCCGTCTTGGCGACACGGTGGAAGTGAAGGTCATGCGCGTCGACCTCGACGAGCGCAAGATCGACTTCGAAATGGCTGAGAAAACCCTCAGCGCGCCGATCGGTCGCAAGAAGCGTGGGACTGAAACCAGCGCTCCCGCTCCTGCCGCTGTCGAAAAAGCCCCGGAGCCGGCCAAGGCCGGGCGTCGTGGCGCAACCGCGAAGAAATCGGACGAGGCTTATCGGCCCAGCGATGCGGCGGCGAAAAACGCCGAAGTGCGCAGGAGTCGTGAACTGAAGCAGGCGTTGTTGGCCGAAGCCAAGAACGGCGGTAAAGGCAAGACCGAGGGAAAGCCCGCGCACGGGGCTCCGTCGGAGAAGCCGAGCAAGCATCGTAAAGGTCCGCCAAAGGCGGGCGCTGGTCCCGCGAAAAGCGGCGGGGCGCGTAAACCCAAGGGCAAGTCATGAGTCAGTTGGAAAAAATCTACGGCGTGCATGCCGTAGAGGCGTTGTTGCGTCATCACCCGAAGCGCGTCAAGCAGATCTGGCTGGCCGAAGGCCGCAGTGATCCGCGGGTCCAGGTGTTGCTGGGGCTGGCCGCGGAAAACCGGGTGTCGGTCGGTCAGGCCGAGCGCCGCGAGATGGATGCCTGGGTCGAAGGCGTGCACCAGGGCGTGGTAGCGGACGTCAGTCCGAGCCAGGTCTGGGGTGAGGCGATGCTCGACGAGTTGCTCGATCGCACCGAAGGCGCGCCGTTGATTCTGGTGCTCGACGGCGTGACCGACCCGCACAACCTTGGCGCTTGCCTGCGCACCGCCGATGCGGCCGGGGCGTTGGCGGTGGTGGTACCCAAGGACAAGTCGGCGACGTTGACGCCGGCGGTGCGCAAGGTGGCCTGCGGCGCGGCGGAAGTGATTCCGCTGGTGGCGGTGACCAACCTGGCGCGGACCCTGGAAAAACTCCAGCAGCGCGGCCTGTGGGTCGTCGGTACGGCGGGAGAGGCGGAGCAGGAGTTGTACCAGCAGGACCTGACCGGCCCGACCATCCTGATCATGGGGGCCGAAGGCAAGGGCATGCGGCGCCTGACCCGCGAGCATTGCGACTATCTGGTGCGCCTGCCGATGGCCGGTAGCGTCAGCAGTCTCAACGTCTCGGTGGCCACCGGTGTGTGCTTGTTCGAAGCGCTGCGCCAGCGCAGCGTCAAGGCTGCCACCAAAAAGGCCTGATTACCGCAAAACCTTTGTGGGAGCTGGCTTGCCAGCGATGACGGCCGAACGGTCACCGCAGGACTTGCCGGCCTCATCGCCGGCAAGCCGGCTCCCACATGGGATGTGTGTCATACGCAAACCCTGTGTCCGACGCCGTCCCCTGTAGGAGCCTGGCTTGCCAGCGATGAGGCCCTTGAGTCTTGCGCTGTCCATCGCTGCCATCGCCGGCAAGTCGGCTCCCACAGGGTTCGCGACTTGCGCTGGGTGATCTGTTCAAATAATCACCAATTGTCTTGCACCCCTCTCGCCCCTTCTCTACAATTGCGCCCCTTGCCGTGATGGCTGGCGCATCTGTGCCTACTCCAGGCAAGACACACAAGTGTCATTCACTCCTTGTCTGACCGTTTTTGAGCGGCAGGCTACAACCCGTAAGGAGCATTCATGCGTCATTACGAAATCATCTTTTTGGTCCACCCGGATCAAAGCGAACAAGTCGGCGGCATGGTAGAGCGTTACACCAAGCTGATCGAAGAAGACGGCGGCAAAATCCACCGTCTGGAAGACTGGGGCCGTCGTCAACTGGCCTATGCAATCAACAATGTTCACAAGGCTCACTACGTGATGCTGAACGTTGAATGCACTGGCAAGGCCCTGGCCGAGCTGGAAGACAACTTCCGCTACAACGATGCTGTGATCCGTAACCTGGTCATCCGTCGCGACGAAGCCGTTACTGGCCAGTCCGAGATGCTCAAGGCTGAAGAAAACCGCAGTGAGCGCCGTGAGCGTCGCGACCGTCCTGAGCACTCCGACGCCGATGGCGTTGAGGGTGATGACAGCGACGCCAGCGATAACGCTGACGAGTAATCCACGGACCTTTTGAGGAGCCAATTACATGGCACGTTTCTTCCGTCGTCGTAAATTCTGCCGCTTCACCGCTGAAGACGTGAAAGAGATCGATTACAAAGATCTCAACACCCTGAAAGCCTACGTATCCGAAACCGGCAAAATCGTTCCAAGCCGTATCACCGGTACCAAAGCTCGTTATCAGCGTCAGCTGGCCACCGCTATCAAGCGCGCCCGCTTCCTGGCCCTGCTGGCCTACACCGACAGCCACGGCCGCTGAGACCGGGCAGTCGACACGCAGTAAAGGATTGAATGCATGCGCGCCTTAGCTGGATTCATCATGCGCGGACGTATGCAGGCCATGCTCGTCGTGGCCGGATCTGCGGCATTGCCGCTGTTGTTCTGGTTGAGTGCCGCCGCCGGGTGCCTTGTGCTCCTGCGGCGCGGTTCGGACGCCCTTGGCGTCATTGGTCTGGGTGTGTTGTCGGTGCTGCTGTTCTGGCACTTCAATATCCAGAAAGACCCCACGGCCCTTTTGGTGCTGCTCGGGTCTTGCAGCCTGGCGTTGGTTTTACGCGCTGGCTACTCCTGGAACCGCGTGCTGCTGGTCAGCATGGCTGTAGGGTTGGCATGTGCGGTGAGTCTGGGGACGATTTTCAGTCCCTTCATCGAAGGGTTGGCGCAGACGTTTGAACAAGTCGTGCCGCTGGCTCTCGGTGAGGTCTACCACAAGTTGTCGGTAGATCAGCGAGCGTTCCTCGCGTCACTGGCCGTGCCCCTGTTGATCACCTCAACGGCGATCTCGCTGCAGGTCTTTAGTGTGATGTGCCTGATTCTTGGGCGCTATTGGCAAGCGTTGTTGTACAACCCCGGTGGTTTCGGACGCGAGTTTCGCGCGATCCGGATCCCCAAGAAGGTGGCCCTGTCGCTGCTGGCCGTCATGTTTGTCGCGCCGTTTATCGGCCTGCATGCATTGATTTTGTTGCCGCTGTGCGGTGTTCCACTGGTCTTCGCCGGCCTGGCCCTGATTCACGGGCTGGTGGCGCAGAAGAAGCTGGCCAGTTTCTGGTTGGTGGGGATGTACGTCACGCTCGTGCCATTCATGCACTTGCTCGGTCCGTTGCTCATGGTATTGGCCATTGTCGACAGCCTGATTGATTTTCGCGGACGCCTGGCGTCGAAAGACGCCGATAACGGTTCCGCGAACGGTGAAGGTTAAAAGTTAAGAGGATTTCCACATGCAACTGATCCTTCTGGAAAAAATCGCCAACCTGGGCAACCTGGGCGATAAGGTAAACGTTAAGGCCGGTTACGGTCGTAACTACCTGCTGCCATTCGGCAAAGCCACCGCTGCGACCGCTGCCAACCTGGCTGCGTTCGAAGAGCGTCGCGCTGAGCTGGAAAAAGCCGCAGCAGACAAGAAAGCTTCGGCTGAATCGCGTGCCGCCCAACTGGCTGAGCTGGAAGTGACCATCACTGCCACCGCCGGTGACGAAGGCAAGCTGTTCGGTTCGATCGGCACCCACGACATCGCTGATGCCCTGACCGCCTCCGGCGTTGAAGTGGCAAAAAGCGAAGTGCGTCTGCCGAACGGCACCATCCGTAACGTGGGTGAATTCGACGTGGCCGTGCATCTGCACGCCGAAGTCGAAGCAACCGTACGCGTTGTCGTGGTGGCTGCTTAAGCAGTACCCAATCGTCTGGCGACTTGTGCGCCAGACGGTTAACATCGGGCACGACTCTGTTCATTCAGGTCGTGCCCTTTGTTTTTTTGGCAACGTCCTTTTGCAAACCCCCTAATTCCAAGTGGCCATGAACGATATCTCCGCTCCCGAGCAATACGATCTGCAAACCGCCGCGCTGAAAGTGCCGCCGCATTCCATCGAGGCCGAACAGGCCGTGCTCGGTGGTCTGATGCTGGACAACAACGCCTGGGAGCGCGTGCTCGATCAAGTCTCGGACGGCGACTTCTATCGACATGACCACCGCCTGATCTTCCGCGCCATTGCCAAGCTGGCCGATCAGAACATGCCGATCGACGTGGTGACCTTGGCCGAGCAGTTGGACAAGGAAGGGCAGACCTCCCAGGTCGGCGGCCTGGGCTATCTGACGGAGCTGGCGAAGAACATTCCGTCGGTGGCCAACATCAAGGCCTACGCGGCGATCGTTCGCGAGCGAGCGACCCTGCGCCAGTTGATCGGCATCAGCACTGAAATCGCCGACACCGCGTTCAACCCGCAAGGGCGTACCGCTTCCGAGATTCTCGACGAAGCCGAGCGGCAGATTTTTCAGATCGCCGAAGCGCGGCCCAAGACCGGCGGTCCGGTCAGCGTCAACGACCTGCTGACCAAGGCCATCGACCGGATCGATACGCTGTTCAACACCGACAACGCCATCACCGGTCTGTCCACCGGCTACACCGACCTCGACGAGAAGACCAGTGGCCTGCAACCGTCCGACCTGATCATCGTCGCCGGCCGTCCGTCCATGGGTAAGACCACCTTCGCCATGAACCTGGTGGAGAACGCGGTGCTGCGCAGCGACAAGGTGGTGCTGGTGTACTCCCTGGAGATGCCAGGCGAATCGCTGATCATGCGTATGCTGTCTTCCCTCGGGCGGATCGACCAGACCAAGGTCCGCGCCGGTCGTCTGGAAGACGACGACTGGCCGCGGCTGACCTCGGCGGTCAACCTGCTCAACGACCGCAAGCTGTTTATCGACGATACGGCCGGTATCAGCCCGTCGGAAATGCGTGCGCGGACCCGCCGCCTGGTGCGTGAGCACGGCGAGATCGGCCTGATCATGATCGACTACCTGCAGTTGATGCAGATCCCCGGTTCCAGCGGTGACAACCGGACCAACGAGATTTCCGAGATTTCCCGCTCCCTCAAGGCCCTGGCCAAGGAATTCAACTGCCCGGTGGTGGCCCTGTCCCAGCTCAACCGCTCCCTCGAGCAACGGCCGAACAAGCGTCCGGTGAACTCCGACTTGCGCGAATCCGGAGCGATCGAGCAGGACGCCGACGTCATCATGTTCGTCTACCGGGACGAGGTCTATCACCCGGAAACCGAACACAAGGGCATCGCCGAAATCATCATCGGCAAACAGCGTAACGGCCCGATCGGTTTTATTCGCCTGGCTTTTATCGGCAAGTACACGCGCTTCGAGAACCTCGCGCCGGGCAGCTACAACTTCGATGATGACGAGTAAGTCGAACATTTCGTCAGCCGGCTTGCAGATTCACGGACTTGCTTCGGGCGGCGCGAATACAGTGCGCACCCCCGCTTCGCTGTAGCCGTAATTCCAGCGCAGTTCTTCATCGGCGGGAATAGCCCGGGTGGTAAAGAAAGCGCTCAGGTGGAACGACTCAAGGCGACCTTCGCCCATATCGACATCGACGGGAAACGACGCGCCTTCGACGTTGTAGCCGGCGACGGCTTGCCGGACCGGGACGTTTTCCTCGTATTCGAAAATGGAATTGATGCGCGAAATGATGTTGTCTCCCGACAGCATCAGTCGATCCCATTTCGGTCGGCTGGGCCGGGGCGCCGGCAAAATGTCGATCACGAACGGATCCCGACGGGCATTGCTGACGTGAAACGGGATGAAACTACCGCCATACACCCCAATGGCTTCCCCGGCTTTCAACGGTTTTCTGGCAACGACCATGGCCTGGCCGATCAGGCTTTGCTCCTGGGGAACCTTGGCATCCTGTTCGGTGAACTCCCGCAATAGCAGCTTCTCCTCGTACAGTTTGGCGGTCTCTTCATGGGTCGCCCATTTCAAATACGGCAGGATGTCCTTGGCCGGGTAGCGTATTCCCGAGTTGCTGATGTTACTCATATGCTGGATTTTTTTGATGCGCAGAGGATTGCCTGACAGGTCTCTTATGGGATAACGGCCATTGTTCACGCGGTCATAGTCACCTATTTTGTTGGGTGAGCGCTGATAGGATTTGATGACTTTCATCCGCCGCAGGTCTTCGGCGGTGAAGGGCTCGGGCTTGATGTACTCAAGCGCCGAGACCATTTCAGAGTCACTGTCCACAAGCTCTATCTTGCTTTGTCCCGGGCCCGGCGCTCCGCCTTTCAAGCCGATGGCGGTATTGATTTCCCAATGACCGGCCTTTCGTCGTAGCACCGGGCGATACCAGCGAAAAGGGTTGCGGGCGTCGATCAGTTTCCAGCCAAGGTCTGAAGATTCGACCTGGTAGTAGTGCCCCGCCTCCTGGATGTAGTGCCGGGAAAAGGTGTCCTGATACAGACCATCGTCCACGAGGTGGAGGTCGCCCGGTGGTGTTTTCAGCGCGAAGTAAGTATCCGGCGCAATGCCGGGATGCGAAGACGCAAGGGGCTCGGGAGAAGACCGGAGCTGGCGCACGGCCGCTGGCGAAGAGCTCAATTGCCGGATCTTGTGGAGCAGTGATTGCTTGAGGGTGATGTCTTGATTCGGGCCCGTAACGCCCAGGTTGTCGAGCTCGGTTTTGGGCAGGGCTTGCCGGATCGCCGTATAGAGCTCGCTCGGCGCCAGGATTTGTCGATCGTCGGTGTCGTAGACCCGATAGCGCGAGTCTTCACGGAGCAGGCGCCTGACGGTCGTTGCCCGGTCATTGCCGACACTGGCCAGCGGGGGCTCGGCCAGCGAGTCCGAATACAGTTCCAGGCGAACCTTGCCCGACCAACCGGGGAGCGCTTCAAGGGTGTGGAACACCAGTTGGTCTGAAGCCGGATTGGCTGTCGTGGGCAGATAAAGACCTTCATAAAGTCGAGCGGTATCCACCCCCTGCATCGAGAGCTCGGTTTCTTCTTTCAGGTAGGGCAGCAAGCTTTTCTGCTTCAGGATCTGCTCGGCTTCGGCGGGATTGATGGATCTGGCCAAGGCCTGCACATAGCTCTTGGGCAGGTTTGGAAAGTCCTGTCGAATCTGTTCGAGCAGCGGGCCTTCGACGTGTTCGCTGTTTCGATAAAGGGCCTCGAACTGTTGCGCCGGGTTCTGCTCGGCGATCCCGGAAGGGCTGCTGCTGGCCTTGCCCGAGGGGCTTTCCGGCAGGCGCCGATGTTGGGTTTGCCTGGCGAGCCGGAAGCGTTTCAAGGTGTCGGTCAATTGCGCCGGCGGTGACTGGTTAGCGAGATGAAGTTGAAGCAACGATTGCGAATCGGTTGCGCTGGCGTGCAGGATCGGCGCCAGGTCCTCATGCTGGATGGCCGCTGCAAGCGGTCCCAAGCGCTTGAGTCGTTTCAGGTCATCCCAGTCTTGTGGTTTTTCATACCGGGTGCGCCAGGCCCCGGCCCCGTTTTGCAGCAAGGGCGGTGAATACGCCCAGGGGTCGTGGGGATGTCGAATGGACCACTCGGGTGGATCGCCAGCACTGCCCACCTCATAGAGTTGCTCGTCCAGCGCCAGGTAGTGCTTGTCCTGGTAGTCGTAGAGACCCTGTTCATCGGGGAGCAGCGCTTCAGGCAGTTCAAGGGGTTGCCGATAGGGCGTCAAGTCCGGCTTCCATAAGCAGGACGTGCCGGGTGAGGGTTCGACGCGAATCAGCGACTTGACGAACCGACCGGCCTTGATGGCGCCCGCGCTTGCCCCCATGAGTGCGACCTGCTCGGCGATGTCCATCAGGTAGTTGAGGGCTTCAACCTGCTCATGACGTCTCCAGGCATTGAATCCTTGATACACCTCATGGATCAGTTGGGCTCCGGTGAAGATCAGCAGAATATCGCCTACCAGCGGTATGAACGACACGGCTAGCCCCAATGCGCTCAGACCGGCCTTTTCGTAAGTTTGTAACAGGCGTTGATGAGCTTGGCTGTCGAGATCCGCTGTAGGGGGGACGACTTCCCGTCCATGGCGTTCGATCTGCCGTATGCGCTGGGCGCGCAGGCTTTGGAATACGTTGCCTTCCACTGGGTGTCGCGTCAGCAACAATGAATCAGCTGCCGGAATCTGCGTGTTTGGTTTCCATTTTTGCCACATGGCGCGTTTGATCATCTGGCTGAGCAGCTCTCCTTGATCGCTGGTTGGGAGGAATCGTGAAAAGAACCGTGTGTAGCTGTGTGACAGCAGCCTGTGGCTTAGCTCGTCTTCGAAATCCCTGAGGGAGTCGTAGCGCGCCAAGGAGCTGATCGGATCCTGCGGTATGTAGACGATGCAGGGGTGGCTACCATCCTCGGCGTCCAGTCCGATGACCAGCACCTCGCTGAGGTCCATACCAAGGAATTTGAGCCGAGAGCAGGGCTGGGTGCCATACCTGACGACATAGCGGTTGTTCAGCACGTCGAGCAATGCGTGGTAGTCGGCTATCGAGATCTCTTTTTTGATTCTGGCCAGATGTATCGTTACGGCAAAGGCGTCGGTATAGCTCTTGAGCAGAGCATCCTGGGTGCGGCTGGCGTCATCGCCATCGGCTTGGGCAGGAGGCTTGAGAGCTGAGCGCAGGTGAGCCTGGTAAAGGCTGCCGAAGTCGAGGCTGCGGCAGACCAGGGCGAACGCCTCGGGTTTGATCCGGGTTTTGCCGCCTTGGACTCTGGGCGCCGAGTAAATCCCCGAGCCCGCGCCGAAGGTCTCGGCGCTGGTGAGCGATTCGTCGAAGTTGCGCAGGGCGGCGGATAAGAGGCTTTGTTCGCTGGTCTCGCCCTGGAGCGAAATCAATCCGAAGAAATAGTTGTTTTTGCGCACGTGTACGAAGGTCGCCCGTTCGACATCCAGGTGGAGTTGGAAGTTGAAGGCGATGGCCCGTTCCAGCAGCGGCTTGATGAATTGCGCGGGCGATTGCAGTTTTGCCAGCAGCTGCTGGACGTCATGCCGGGAATGGCAACTGGCGATCAGGCTCTGGCGCAAGGCCTTGCGTTGATCCTGGGGCGTATCGAGCAGCCAGGCTGGCAAATGATCTTTAATGATATCGAAATGCATTGGGTCGTTCGGGGCGGGGGGAGATGCGCTCGTCATGGCGGTCGCCTTGCTGGTTTTTTGAAGGACCAGCTAACGACAAGGCGGTTGTACGGCTGCACTAGATAGTTGTCGGCCAGCGTTCGGGAGATGGGCGTGGGTAAAACCAACTGTTATCGTCGGACTTGATCAAAATTTGTGCTATATTCCGCGCCCGCGAATTTTCATCTCGACACCGGTCATCGCCATGCAAGCAGCCAAGCCGTTATTTGACTATCCCAAGTACTGGGCCGAATGTTTCGGGCCAGCGCCCTTCCTGCCCATGAGCCGGGAAGAGATGGATCAGCTTGGCTGGGATTCCTGCGACATCATCATCGTCACCGGTGATGCCTACGTTGACCATCCGTCCTTCGGCATGGCGATTATCGGCCGGCTGCTGGAGTCCCAGGGCTTCCGCGTCGGGATCATTGCCCAGCCGAACTGGCAGTCCAAGGACGACTTCATGAAGCTTGGCGAGCCGAACCTGTTCTTCGGGGTCGCGGCCGGCAACATGGACTCTATGATCAACCGTTACACCGCCGACAAGAAAATCCGCTCCGATGATGCCTACACGCCCGGCGGCCTGGCCGGCAAGCGTCCGGATCGCGCCAGCCTGGTCTACAGCCAGCGCTGCAAGGAGGCCTACAAGCATGTGCCGATCGTCCTCGGCGGCATCGAGGCCTCGCTGCGCCGGATCGCCCACTACGACTACTGGCAGGACCGCGTGCGCAACTCGATCCTGATCGACGCCAGCGCCGATATCCTGCTCTACGGCAACGCCGAGCGGGCGATTGTCGAAGTCGCTCAGCGCCTGTCCTACGGCCACAAGATCGAAGACATCACCGATGTACGCGGCACCGCGTTCATTCGCCGCGACACGCCGGCAGGTTGGTACGAAGTCGACTCCACGCGCATCGACCGGCCGGGCAAGGTCGACAAGATCATCAACCCCTATGTGAACACCCAGGACACCCAGGCCTGCGCCATCGAGCAGGAAAAGGGGCCAGTGGAAGATCCGCAGGAAGCCAAGGTCGTGCAGATCCTGGCCAGCCCACGGATGACCCGCGACAAGACTGTGATCCGCCTGCCGTCGGTGGAAAAGGTCCGTGGCGACGCGGTGCTTTATGCCCACGCCAACCGTGTGTTGCACCTGGAAACCAACCCGGGCAACGCCCGTGCGCTGGTACAGAAGCATGGCGATGTGGACGTCTGGTTCAATCCGCCGCCCATTCCGATGACTACTGAGGAAATGGACTACGTGTTCGGCATGCCTTATCAGCGCGTCCCGCACCCGGCGTATGGCAAGGAGAAGATCCCGGCCTACGACATGATCCGTTTCTCGGTGAACATCATGCGTGGCTGCTTCGGCGGCTGTACGTTCTGCTCCATTACCGAGCACGAAGGGCGGATCATCCAGAACCGTTCCGAAGAGTCGATCATTCGCGAGATCGAAGAGATCCGCGACAAGGTGCCGGGCTTTACCGGGGTGATTTCCGATCTCGGCGGCCCGACCGCGAACATGTATCGCATTGCCTGCAAGAGCCCGGAAATCGAATCCGCGTGCCGCAAGCCGTCGTGCGTGTTCCCCGGCATCTGCCCGAACCTGAACACCGATCATTCGTCGTTGATCCAGCTCTATCGCAGCGCCCGTGCCTTGCCGGGTGTAAAGAAGATCCTGATCGCCTCCGGCCTGCGCTACGACCTCGCGGTCGAGTCGCCGGAGTACGTGAAAGAACTGGTGACCCATCACGTCGGCGGCTATCTGAAGATCGCCCCGGAGCATACCGAGGAAGGTCCGCTCAACCAGATGATGAAGCCGGGCATCGGCAGCTATGACAAGTTCAAGCGCATGTTCGAGAAGTACTCCAAGGAAGCCGGGAAAGAGCAGTACCTGATTCCGTACTTCATTGCCGCGCACCCGGGCACCACCGACGAAGATATGATGAACCTGGCGCTGTGGCTCAAGGGCAACGGCTTCCGGGCCGACCAGGTGCAGGCGTTCTACCCGTCGCCGATGGCCACCGCCACGGCCATGTACCACTCGGGCAAGAACCCATTGCGCAAGGTCACCTACAAGAGCGACGCGGTGACCATCGTCAAGAGCGAGGAGCAGCGCCGGTTGCACAAGGCGTTCCTGCGCTACCACGATCCGAAGGGCTGGCCGATGCTGCGCGAGGCCTTGCAACGGATGGGCCGTGGCGACCTGATCGGGCCGGGCAAGGACCAGTTGATCCCGCTGCACCAGCCGGCGACCGACAGCTACCAGAGCGCGCGCCGGAAGAACTCGACACCGGCCGGCAGCCACAAGGTGGCGAAGGACACGACCACCAAGATCCTGACTCAGCACACCGGCCTGCCGCCCCGTGGCAGCGATGGTGGCAATGCCTGGGACAAACGCGAACAGGCCAAGGCCGCGGCGTTTGCCCGTAACAAGCAGGCCGCCAAGGAGCGTACCGACGCGGCCAAGGGCAAAGGCAAGAAGCCGACCCGCAAGCCGGTGGTGCCGCGCTGATTGCAGGTTGAGTGATGGCGTTTTGCGTTCTAGTGGCCGCGAGAGTCGTTTGTTAAGGTGACGTGATTCCCACGTCACCCGACGACAAGCCTTCTCTTCAAGGATGAACACTTGTGAGCAACCCGCTCCCTGGCATCGGCATGGATTCCAGCCCTTCGCAATTCCTCGCTCGCCAACGTATCGAAAGCCAGATCAACCTGCCGAAGCTCTTTGCGGCGATTGATGCCGACCCTGGCATCGTCGGGGCCGGCGTGGTCTATATCGGCGTCGACTTCAGCGTCGTCACCCTGCGCGAGTTCCAGCCGATCTGCAGCATCAAGCCCAAGCGCATCATCTTGCGCGAGGCGCAGAAGTACATTGCGCCGGTGCAGTTCGCCCAGCAGGTGCAGGACAATCCCCGTGAGTCACGGTTGGTTGGAGAAGCGATCAATACCACCTTGTCCTGCGCGGGGGCGGTGATCGGCTGGGTGGTGGTGTTGAGTGGCTCGGTGGCGGTTCCCTTCTCGGCCGGGGCCAGTTCGGTGGTGGTTGCCATTGGCTACACCGCAGCCGTCGCCAGTACCGCGCAATGCGCCATCGGGGGATACCGAACGGTCAACGAAGCGGTCAATCCTGCGCGCAATGACGATCTGGATAGCGAGGCCTGGTATCAGTACGCCTCGATAGCCCTGGATGCTGCTTCGTTGATGGGGGTTGGGGCATCATCCCTGACGACCCTCAAGCTGGTGCGCATGACCAAGGCCACCACCGGCAAGACCGTTCGTGAGGTGCTGCGCGGGCTTAGCCGTCAGGAGCGTTCGAAGTTGACCAAGGAACTGTTGAGCATCAACGATCCCAGGCTGACCCCGAAAATGCTCAAGTTGAAACAGCTGGCCGGCGAGTTGCCCAAGCGTTTCACGCCCACCGAGATCAAACATGCCACAGTGACCCAGATCAAGGACTCCCTGGGGGCCGCCATTGGACTGACTGGCAGCGCCTTGTCCGGCAACGTGAAAACCATCGCCGTCGGGCTTTACGAGGAGATTGAGGAATAATGGAAGACCTGAGCCTGCCGCGTTTCCTGGCGCACTACTTCCCCACCTTCATCGGCGGGATTTTTGCGGCGTTGATCTCCGTCTCCTGTGGCGTGCCGCTGGTGGGTGACCACTTTTTCCCTGACGCCTCGTTAGGCGAGCAGGCGACCGGCATGTTTATCGCGGTCGTGGCACTGGCATTGGTGGTGGTTCACTGCAATTTCATGATTGTGCGCGGTCGTCCTCAATGGGTTCGGGGACTGGTTCTGCTATTCGCGCTTTGTTTTTTGAGTGTGTTGCCGACCATCGAGTCTCACCCTCATCGAGTCATTTACGGATTGGCTGTCTTTGCACCGCTTATTGGCCTGCTGCTGCTCAACAGCAAACGCCACCGCGAAATGCGCAGCAAGCTCGTCGACATCCGCCACCAGCGCGAAGCCCTGAAAAATGCCCTGAAGACCCGGCGAAAAACGCGCGGATAACGGCGTTCGACCATTCGCCCCGTTTCTGTGCGACTCTCTGCACTACGCCCGCAAGCTGGCGCCATTCTGGTGCTGTGCTTAGCTGAGCGAGCACGACTCACGCCGAAAGCGCGGGGCTTGGCCAAGTGGCATAAGTCTTGCGCGCACAGGTATAAGCCCAGGCTCGCAGGAGGCACGCCGTGTCGATCCATGTCGCATTGCACCATGTCACGCATTACCGCTATGAACGCGCCATCGAGCTCGGTCCGCAGATCGTTCGCCTGCGTCCGGCCGCCCACAGTCGCACGCGGATTTTGTCCTATGCGCTGAAGGTCCAGCCCGAGCAGCATTTCATCAACTGGCAACAGGATCCCCAGGGCAACTACCTGGCGCGCCTGGTGTTCCCGGAAAAAACCGCGGAGCTGCGCATCGAGGTCGACCTGGTCGCCGAGATGGCGGTGTTCAATCCGTTCGACTTTTTCCTCGAACCCTACGCCGAGAAAATCCCGTTTACCTACGCCGCCGATGAAAAGCACGAGCTGTCGCCGTACCTGGAAAAGCTGCCGCTGACGCCGAAGTTCCAGGCCTACCTGGATGGCATCGACCGCACGCCGCTGCCCAGCGTGGATTTCCTGGTGGCTCTCAACCAGCGCCTGAGCGAAGACATCGGTTACCTGATCCGCATGGAGCCCGGCGTGCAGACGCCCGAGCAGACCCTCGTCAACGCCTCCGGCTCCTGCCGCGACTCGGCCTGGTTGCTGGTGCAGCTGCTGCGTCACCTGGGGCTGGCGGCGCGTTTTGTTTCCGGCTACCTGATCCAGCTCACCGCCGACGTGAAGGCCCTCGACGGCCCGTCCGGCACCGAGGTCGATTTCACCGACCTGCACGCCTGGTGCGAAGTCTATCTGCCGGGTGCCGGCTGGATCGGCCTGGACGCCACTTCCGGGCTGTTCGCCGGCGAAGGGCATATTCCGTTGGCCTGCAGCCCCGATCCCTCGTCAGCGGCGCCGATCAGCGGCCTGGTGGAACCCTGCGAGTGCGAGTTCAGCCACGAAATGTCGGTGGAGCGGATCTGGGAGGCGCCGCGCGTCACCAAGCCCTACACCGAGGAGCAATGGCTGGCGATCCAGGCCTTGGGCCGGCAGATCGACGCCGACCTGCTTGAAGGCGATGTGCGCCTGACCATGGGCGGCGAGCCGACCTTTGTCTCCATCGATGACCCGGACGGCGCCGAGTGGAACACTGCGGCCCTGGGCCCGGACAAACGCCGGCTGTCCGCCGAACTGTTCCAGCGCATGCGCAAGCGTTATGCCCCGCAAGGCCTGGTGCATTTCGGCCAGGGCAAGTGGTACCCCGGCGAGCAATTGCCGCGCTGGTCGCTCAATAGCTACTGGCGCCGCGACGGCGTGCCAATCTGGCACAACAGCGCGCTGATTGCCGACGAGCAGGAAGACTATGGCGCCGACGGCGCAATGGCCGGGCGTTTCCTGGCGAGTGTCGCCGAACGTCTGAAACTGCCGACCCGCTTTGTTTTTCCAGCCTACGAGGACAATTTCTACTACCTGTGGCGCGAGGGGCAATTGCCGATCAACGTCACGGCCACAGACCCACGACTGGATGACGAACTGGAGCGCGCGCGGCTGCGCAAGGTGTTCTCCCAGGGTCTGGACAAGGTGATTGGCCAGGTCCTGCCGCTGGCCCGTACCGCGGCCAATGACCGTTGGCAGAGCGGACGCTGGTACCTGCGGGATAGTCATTGCCGGCTGGTGCCGGGGGACTCACCGCTGGGTTACCGTCTGCCATTGGCTTCGCAACCTTGGGTGACGGCAGCGGAGTATCCGTTCGTGCACCCGACCGATCCGAACCAGGATTTGCCCGAGCTGCCGGACACCGAAGCCCTCAAGCTCCACGGCGAGCCGGTGGTGAGCGAAGAGCGAGTGCCGAAGATCGACGAGTCCGCCGCCTGGCTGACCCGCACCGCCTTGTGCGCCGAAGCCCGGGGCGGACGCTTGTATCTGTTCATGCCGCCACTGGAGCGGGTCGAAGACTATCTGGAACTGGTCAGCGCCATTGAAGCCACTGCCGAGGAGCTGCATTGCCCGGTGTTGCTGGAAGGCTACGAGCCACCCCACGATGCGCGCCTGGCGAATTTCAGGATCACCCCGGACCCGGGCGTGATCGAGGTCAATGTGCAGCCGTCCGCTACTTGGGACGAGTTGGTCGAACGCACTGAATTCCTCTACGAAGAGGCGCGCCAGACCCGCCTGACCACCGAGAAATTCATGATCGACGGGCGCCATACCGGCACCGGCGGCGGCAACCATTTTGTCCTCGGCGGCGCAACGCCGGCGGACTCGCCGTTCCTCCGGCGACCGGACCTGCTGCGCAGCCTGATCAGCTATTGGCACAACCACCCGTCGCTGTCCTACCTGTTCTCCGGGTTGTTTATCGGCCCGACCTCCCAGGCGCCGCGGGTGGACGAAGCGCGCAATGACTCGCTGTATGAGCTGGAAATCGCTTTCGCGCAGATACCGCCAGCGGGCGAAGAATGTCCGCCCTGGCTGGTGGACCGCTTGCTGCGTAACTTGCTGATCGACGTGACCGGCAATACCCACCGCGCCGAGTTCTGCATCGACAAGCTCTACTCGCCGGATGGCGCCACGGGGCGCCTCGGCCTGCTGGAGCTGCGCGCCTTTGAAATGCCGCCCCACGCGCGCATGAGCCTGACCCAGCAACTGCTGCTGCGGGCGCTGGTGGCGCGCTTCTGGCGCGAGCCCTATGCGCCGCCCAAGCTGGCGCGCTGGGGCACCGAACTGCACGACCGCTTCCTGTTGCCACATTTTATCGAGCAGGATTTCGCCGATGTCATCGTCGACCTCAACGCCGCCGGCTATCCCCTGCGCGCCGAATGGTTCGCCGCGCACTTGGAGTTCCGCTTCCCGAAAGTCGGCGACTACGCGGTCAACGGCATCGAGCTCGAAGTGCGCCAGGCCCTCGAACCCTGGCATGTGCTGGGCGAGGAGGGCGCGGTCGGCGGCACGGTGCGCTACGTGGACTCGTCGCTGGAGCGCTTGCAGGTCAAGCTGAGTGGCCTGGCGCCGCAACGCTATCTGCTGACCTGCAACGGCGTGGCGGTGCCGCTGCAACCTACCGGGCGGGTCGGCGAATTTGTCGCCGGCGTGCGCTATCGCGCCTGGCAACCGGCCAACTGCCTGCAGCCGACCATCCCGGTGCATGCGCCGCTGGTGTTCGACCTGCTCGACACCTGGATGCATCGTTCCCTCGGTGGTTGCCAGTACCATGTCGCCCATCCGGGTGGGCGCAACTACGAGACCTTGCCGGTCAACGCCAACGAAGCGGAAAGCCGGCGCATGGCGCGCTTCTTCCGCCTTGGCCACAGTCCCGGCACGCTGCCGATTCCGCCGTTGAAGATCAACGACGAACTGCCGATGACATTGGACTTGCGACACACATAAAGCTGACAGGGCGCACGGAGTTTTCGCGTATCCGTGCGTCATCTGTCTGCGTTAACCTGATTGCCCTTGCCGTCTGCCGAGCTTTCCATGCCCGACCTGCTTGACCGCTACCCGCTGACACCGGGGACCTATCACGAACTGCTGGACGACGGCGGCGCCGTGCGTGCGCATTGGCGGCCGCTGATCGACCAGTTGCAACGCAGCACGCCCGCGCAACTGGCTCAGCGCCAGGCCTTGCTGGCCCGGCAGATCCAGGAAAACGGCGTGACTTACAACGTCTACGCCGACCCCAAGGGCGCCGACCGGCCCTGGGAGCTCGACCTGTTGCCGCATATCATCCCAGCCGACGAATGGCAGCGGGTGGCCGCGGGCATTGCTCAGCGGGCACGACTGTTGAATGCGGTGCTGGCCGATCTCTATGGCCCGCAGACCCTGATTCGCGACGGCCTGCTGCCCGCCGAACTGGTCTTTGGCCACAACAACTTCCTCTGGCCCTGCCAGGGCATCCAGCCGCCGGCCGGGACCTTCCTGCACCTGTTCGCCGTCGACCTGGCGCGCACACCGGACGGTCGCTGGTGGGTCACGGCGGATCGGACCCAGGCGCCGTCCGGGGCCGGTTATGCCCTGGAAAACCGCACCATTGTGTCGCGGGCCTTTCCCGACCTGTACCGCGACCTGCGGGTGCATCACCTGGCCGGGTTCTTCCGCACCCTGCAGGAAACCCTGGTACGCCAGGCACCGAGCGATGCCGAAGCACCGCTGGTGGTGCTGCTGACCCCGGGCCGTTTCAACGAAAGCTATTTCGAACACCTCTACCTGGCGCGCCAGTTGGGTTATCCGCTGGTGGAGGGTGGCGACCTGACGGTGCGCGACGCCACGGTCTACCTCAAGACCCTGAGCGGCTTGCAGCGGGTCCACGCGATCATGCGCCGGCTCGACGACGACTTCTGCGATCCGCTGGAACTGCGCACCGACTCGGCCCTGGGCGTGCCCGGTTTGCTGGAGGCGGTGCGTCAGGGCCGGGTGCTGGTGGCCAATGCCCTGGGCAGTGGCGTGCTGGAGTCGCCCGGCCTGTTGGGCTTCCTGCCGAAGATCAACCAGCACCTGTTTGGCGAGGAGTTGCTCCTGCCGTCCATCGCCACCTGGTGGTGTGGCGAGCCGCCGGTGCTGGCCCAAGCTCTGGAAAAACTGCCTGAACTGCTGATCAAACCGGCGTTTCCGTCGCAGAGTTTTGTCCCGGTGTTCGGCCGCGACCTCGATGACGCACAACGCCAGGCCCTGGCCGAGCGCATGCGCGCCCGGCCTTACGCCTATGTTGCCCAGGAGCTGGCGCAATTGTCCCAGGCGCCGATCTGGCAAGCCGAGGAGGGCACCCTGCAACCGCGGGCCATCGGTATGCGCGTATATGCCGTTGCCAGCGCCGAGGGTTATCGGGTACTGCCCGGCGGCCTGACACGGGTGGCGGCGGATGCCGACGCCGAGGTGGTGTCGATGCAGCGCGGCGGTGCGAGCAAGGACACCTGGGTGCTCAGCGAACGCATGCCCAGCGGTGAACATTGGCGTACGCCGCGCTCCCTCGGGGTCCGCGATCTGGTGCGACGCGATCCCTACCTGCCGTCGCGGGTGGTGGAAAACCTGTTCTGGTTTGGTCGCTACTGCGAGCGTTGCGACGACAGCGCGCGCTTGTTGCGGATCATGCTGGCGCGCTATGTCGACGGCGATGATCCCCAGGCCTTGCAGGCGGCGGTGGAACTCGGCGAAAGCCTGATGCTGCTGCCGGAAGAAGGCGAGTTGCCCGAACGCCTGCTGGCGGCCCTGCTCGGCGACGACTGGCCGTTCAGCCTGCGCTCCAATTTGCAGCGCTTGCAGTGGGCGGCGTCCCAGGTGCGCGGCAAGCTGTCGCGAGAAAACTGGCAGGCGCTGGTGGAGCTGCAACGCGAAGCGATGAGTCTGGAAAGCGAAGACCCGAACTTTGGCGAACTGCTGGATTTCCTCAACCGTCTGGTGATGTCCCTGGCGGCGTTATCCGGTTTCGCCCTGGACGATATGACCCGCGACGAGGGTTGGCGCTTTCTGATGATCGGTCGGCGCATCGAGCGCCTGCAGTTTCTCAGCAGCAGCCTGGCGGCCTTCCTGCGCGGCATTGCGGTGTTTGATCAGGCCGGGTTGGCGTGGCTGCTGGAGCTGGGCAACAGCAGCATCACCTACCGTTCGCGCTACCTGGCGGTGCCGCAACTGATCCCGGTGCTCGACCTGTTGCTGCTGGATGAGCAGAACCCCCATGCCGTGCTGTTCCAACTGAAACTGGTGAGTCGCACCTTGCGCCGTTTGAACGATGACTTCGCTGTTCCGCGCGAGTTGGGCCTGAACCAACTGGTCGAGCGCCTGGGACGTTTCGATCTGGGCAATCTGGAAAGCGCCTTGTTCGGCGATACCGGCGTGCGCGAAGTGCTCGATGGCCTGGCCGAGCTGTTGCAGGAAATCGCCGATGCCAGTGGTCAGGTCTCCGATCGCCTGGCCTTGCGGCATTTTGCCCATGTCGACGATATCAGCCAGCAGACGGTGTCCGTGTGATGAGTGCCCTCTACCAGATTTTCCACGATACCCACTATCACTACGACAGCCCGGTGTCGCTGGCCCAGCAGCTTGCCCACTTGTGGCCACGAGCCTGTGACTGGCAGGTGTGCAGCGAGCAGATGTTGAAGATCAGCCCCGAGCCGACCAGCCGTCGCGATGAGCGCGATGTGTTTGGTAATCCGTTGACCCGTCTGGCGTTCGAGCGACCCCACGACGAGCTGCTGGTCAATGCCTGGCTGAATGTCGAGGTGTTGGCGCGGCCGGCGGTGGATTTCAATCTGTCCACCGCCTGGGATGCCACCCGCGGCGCCCTGACCTACAGCGGCCAGGTGTTGAATCCGGAGATCCTTGAGGCGTGCCGTTATCGTTTCGAGTCGCCGTATGTGCATCTGAAGAAAAGCTTCGTCGAGTTTTCCGAGAGCTGCTTCCCGCTCGGGCGCCCGTTGCTGGTGGGCGTCCAGGCGTTGATGGAGAAGATTTTCAGCGAGTTCACCTTCGATGCCGAAGCGACCCAGGTTGCCACGCCGCTGGTGGAGGTGCTGGAGCGCCGGCGCGGGGTCTGCCAGGACTTCGCCCACCTGATGCTCGCCTGCCTGCGCTCGCGGGGCCTGGCAGCGCGTTATGTCAGCGGTTATCTGCTGACCCAGCCACCGCCCGGTCAGCCACGCCTGATCGGCGCCGATGCCTCGCATGCCTGGGTGTCGGTGTTCTGTCCGGTGTCGGGTTGGGTGGATTTCGATCCGACCAACAATGTGCAGCCGGCCCTGGAGCACATCACCCTGGCCTGGGGCCGGGATTTTTCCGATGTGTCGCCGTTGCGTGGGGTGATCCTGGGGGGCGGCAGCCATGACCCGGAAGTGCGGGTGACGGTCATGCCGATGGGGGATGTGGGGCGGCCAGCCAGCTAAGCCGAACACAAGCCTGCCAGGGTCCTGAACCGGCCACTCCGGTCAACGCAACCCTGTAGGAGCCGGCTTGCTGGTGATGAGGCCGGTACATCCGCCGTCTTGTCTGCGTGGCAAACATCGCCATCGCCAGCAAGCCGGCTCCTACAGGTTTCTGTGCAATCAGGCGTTCGGGGTCGGATCCTGCGCCTCGGTTTCTTCGCCTTCCGCTTCCGGGTTCAACAAGGCCGCGGCCTCTTCTTCAGCGGTGGTCTTCTTGCGTTGCAGCTTTTCCTCTTTCTTCTGCTCTTTGGCCAGGTCGCGCTGACGTTTGGCGAAGGAGTAATTGGGTTTGGCCATGGGCGATCCTCTGGGGTCGAAGGTGAGGTTGAGCGGCGCGTATTCTGCCTGTGTTCGTGGCGCAGCACACGAAACAATGGTTTTTCGCGACAGGCTTACCCCCAGAATAAAGGCTGGCCGGCGACTCTCCAAGGATTAAACCTCGCGCGAAGGCCTTTCAAAGGTACCACTGGCACCACAGGCGTAGGCGGCGAGCAAGTTTTGCAGCAGGCTGTTGATAGACATTTTAGACGCTCCGTTGAGTGAGAACGTCCTAATGTTAGAGGGCGCCAGTTCGTCTGGCTGGTTGATTGTATCCATCGAAGCGATAGCTTAGGATTGTATACAATTTCTTGATTCAGATCAGGGGGACTGATCTTGATTTCGGGCAGTCTTCCCATTTGATTCGCTGATTTTCATACCCTGCCTTGGAGATTCACCATGTTCGCCAAAGTTGTTGCGGTATCCCTGCTGGCCCTCGCCAGTGGCCAATTGCTTGCCGCCGAATGCAAGGTCGATGTCGACTCCACCGATCAGATGTCCTACACCGTCAAGGAAATCAGCATCGACAAGAGCTGCAAGACCTTTACCGTGAACCTGACTCATGCCGGCAGCCTGCCGAAGAATGTCATGGGCCATAACTGGGTGTTGAGCAAGACCGCCGATATGCCCGGGATTGCAACTGACGGCATGGCCGCCGGGATCGACAAGAACTACCTGAAGGATGGCGACACCCGGGTCATCGCCCATACCAAGATCATCGGTGCCGGCGAAAAGGATTCGGTCACCTTCGACGTGTCGAAACTGACAGCCGGTGAGAGCTATGAGTTTTTCTGCACGTTCCCGGGCCACAACTCGCTGATGAAGGGTTCGGTCGTACTCAAGTAACCCGCGTTGCCACCCTGGCTCCAGCGGTCAGGGTTGCTCCTTCATCTTCAGATTCAGGCGAATACGTTTACCTTGCAGGTCCTCCAGGCTCAGGGTTCCACCGAGTTTGGAGGGTTTGCGATTGCCGCCGATCAGCCGTCCCTGATCGTCCAGCGCGTGGCAAGTGAGTACCTGACCCGGTCCGGAGAGAGCATTGGGGTCGCTGCTCTCCCAGTCGCACAAGCCTTCATAGTGTTTTTCCCCCGAACTCGGAAAGCCCGACACGCCCGGTCGCAGGTTGTCGCGCACGGCGATCGAGCCGCTATGGGTGATGCTGCGATTCAGGGTGTCAGGTCCGTACAGCGCCTCGGTCTCGAAGCTCACTTCACTCAGATACAGTTTGCAGTCAGGCAATTCGTAGCCCAGGGGCACCTTGAAGTCCGTGCTGTGGGGCGTTTGCGCGAGCGCGGTATTGAAGTGCAGCACCGTGGGCTGATAGGGACAGCCGGTCTGGCTGGCTTTCGGGATGTAGTGGGCGTTGGCCTGCAAGGCGGTTCGCGCCGGCATCTGGGTGATCAACGAAAAGTGCGCGGCGCTGGGTTGGCCGGCGACAGGCTTGTCGGGGGGGCTGGCGGCGGTGGCGACCCAACAGATGACCCCGAAGGCTCCGAGCAACGGAAAGGACCAGGGGGATCGGAGCACGGGTTGCGCTTGCAACTTCGGGTATTTGCGATTGAGCAACATCGGGTGGGGTCCCTGCCAACAACAAGATGCGGCGAAGACTGCCCAGTGACCGATGCTGCCTCAAGCGTTACGCGGAAAAATAGACGCTTCCTACGACATTTCAGCCGAATAAATCACGGCGCAAATGGCATCTCACGCTTGTGATGAGTTTTTTCGTACGTCCGGCAGATGATGTCGAAGGCTTCCTGGCGTATCGGCTCGCCGTGCAGGAAGGCGTCGATCTCGGTATAGGTGACACCGTGGGAAGCTTCATCGGGCTTGCCCGGTGCCAGGTCTTCCAGGTCGGCGGTGGGGATCTTTTCCACCAGGAACTCTGGCGCGCCGAAGTGCCGGGCAATGGCCCGGACCTGGTTTTTCACCAAGCCGCTCAAGGGCGCGAGGTCGCAGGCGCCGTCACCGAACTTGGTGAAGAAACCCATCACCGCTTCCGCCGCGTGGTCGGTGCCGATCACCAGGCCATGGGCGGCGCCGGCGATGGTGTATTGCGCGACCATGCGCATGCGCGCCTTGGTATTGCCGAGGACGAAGTCCCGCGACACCGCGGCCTTGCCTTCGAAGGCCGCGACTTCGCCGGCCAGCGACTTGACGGCCGGGCCGATGTTCACCGTGTGGCGCTCGTCGGGGGCGATAAAGTCCACCGAGGCCTGGGCTTCGTGTTCGTCGAACTGGGTTTCGTACGGCAGGCGCACCGCAATGAAGCGGTAATCCAGGTTGCCGCTGCGCTCGCGCAGCTCACGCATGGCGCGCTGGGCCAGCAGGCCGGCGGTCAGCGAGTCGACGCCGCCGCTGATGCCCAGCACCAGCGTCTTGAGCCCTGAGTTCAGCAGGCAATCCTGGATAAAGGCGATCCGCCGCGCCACTTCGGCTTCGAGGGCGGCCTGGTTGGCGAACGGTGGCTGGACCTTGAGCTGTTCAGCAATCTGGCGCTGTACGGCTTGCATGATTCACTCCTTGCGGGATGGGGTCTGGAACGGGTTGATCGGTACGGCTTGGCGAGTCTCTAGCTGCTGACCTGGAACACATGGCGCAGGTAGGCGACGAAGTTCGGGTCCTTGCACTGGGCCTTGCCCGGCTCGTCGGAGATCTTCGCCACGGGCTGGCCGTTGCAGGCGGTCATTTTAAGCACGATGCTCATCGGTTCCACCCCCTCGATGTCGCAGGTGAGGTTGGTGCCGATGCCGAAGCTGACATTGATCCGACCGCGCAGCGCGCGGAATATCCCCAGGGCCTTGGGCAAACTGAGGCTGTCGGAAAACACCAGGGTCTTGCTCATCGGATCGATGCCCAACTGGTGATAACGATTGATGCATTTTTCGGCCCAGGTCACCGGGTCGCCGGAGTCGTGGCGCAAACCGTCGAAGAGCTTGGCGAAGTACAGATCGAAATCCTTGAGGAACGCATCGGTGGTGATGCAGTCGGTCAAGGCGATGCCGAGCAGGCCACGGTATTCGCGAACCCAGCAGTCGAGCGCGGCGATCTGGCTGTCGATCAGGCGCGGGCCGAGTTGCTGGTGGGCCATGATCCACTCGTGGGCCATGGTGCCCAGCGGCTTCATGTCGAACTCGCGCGCCAGGTGCACGTTGCTGGTGCCGACGAAGCGTCCGGGGAAGTCGTGCTTGAGCACGCCGACCACTTCTTCCTGAACCCGGTAGGAGAAACGTCGGCGGGTGCCGAAGTCGGCGACCTGCAGCTCGGCCAGTTCCTCGACGGAAGCGTTGGCGCTGAGCCAGTCGAACTTGCGATAGAGCTGTTCGCGGGCCTGGCTCAGCAGGGTTTCCTGATAGCGATAGCGGTTGCGCACTTCGCTGACGATGGCCAGCAGCGGCACTTCGAACAGAATCACATGTAGCCATGGGCCGCGCAGGCGGATAAACAACTCGCCGTTCTCGATCCCGGTGTGGATGTAGCGCAGGTTGAAGCGGAACAGGCCGAGGAAGCGCAGGAAGTCCGGCTTGAGGAAACTGATGCGTTCGAGGAAACCCAGCTGGTCGGCGCTCAGGCTCAGTTCCGCCAGACGTTCGATCTGGTAGCGGATTTCCGCCAGGTACGGACGCAGGTCTTCGCTGTTGCGGCAGCGGAAATCCCATTCGACTTCGACGTTGGGGTAGTTGTGCAGCACTGCCTGCATCATGGTCAGTTTGTAGAAGTCGGTGTCCAGCAGGTTCTGCACAATGCGATCGCCAAAGGCCTTATCGCTCATAACGGGTATCTCCATGCCGGTCGCGCGTTGCCGCCGTGTCCTGGCAGTTCTTGAATGAAGACCGCTAGTGGCGCATATCCGCTGGCGGTTTTACCAGCAATTTTTGTTGCTTGTGCCGGCCTCTTCGCGGGCAAGCACCGCTCCCACAGGTTCTCGGTCGTACATAGAACTCAGGTACGGCTCAAGACTGTGGGAGCGGAGCTTGCCCGCGAAGAGGCCCGAGAGAGCACAGGAAACCTCGCGGACGGCTCTCAAAGCTACACAGGGCTGTCGAGCTGCTCCAGCATCCAGGAGACGAAATCCCGCACCTTCGGTACCTCCGCCGAATGCTCCGGGTACGCCAGGTAATAGGCGTCGTGGTTGGGCATCGCATGGGGCCAGGCGAGCACCAGCTTGCCCTCGATCAGTTCCTCTTCGACCAGGAACCTGGGCAGCAAGGCCACGCCGCAGCCGACCTGGGCGGCGCGGATGCACATATAGAAGGTCTCGAAACGCGGCCCGTGGTAACTGTGCTCGGTGTGATAGCCCTGGCTGTCGAACCAGTCGTGCCAGGCCTGGGGGCGCGAGGCGTTCTGCAGCAGGACCAGTTCGCTCAACTGCGTCGGATCGCTGAAGGGTTGCGCCGGCAGGCAGGCCGGCGCGCACACTGCCACCAGCTCTTCGCCGAACAGCTTCACGCATTCGGTGCCCGGGCGCGAACCCTGGCCGAAATAGAACGCCAGGTCGCTACGGCCCTGCAGCAGGTCATCGGCTTCCTGTTCGTTGCACAGGTCCAGGTGGATATGCGGATGACGCAGGCGCCAGCCCTTGAGTCGTGGTACCAGCCAGCGGGCGCCGAAGGTCGAGGGCGTGGACACCCGCAGGACTTCGGTTTCACCACCGTAGGAACGCAGATAGTGGGTCGACATCTCCACCTGGGTCAGGATTTTTCGGACTTCCACCAGGTACAGATCCCCGGCGGGTGTCAGTTGCAAGCGTCGCCGTACCCGGCGAAACAGCAAGTGCTGCAACAGCTCTTCCAGCTGCGCCACCTGTTTGCTCACGGCGCTCTGGGTCAGGTTCAGCTCTTCTGCCGCGCGGGTGAAGCTCAGATGCCGGGTGACGGCCTCGAAGCATTGCAGGGCCGTGATCGAAGGCAGGTATCTTTTATTCAGCATGGACGGGCCTTTTTCTTCTGTCTTGCGCTGCATGAATAAATGGAATGATATCTCGCCTAATCGTCGTTTGTTGGCAAAGCTGAAGGCCGCTACAACTGAAGGTCTGAATCGTCGTGTTGTTTTCGACGCAAGCTTTCCGTTTTTTGCCTACAGGAGTGACCCCCATGGTTGCCGCATTGCTTGATCGTCTTGGTGTGAACCCGGCGCTGTATCAACAGGGCAAACAGCCCGTGCATTCGCCGATCGACGGTAGCCGCATCGCCGGCGTGAACTGGGAAGGCCCGGCCGAGGTCGAGCAGCAGGTCAGCCGTGCCGAGCACGCCTTTGATGCCTGGCGCAAGGTGCCGGCCCCGCGCCGTGGCGAACTGGTGCGCCAGCTCGGTGAAGTGCTGCGTGAATACAAGGCCGACCTCGGTGAGTTGGTCTCCTGGGAAGCCGGCAAGATCACCCAGGAAGGTCTGGGTGAAGTGCAGGAAATGATCGATATCTGCGACTTCGCCGTGGGCCTGTCGCGCCAGTTGTACGGTTTGACCATCGCTTCCGAGCGTCCGGGCCACCATATGCGTGAGTCCTGGCATCCTCTGGGTGTGGTCGGCGTCATCAGCGCCTTCAACTTCCCGGTTGCGGTCTGGGCCTGGAACACCACCCTGGCGTTGGTCTGCGGCAACGCGGTGATCTGGAAGCCGTCGGAGAAGACCCCGCTGACCGCGCTGGCCTGCCAGGCTCTGTTCGAGCGCGTGCTGAAAAACTTCAGCGATGCCCCCGAGTACCTGAGCCAGGTGATCATTGGTGGGCGTGACGCCGGTGCCGCCCTGGTCGATGACCCGCGCGTGGCGCTGATCAGCGCCACCGGCAGCACCCGGATGGGCCGCGAAGTGGCGCCGAAAGTCGCCGCGCGCTTTGCCCGCAGCATTCTTGAGCTGGGCGGTAACAACGCGATGATCCTCGGCCCGAGTGCCGACCTGGACATGGCGGTACGGGCGATTCTGTTCAGCGCCGTCGGGACCGCCGGCCAGCGCTGCACCAGCTTGCGGCGTCTGATTGCCCATGAATCGGTCAAGGCGGAGATTGTTACCCGTCTGAAAGCGGCTTATTCCAAGGTGCGTATCGGCCATCCGCTGGAAGGCAACCTGGTCGGTCCGCTGATCGACAAGCAGAGCTTCGAGAACATGCAGGACGCCCTGGAGCAGGCCCTGAGCGAGGGTGGTCGGGTGTTCGGTGGCGAACGTCAGTTGCAGGACAAATTCCCGAATGCCTATTACGTGTCGCCGGCCATCGTCGAGATGCCGGAGCAGAGCGAAGTGGTCTGCCACGAAACCTTTGCGCCAATCCTCTACGTGATCGGTTACAGCGAATTCGCCGAAGCCCTGCGTTTGAACAACGCGGTGCCGCAAGGCCTGTCGTCGTGCATCTTCACTACCGATGTGCGTGAGGCTGAACAGTTCATGTCGGCGGTGGGCAGCGACTGTGGCATTGCCAACGTCAACATCGGCCCGAGCGGTGCGGAGATCGGCGGCGCCTTCGGCGGCGAGAAGGAAACCGGTGGCGGTCGCGAATCGGGTTCGGACGCCTGGCGCGGCTACATGCGCCGCCAGACCAATACCGTGAACTACTCGCTGGAATTGCCGCTGGCCCAGGGCATCACCTTCGACTGAGGCTCTGCGCTCGGCCGCAATGTCCGGATGGGCGCGGATTCTGTAGGAGCCGGCTTGCTGGCGATGGCGTCCGTATGGACACCGCAAGGCTCAATGGCCTCATCGCTGGCAAGCCAGCTCCTACAGGGGCCGTGTTCGCCTTGACTGAGCGGTAGGAGGGCAATCTCCCTCGGCACAGTAGATCCTCTGCCACAAGGTCAGTCTGGAGTGTGTTTGTTGGGTTTCATTTTCGGAGTCTGGCAATGCCGTTACGCGAAGAATGTCTATGGGAAACACTGACGCCGCAGCGGCCTGAGGCGCCGTCCTTCAAGGGCGAGCTGAAGGTCGATGTCTGCGTCATCGGCGCCGGTATCACCGGGCTCTCGGCTGCGATTCACCTGCGTGAACAAGGCAAGAGTGTCTGTGTACTGGAAGCCCATCGCACCGGCCACGGCGGTTCCGGGCGTAATGTGGGGCTGGTCAATGCCGGGATGTGGATTCCCCCGGACGAGATCGAAGCCGGTTTCGGCGAAGCGGTGGGCGGCCAGCTCAACCGTATGTTGGGGGCGGCGCCGGCCCTGGTATTCAGCCTGGTGGACAAGCATGGCATCGATTGCCAGCTACGCCGCGAAGGTACCTTGCATATGGCCCACAACGCCAAGGGCGAGGCCGATCTGCGCAGCCGCGAAGCGCAGT
Source organism: Pseudomonas sp. GW821-FHT03C07 (assembly GCF_059420925.1). Lineage (NCBI taxonomy): Bacteria > Pseudomonadati > Pseudomonadota > Gammaproteobacteria > Pseudomonadales > Pseudomonadaceae > Pseudomonas > Pseudomonas sp. GW821-FHT03C07. Next base: position 236,385 of record NZ_JBWKUQ010000006.1, read on the forward strand.
GGAAACGGCGCGGTGCACCGGTGCAACTGCTGACTGGCAAGGACTGCGAAACCGCCACTGGCACGAAAAAAATCGGCGCCGCCTTGCTCGACCGACGTGCCGGCACCCTCAACCCCATGGCTTACACCTCGGGTCTGGCCAAGGCCGCGTCGCGGCTGGGGGCGCAGTTGTTCGATCATTCCCCGGTCACCCGCCTGGAACGCCAGGGCCAGCGCTGGTCGGTGCAGACCGCCGAGGGCGCGGTCAGCGCCGAACAGGTGGTGATGGCGTCCAATGCCTACACCGAAGGCGACTGGACCGAGCTGCGGCGCAACTTCTTTCCAGGCTACTACTACCAGGTTGCGTCCAGTCCGCTGACCGAAGAGGCCGCGCGGCAGATCCTGCCGGGCGGGCAGGGCTCCTGGGATACCCGTCAGGTGCTCAGCAGCATTCGTCGCGATGCCGACGGTCGCCTGTTACTGGGCAGCCTGGGCAATGGCAACCAGAAACCGACGTGGTTCCTGCGGGCCTGGGCCGACCGGGTGCAGCAGCACTATTTCCCCTACCTGAAGAAGGTCGACTGGGAGTGCACCTGGACCGGTTGTATCGCCTTTACCCCCGACCATCTGATGCGCCTGTTCGAACCGGCGCCCGGTTTAGTGGCAGTCACCGGTTATAACGGACGTGGGGTGACCACGGGTACGGTGGTCGGCAAGGCGTTCGCCGATTACCTGTGTAACGGAAATCCTCAGGCCCTGCCGATTCCCTTCGCACCCATGCGTCCGATCCCGGCGGTGGGCCTGCGCAGTGGTCTCTACGAGGCCGGTTTTTCGCTGTATCACGCGGGCCAGTGCCTGCGGATTGTCATTTGATACAACAAAAAAAGCTGATTCGGACGGTGCTTTTGTTCGAGACAGCTAGCCTGTAATGGTGCGCGATGTAGCAGTCGCGCACCGCGAGTGTGCACTTCGGTGACGCACGTTGTTACAGGGCGGTTGCACACCCTTTGGCGCCACGGTTGCAATAGTGGCACCGATTGGTTGCACCTTTTTTATGGAAAGGTTCCACCTCCCGCGGTTTAGACGGTTGCACGCCCAGTTAAAAAGGGCCCGAAACAGTCCATAAAACAATAAGACAGCGACTTTTTGCAGAACAAAAAACCTATGGCACGCCCCTTGCTCTGAGCATTCATTGAAGTCGCAGTGCCAACTAAAAAAACCTTGGAGCACCACCTCATGTCCCAGACGTTTTACAAGAAAGGCTTTGTAGCCCTCGCAGTGGCTGCTGCATTGGGTGTTTCTGCGTTTGCTCAGGCTGACGTCAAGATCGGCGTAGCGGGTCCGATGACCGGCGCCAACGCTTCTTTCGGCGAGCAGTACATGAAAGGTGCACAAGCGGCGGCGGATGCTATCAACGCGGCCGGTGGCGTCAACGGCGAAAAAATCGTCCTGGTCAAGGGCGATGATGCCTGTGAGCCAAAACAGGCGGTAACGGTCGCCAAGGACCTGAGCAACCAGAAAGTCGCCGGCGTCGTCGGGCACTTCTGTTCCTCTTCCACCATCCCGGCTTCGGAGATCTACGACGAAGCGGGCATCATCGCGATCACCCCGGGCTCTACCAACCCTCAGGTGACCGAGCGCGGTCTGGGTGCGATGTTCCGTATGTGTGGTCGTGACGACCAGCAGGGCATCGTGGCCGGCAACTACATCGTCGATGTGCTCAAGGGCAAGAAAGTCGCGGTCATCCACGACAAGGACACCTATGGCCAAGGCCTGGCGGATGCCACCAAGGCCCAGTTGATCAAGCGCGGTGTGACCCCGGTGATCTACGAAGGCCTGACCCGTGGCGAGAAGGATTTCAGCGCCCTGGTGACCAAGATCCGTGCCGCCGGTGCCGATGTGGTTTACTTCGGCGGTCTGCACCCGGAAGCCGGTCCACTGGTCAAGCAACTGCGCACTGAAGGCTTGAAGGACGTCAAGTTCATGTCCGATGACGGCATCGTCACCGACGAACTGGTGACCACTGCCGGTGGTCCGCAATACGTCGACGGCGTACTCATGACCTTCGGCGCCGACCCACGTCTGCTGCCGGACAGCAAGGCGGTCGTTGACCAGTTCCGCAAGTCGGGCTACGAGCCGGAAGGTTACACCCTCTATGCCTACGCCTCGGTACAGACCCTGGCGGCGGCTTTCAATGGTGCCAAGTCGAACAAGGGCGAAGAGGCGGCCAAGTGGCTGAAAGCGCACCCGGTCAAAACCGTGATGGGCGAGAAGACCTGGGACGCCAAGGGCGACCTGAAGATCTCCGACTACGTGGTTTACCAGTGGGACGCGAGCGGCAAATACCACCAGCTGGAAAAACAGAAGTGACATGACGGCCTGACTCGGCTGGCGCCCCGTGCGCCGGCCTGTCGCCACGCGTGTCGTGCAGTACCTGTCTTTTCTCGTAGAACTGCACATGGCTGTGCTGCGACGGCGGTTGAACCCCGGTCCGTCGCGGTGCGCTTCTGTGCAGTCTCTCAAATGCGTGAGATTGCGTTATGGATGGTATTTTCCTGCAGCAACTGGTCAACGGCCTGACCCTCGGGTCGGTCTATGGCCTGATCGCCATCGGCTACACAATGGTCTATGGCATCATCGGCATGATCAACTTCGCCCACGGCGAGGTTTACATGATTTCCGCTTACCTCGCGGCAATCAGTCTGGCTCTGCTGGCTTACTTCGGTATTGAATCCTTCCCGCTCCTGATGCTCGGCACGTTGGTCTTCACCATCATCGTCACTGGGGTGTATGGCTGGGTCATCGAGCGCATCGCCTACAAACCCCTGCGCAACTCCACCCGTCTGGCACCGCTGATCAGTGCCATCGGTATTTCGCTGATCCTGCAGAACTACGCGCAGATCGCCCAGGGCGCCAAGCAGCAGGGCGTACCGACGCTGCTCACCGGCGCCTGGCGCGTCGATGTCGGTACCGGCTTTGTCCAGCTCACCTACACCAAGGTCTTTATCCTGGTGGCCGCGTTCCTCGGCATGGGCCTGCTGACCTATGTCATCAAGTACACCAAGTTGGGCCGCATGTGTCGCGCGACCCAGCAAGACCGCAAGATGGCTTCGATCCTCGGGATCAACACCGATCGGGTGATTTCCTATGTGTTCATCATCGGTGCGGCCATGGCGGCCCTGGCCGGTGTGTTGATCACCATGAACTACGGCACTTTCGACTTCTACGCCGGCTTCGTCATCGGCATCAAGGCGTTTACCGCCGCGGTGCTCGGCGGTATCGGCTCGCTGCCGGGCGCCATGCTGGGCGGGATCATCCTCGGCATCTCCGAATCGCTGTTCTCCGGCCTGGTCAACTCGGATTACAAGGACGTGTTCAGCTTCTCGCTGCTGGTCCTGGTACTGGTCTTTCGGCCGCAAGGCCTGTTGGGCCGTCCTCTTGTGTCGAAGGTGTAAGCAATGTCCTCAACCACTCAAAAATCGCTCGATATCAAAAAAAGCCTGGTTGACGCCATTCTCGCCGGCCTGGTCGCACTGATTGTCTTCGGCCCCATCGTCGGGGTTGTCCTGGAGGGCTACAGCTTCAACCTGCAACCCACCCGCGTCGCCTGGCTGGTGGCGATTGTGATGCTCGGTCGTTTTGCCCTCAGCCTGTTCCTGCAAACGCCCAAGGGCTTGCGGATTCTCGACGGTTTCGAGAGCACCGGCTCCGGCGTGCATGTGCTGGCGCCGGACTACAAGTCGCGCCTGCGCTGGATCATCCCGATCATGATCGCGATCGCGGTGATCTTTCCGGTGTTCGCCAACTCCTACCTGTTGGGCGTGGTGATCCTCGGCCTGATCTACGTCTTGCTCGGTCTTGGCCTGAACATCGTGGTGGGCCTCGCCGGTCTGCTCGACCTGGGCTACGTGGCGTTCTACGCCATCGGTGCCTATGGCCTGGCGCTGGGTTACCAGTATCTGGGGCTGGGCTTCTGGACCGTCCTGCCGCTGGCCGCCATCACTGCCGCGCTGGCGGGTTGCATCCTCGGCTTCCCGGTCCTGCGCCTGCACGGTGACTACCTGGCCATCGTGACCCTGGGGTTCGGCGAGATCATCCGTTTGATCCTCAACAACTGGCTGTCGCTGACCGGCGGCCCGAACGGCATGCCGGCACCGCTGCCGACCTTCTTCGGCCTGGAGTTCGGCAAGCGCGCGAAGGAGGGCGGGATTCCCTTCCATGAGTTCTTCGGTATCGCCTACAACCCGGATGTGAAGTTCTATTTCATCTACACCGTGCTGTTCCTCGTGGTTCTGGCCGTGCTCTACATCAAGCATCGCCTGACCCGCATGCCGGTGGGCCGCGCCTGGGAAGCCTTGCGTGAAGACGAGATCGCCTGCCGCGCCATGGGCTTGAACCACGTGCTGGTGAAACTCTCGGCATTCACCCTGGGCGCGTCCACCGCCGGTCTGGCCGGGGTGTTCTTCGCCACCTACCAGGGCTTCGTCAACCCGACCTCCTTCACCTTCTTCGAGTCCGCGCTGATCCTCGCCATCGTCGTGCTGGGCGGCATGGGCTCGACCATCGGTGTGGTGATCGCGGCCTTTGTCCTGACCGTGGCGCCGGAGCTGCTGCGCAGCTTCGCCGAGTACCGCGTGTTGCTGTTCGGCGTATTGATGGTGTTGATGATGATCTGGCGGCCACGTGGCCTGATCCGCATCAGCCGCACCGGGGTGACCCCACGCAAGGGCGTCCTGGTGGGAGGGACTGGCCAATGAGTAATGACATCGTTCTGAAAGTCGACAAGCTGATGATGCACTTCGGGGGGATCAAGGCCCTCAGCGACGTCAGCCTGCAAGTCAAACGCAACTCGATCTTCGCCCTGATCGGCCCCAACGGCGCGGGCAAGACCACGGTGTTCAACTGCCTGACCGGCTTCTACAAGGCCACCGGCGGCAAGATCGAACTGAATGTACGCGACAAGCGCACCAACGTGATCCAGCTGCTGGGTGAATCCTTTCGCCTGGGGGATTTCGCTTCGCCGAAAACCTTCTTCAGCCGGCTTTACTACAAGATGTTCGGCGGCACCCACCTGGTGAACCGTGCGGGCCTGGCCCGGACCTTCCAGAACATTCGCCTGTTCAAGGAAATGTCGGTGCTGGAGAACCTGCTGGTGGCCCAGCACATGTGGGTCAACCGCAACATGCTCTCCGGCATCCTCAATACCAAGGGCTACCGCAAGGCTGAAAGCGATGCCCTGGACACCGCGTTCTACTGGCTGGAAGTGGTCGACCTGGTGGACTGCGCCAACCGCCTGGCCGGTGAGTTGTCCTACGGCCAGCAACGCCGCCTGGAAATTGCCCGAGCCATGTGCACGCGGCCGCAGATCATCTGTCTCGACGAACCGGCGGCGGGCCTCAACCCCCAGGAAACCGAAGCGCTGAGCGCGATGATCCGGCTGCTGCGCGACGAGCACGACCTGACCGTGGTGCTGATCGAACACGACATGGGCATGGTCATGAGCATTTCCGACCACATCGTGGTACTGGACCACGGCAATGTGATTGCCGAGGGTGGTCCGCAAGACATCCGTAACGACCCGAAAGTGATTGCCGCCTACCTGGGCGCCGATGAAGAGGAGCTGGTATGAGTCAACCTATCCTCGAACTGAAGAACCTGGAAGTGTTCTACGGACCGATCCAGGCCCTGAAAAAAGTCTCACTGCACATCAACGAAGGCGAAACCGTCAGCCTGATCGGTTCCAACGGCGCGGGCAAGTCGACGCTGCTGATGTCGATCTTCGGCCAGCCGCGGGCCGCCGCCGGGGAGATTATCTACCGGGGGGTCGACATCACCCACAAGTCGTCCCACTACATCGCCTCCAACGGCATTGCCCAGTCGCCGGAAGGTCGCCGGGTGTTCCCGGACATGACCGTGGAAGAGAACCTGCAGATGGGCACTATCCCCATTGGCGACCGGTTCGTCGACGAGGACATGCAGCGCATGTTCGAGTTGTTTCCACGGCTCAAGGAGCGGCGCAACCAGCGGGCCATGACCATGTCCGGCGGCGAGCAGCAGATGCTGGCGATCGCCCGGGCGCTGATGAGCCGGCCCAAGCTGCTGTTGCTGGACGAACCGAGCCTGGGGCTGGCGCCGATCGTGGTGAAGCAGATCTTCGCCACCCTGCGCGAGCTGGCGGCCTCGGGCATGACCATCTTCCTGGTGGAGCAAAACGCCAACCACGCGCTGCGCTTGTCGGACCGGGCCTATGTGATGGTCAACGGCGAGATTCGCCTGAGCGGTACCGGCAAGGAGCTGCTGGTCAACGAGGAGGTGCGTAACGCCTACCTGGGCGGGCATTGAGCCCTCGCAACAGCGGTTGACAAGGTCACTGTAGGAGCCGGCTTGCCGGCGATGACGCCCTGAAGTCTTGCGTCGCGTTGACGAACGCCATCGCCGGCAAGCCGGCTCCTACAGGTTATGCGCCACCCTGAAACGCCCCGTGATCTTCGGATCCGGGGCGTTTTTTTTTCCTGTCCACAGCCTGGATCGGAAATTGTGGAAAACAATCTGCGCAACCTGCCAAAGTGCGACATGAAACCGCTGCAAATGATTGTTTTGTCATCAATTTGACTTGTCCCCGTTTGCTGTGGAGGTGGCTGTGGGTAACGTGGGAGTAGCTGGCTGAGAGCCTTTGAAACCGTGGCTCGCAGCGCGTTGGTTGTTTTTTGATCGGCTCTGTTTTGCAGAGCGCAAGGTGATTTTGTCAACAGGTTTATTGTCACACCTTGCGCCTGGAAAACACCCGGCACAGCCTGTGGATAACTCTGTGGGCAAACTCTGGAAACATGTCCCCGGACGGCGTAGTTACTGGCCTGGAGCCACTGGGGTGAAATCGTCCACCGGGGCTTTTTCCGCGATGGCTGCACAACGGGTGTTACGGGGTCAAGGGAAAAACTTTGGAAAAAGCGCTGGAGGCCTTGTGTACAGTGCGGTGGAGGGTTTTCGAGTTGCCCCCGGATACTGTGGACGGGGCTGTGGATAAGGTGCGTACAGCAGGCTCCAGGCCACGGCTTGTCTGGCTTTGCTGCGATTGATCGTTTTTTGTACAGAGTTGTGCCGTGCAAGATTCCATTTCTTCACTGGCCGGCGTTGAGGCATGCTGCGCAACGACCGTATTCATATCTGGCGGCCCACGGGCCGAGCAAGGAGAACTCCATGACATCCACGTTGTTTATCACGGGCGCGACTTCCGGTTTTGGCGAGGCTTGTGCCCGTCGTTTTGCCGAGGCCGGCTGGAAGCTGGTGCTTACCGGCCGTCGCGAAGAGCGCCTGAATGCCCTGTGTGCGGAGCTGTCGCAGCAGACCGAAGTGCATGGCCTGGTGCTGGATGTGCGCGACCGCAAGGCCATGGAAGATGCCATTGCCAACCTGCCGCCGAGCTTCGCCAAGCTGCGTGGGCTGATCAACAACGCGGGCCTGGCTCTGGGGGTCGACCCGGCGCCCAAATGCGACCTGGACGATTGGGACACCATGGTCGACACCAACATCAAGGGCCTGATGTACAGCACCCGTCTTCTGCTGCCACGGTTGATTGCCCATGGGCGTGGGGCGGGGATCATCAACCTGGGTTCGATTGCCGGCAACTACCCGTACCCGGGCAGCCATGTCTATGGGGCGAGCAAGGCGTTCGTCAAACAGTTCTCCCTGAACCTGCGCTGCGACTTGCAGGGCACGGGCGTGCGGGTGACGAATATCGAGCCGGGGCTGTGTGAAAGCGAGTTCTCGCTGGTGCGGTTTGCCGGTGACCAGGCGCGTTACGACGCGACCTATGCCGGCGCCGAGCCGATCCAGCCGCAGGACATCGCCGATACGATTTTCTGGGTGCTCAACACCCCGGCCCACATCAATATCAACAGCCTTGAGCTGATGCCGGTGAGCCAGACCTGGAGCGGGTTTGCCATTGAGCGGAACAAGGGCTGATAGGCGTTTGTGAAACCTGTAGGAGCCGGCTTGCCGGCGATGGCGGCCGAAAGATCGATGCAGGGCTCAAGGGCCTCATCGCCGGCAAGCCGGCGCCTACAGGGATCAAGGCTCAGCCGAAATACTCGGCCAGGCCGCTCAGGCAGGTCGCCAGGTGATAAGGCGTGGTCGACGGCATATCGCGCCGGCTGACCTTGCCCTTGGCGTCCAGGCATTCGTGCCAGCCAGCCGGGTGCAGGAAGTGCTGCTGCAAGGCGGCCAACTGACGCTGCAAGCGCGCCGAGTTATCCACACGCAAGGTTAGCGCTCGCAGGTATTCGGCCTGGGCCCAGATGCGTTGGGTGCCGTCGCGCAGGTTGCCGTTGGTGTCGAGCATACTGTTGACCGCGCCGCTGTGCGGATCAACCCCTGACTGCTCGGCAAACGCGAACGCGCGATCCAGTGAGCCATGCAGCGCCGTGCCACGCAGCAAGGGCGATGATTCCAGCAGGAACAGCCATTCGAACTGATGGCCCGGTTCGAACCAGTTATCCACAGCTCCCAGCGGTTTCTCCAGCATCACGCCGTGATGACGGTCGATAAAGCGTTGCTGCATGGCGGCGACCAGAGCCAGCAATGCCTCCTGCGTGGCGGCATCTTCGCGTACCGACAAGGTGGCCAGAAAGGCTTCGGCCAGGTGCATCAACGGGTTCTGCAGCGGCCCGCTGCCCAGCGGCGACCAGTCGCGCTCCAGGCTCGCCTCATACAGGCCGTCGCCATTGGCGAAGCGCACGGCGATCACTTCCAGGGCGGCGTTGAGCACAGACTCGACCAATGGCTCGCGGACCTTGGCCCAGTAGTGGGCACAGGCGAAGAGAATGAAGGCGTGGGTGTAGAGATCCTTGCGGGTGTCCAGCGGCTTGCCTTGCGGGTCGATGCTGTAGAACCAGCCGCCGTACTCGGCATCGTGGAAATGCCGTTGCAATGAGCGGAACAGCGCGCTGGCGCGCTCACCGGCGGCCGGGAAGGCGGCATCGCCGATCAGGCTGGAAAACAGATACAGTTGCCGGGCGCAGGCCATGGCGCGATAGCGTTGCGCGGGCAACGGCCGATGGTCGGCGTCCAGTGCCTCGTAGGGCAGCGCCATATCGGCATTCCAGCCGGGGCCTTGCCACAGCGGCACGATGACCTGGCGGAAATGGTCTTGCACGGTGTTGAACAGTGCGCTCAATTCAGGCGTGGAGGCGGAGCTGGAAACATCGGGCATTGGCTGGCGTCGTCAGGGCAAGGGCAGTTGCGCGACATGTTAACAGGCGGCCGCTGGCGATGCTGTTCCTTGTGGTGAGCGAGTTTGCTCCAATCAATGCCATTCACTTAAGGCCGAACACGGTTCCTGTGGGAGCAGAGCTTGCTCGCGAAGAGGCCAGTGAGAACGCTAAAGGCTTCGCGGGCAAGCTCCGCTCCCACAGAGATAGGGCGTTTTCAGCAGCGCTATTCCTTTACTGAGCGGCATCGCGGCGAGCCCGCGCGCCACAAAATCTGGCTGTCACGGGGGGGGGGGCGCTGTCTAGCCCGCCAGCAACCACACACCGGTCGCCGCCGAAGCGACACCGGCTACCCGCACCAGCGGTGCCGCAGCCTGCGGTAATACCCGCACCACGGCATAGCCCAGCGCATGCAAAGTCGCGGTCACGACCACAAAACCGGCCGCATAGGTCCACGGGCTCGACATCTCCGGCAGCTCCAGACCATGAGCGACACCGTGGAACAAGGCAAACAGCGCCGTCGCCGCCATCGCCAGGCGCAAGGGTGGCCGTACCGCCAGCGCCACGGCCAGACCCAGGGCCAATACCGAGGCGGCAATCCCGCTTTCCAGTGCCGGTAACGCCAGCCCTTCGAAACCCAGTAGCCCGCCGATCAGCAGGGTGCCGACAAAGGTGCAGGGCAACGCCCAGCGCGCGGCGCCTTGTTGCTGCGCCGCCCACAAACCGACCGCGACCATCGCCAGCAAATGATCGATGCCGCCGAGCGGATGGCTGACACCGGCCATCCAGCCGCTGTCGCCATGACCGGGATGGGCAAAGGCGGCGGCTGGCGTCAGCAACAGGGCGAGGGTGCCGAGGATTTTATTCCATGTCATGAGCAAGGCTCCTGGTTTGTTGAGGGGGGCCAGCATCAGGCCGCGGTCAGCAGGCCCTGGCGTTCGATAAAGGCGACGATGGCTTCCAGGCCATATCCGGTTTTCTGGTTGCTGAAGACAAACGGCTTGTCGCCGCGCATGCGGCGGGTGTCGCTGTCCATCATCTCCAGGGACGCGCCCACCAGCGGTGCCAGGTCGATCTTGTTGATCACCAGCAGGTCGGACTTGCAGATCCCCGGCCCGCCCTTGCGCGGCAGCTTGTCACCGGCCGAAACGTCTATCACATAGATCGTCAGGTCGGAGAGTTCCGGGCTGAAGGTCGCCGAGAGGTTGTCGCCACCGGACTCCACCAGGATCAGGTCGAGTCCCGGGAAGCGACGGTTCAATTGGTCGACGGCTTCAAGGTTGATCGAGGCGTCTTCACGAATCGCGGTGTGCGGGCAGCCACCGGTTTCCACGCCGATGATTCGCTCTGGGGCCAGGGCCTCGTTGCGCACCAGGAAGTCGGCGTCTTCACGGGTGTAGATATCGTTGGTGACCACCGCCAGGTTGTAGCGGTCGCGCAGGGCCAGGCACAGGGCCAGGGTCAGGGCGGTCTTGCCGGAGCCCACCGGGCCACCGATACCGACGCGCAGAGGTTGTGTGTTCATCATGTTCTCCTAGGAACGAAACAGGCGGCTGTACTGGCGTTCATGGGCCATGCACGCCAGGGACAGGCCGAAGGCGGCGCTGCCGATGGATTGACGGTCCTGGGCCGTGGCGGCTTGCTGGGCCTGTTGCAGCAGGGGCAGCAATTCGCTGGTCAGGCGTTGGGCGGCTTGCTGGCCCAGCGGCAGGGTTTTCATCAGCACCGCCAGTTGGTTTTCCAGCCAGCTCCAGAGCCAGGCGGCCAGGGCGTCCTGGGGGCTGATATACCAGGCGCGAGCGGCCAGGGCCCAGCCGAGGGCCAGATGCGGTTCGCCTTGCTGTGCGAGGAAGGTGCGGGCGGCGTCATCCAGTTCCGGCAGACCACTGAGCAACTGCTGCAGGGAATATCCCATCTGCCGGCTTTCCTGATACAGCTCGCGGGTTTCACGGCTGGCGCGGTGTTCTTCGCCGAGCTGTTTCAGCTCGGCCCAGTTGTCGTCCGCCGCGGCGTGACAGTGGGCGAGCAGCAGCGGCGCTTCAAAGCGGGCCAGGTTGAGCAGCAATTGATCGGCGATCCAGCGCCGGGCGCCGTCCGCGTCCTTGACCCGGGCTTGCTCCACGGCCATTTCCAGACCCTGGGAATAGCTGTAGCCGCCGATCGGCAGTTGCGGGCTGGCCAGGCGCAGCAGCGCCCAGGCCGGATTCATGGGCGCACACCGAACTGGTGCAGGCGCGGCGGGTAGTTGAAGTCTTCGTCGCCGTGGCGGGAATGGTGATGGCCGCCGCCGTAGGCCCCGTGTTCCGGCTGGAACGCTGCTTCGAGGGTTTCGGTATGGGCGCCGAGCTGTTCGAGCATGGCCTTGAGCACGTAGTCGTCGAGCAGCCTGAGCCAGCCGTCGCCGATTTGCAGGGCGACATGGCGGTTACCCAGGTGATAGGCGGCGCGGGTCAGTTCGAAGGCATTGCGGCAGGTGACGTGCAGCAGCTGTTCGGGGCGGGCGCAGACGCGCACGATACGGCCATCCTCAGCTTGCAGGTATTCGCCGTCGTACAGCGGTGGCTGGCCACGTTCGAGGAACAGTCCTACGTCTTCACCCTCGGCACTGAAACAGCGCAGGCGACTTTTGCTGCGGGCTTCGAAGTTCAGGTGCAGCTCGGCGGCCCAGGTCGATTGCGCTTCGATTCTGCGATGAATCACCAACATCAAGAGGCTTCCGGCAATGAGCGATGCTTGAGCTAGAGCAAGGGGCTTGCCAATCGCTCGCCACGTAGGAAAACCCTGTCAGAAAGCGTTGGATGCCTGAAAAGGGAGCGTAGTCATGTTTCAGAATGTTTCAATGTGGTGCGCAGGCGGTATTGGCGCGCTTTTGTGGTGCCTTTCTGGCCTCATCGCCGGCAAGCCAGCTCCAGGTCGGTGTTCCACCACTAAGATAGCGTCGTGCTCCTGGGTGGCGGCCGGGATACATTGAATCCTGATGCGGTATGAAACCTGTAGGAGCCAGCTTGCTGGCGATCCGGGTGCAGGCACCCGCTCCGGTTACTCGGTACTCCCGAGTCCTTGCCAATGCTTCAAGCCGATAAAGATGAAGCGCAACTGCTGGGTAATCTTGGCCTGGGGTGTCAGGTGCTCCGGCAGGGGTTCGGAGGGTGGGTCGATGATGTCCGGCAAGGTGGCGAACACGCTCTTGACGATCAGATCGGCCATGACTGCCAATCCGGCCGGGCCCAGATGGTCGAGCTTGGGCATCAGTCCCAGGTCGGTGGCCAGGTCCGTGCTGATATTTTCCCGCAACGCACCGATGGCCTGGCGCACCGGTAGCGAGCCGCCGTATTGCTCACGGGCGAGAAACAGGAACTGCGAACGATTGGCCGCCACTACATCGAGAAAGATCCGTACCGACGCATCGATGATGCCGCCCATGACGAACTCGTTGTGGCGCACCAGCCGAATGGTTTCGCGGAAGGTCTGGCCGACTTCGCGCACCAGGGCCAGGCCGAGCTGGTCCATGTCGTCGAAATGCCGGTAGAAGCCGGTGGGCACGATCCCGGCGGTCTTTGCCACTTCCCGCAGGCTCAGGCTGCCGAAGCCACGGCCGGATTCCATCAGGTGCCGGGCAGCGTCCATGAGCGCATGTCGAGTCTGTTGTTTCTGTTCGGCGCGGGGCAGCATCGCAAAGGTATTTTCTGGATGAAGAGAGCGGCGCACTCTAGCAAATCAGCTTTGTCGGCGTCGAACCAAGAGAGAGGGGAGCGAATGTTCAGAACCCTGAAATGTCAAAGCCCGATCCAAGGGACCGGGCTTTTTTCCAGGCCAGCAAGGCCTTAACTCAGGCTGCTGTTGCGTTCGATCACGCGGTCACCGCCGCCTTCGGCCAGGCCTTTCTCTTCCAAGCGAGCACGACCGCCTTCGGCAACTTCGCCATTCTTGCCGGTGAAGGTGTGGTCGGAGCCATCGGCAGCCAGGGTTTGACCTAGAGGTGTACGGTCAGAACCGTTCTCGCTGACGGTTTCGCCGTGCTTGCCGACGTAGGTGTGGTCGGAGCCATCGGCAGCCAGGGTTTGACCCAGAGGTGTGCGGTCAGAACCGTTCTCGCTGACGGTTTCGCCTTGCTTGCCGACGTAGGTGTGGTCGGAGCCATCGGCAGCCAGGGTTTGACCCTGAGGTGTGCGGTCAGAACCGTCGGAAGCCAAGGTTTGACCCTGAGGGGTACGGTCAGAACCATCGGAAGCCAATGTGTTCAGCACTTGGCTAACGGTTGCATGGCTGGCTTGAGCTTGTGGTGCGGCCTGTTCACGGGCTGGCAACGCGTAGGCATTGGCAGCCAGGACGGCAAGGGTGAGGCTAAGCAGCAATTGGCGTTTCATGATCGGGTGCTCCGTAGGAGGGCGATAAAGTGGGTACGAAGCTAATGCTACTCTTGCAAAGTCGATATAAAAGTTCATAAGCGCAATGGTAATAATCAACGGAATTGATTGTTCTACCCAAACCCCTCTAGACCGGGGCTTACAGGCTGTTACCTATGCCCTGTGATGGGTATTTTCGACCCACTGCTGCGCCACACAGGTGCGTGCATGGAACGAAAAACTGGCGGATCGGTCAGGACCGTTCGTTGCCGGCCGTTGTCGATTAATGGCTTTTGGGGTTAAACCTTGTCGGGTATTTGCCGGTCGTAAAGGCATAATGCGTCGATTTTTGGACGCTCAGTCGTTCTAGGAGCCCTGTGCAATGACGCGCACTCGAAAGATTCTTGCCGGGACCGGTGCCAGCCTCGTCCTCCTCTTGGCCGTACTGGTTGCCGTCATCGCCCTGTTCGATTGGAACCGGGTCAAGCCGCCGATCAATGCCAAGGTCTCGGCCGTCCTGCATCGCCCCTTCGCCATCAATGGCGACTTGTCTCTGCACTGGCAGCGGGAAGCGGACGAGGGCGGCTGGCGGGCCTGGGTGCCGTGGCCGCATCTGATCGCCGAGGACCTGACCCTGGGCAATCCTGACGGGTCGAAGAACCCGCAGATGGTCACGCTCAAGCGGGTCGAGTTGCGTCTTTCGCCGTTGCCGCTGCTGGCGCGGCAGGTGGTTATTCCGCGTATCGATCTGACCGAGCCGAATGCCAACCTCGAACGGCTGGCTGATGGCCGTGCCAGCTGGACCTTCCAGTTCGATCCCAGGGACCCGAATGCCGAACCGTCCAGCTGGGTGGTGGATATCGGTGCCATCGGCTTCGACAAGGGTCATGTCACCCTCGACAACCAGAACCTGAACGCGCACCTGGACCTGGTGATCGATCCGTTGGGCAAGTCGATTCCGTTCGGCGATATCGTCGGTGACAAGGCGGCGAAAAAAGCCCTGGAAAAGGGCTCGGCGCCCCAGGACTATGCCTTTGCGCTGAAGGTCAAAGGTCAGTACCACGGCCAGAACCTCGCCGGCAGCGGCAAGATCGGCGGCTTGCTGGCCTTGCAGGACGCCGCCAAGCCTTTCCCGGTCCAGGCCGACGTGAAGATCGCCGACACCCGGATCGCCATCGCCGGGACCCTGACCGACCCGCGCAACCTCGGCGCCCTGGATCTGCGTCTGACGTTGTCCGGCTCCAGCCTGGGCAACCTCTATCCGCTGACCGGCGTCACCCTGCCGGATTCGCCAGCGTATGAGACCGACGGCCATCTGATCGCCAAGCTGCGCGATCCTGCGGGTGCGGCGTTCACCTACGAGCGCTTCAACGGCAAGATCGGCACCAGTGATATTCACGGTGACCTCACTTATCTGGCGAGCCAGCCACGGCCCAAACTCAGCGGCACCCTGGTCTCCAATCAACTGCTGATGACCGACCTGGCGCCGCTGATCGGTGCCGACTCCAACGCCAAGCAGAAGGCCCGTGGCGGTGAAAGCCAACAGCCGGCGGACAAGGTGCTGCCGGTGGAAGAGTTCCGTACCGAGCGCTGGCGCGATATGGACGCCGATGTGGAGTTCACCGGCAAGCGCATCGTCCACAGCAGCGAGTTGCCGTTCACCGACCTGTATACCCACCTGGTGCTCACCGACGGCGAACTCAGCCTGGAGCCCCTGCGTTTCGGTGTGGCGGGAGGCAATCTCGATGCGCAGATCGGTCTCAATGGCCGTACCACGCCGATGCAGGGCCGGGCCAAGCTGACGGCGCGCAACTTCAAGCTCAAGCAACTGTTCCCGACTTTCGAACCGATGCAGACCAGCTTCGGTGAACTCAATGGCGATGCGGACATCGCCGGCACCGGCAACTCGGTGGCGAAATTGCTCGGCAGCGCCAATGGCGACCTGAAGATGCTGGTCAACGATGGCGCCATCAGTCGCGGGTTGATGGAGATCGCCGGACTTAACGTGGGCAACTACGTGGTCGGGAAAATCTTTGGCGACAAGGAAGTGAAGATCAACTGCGCGGCGGCGGACCTGGGGATCAAGAGCGGCCTGGCGACCACCCGGCTGTTTGTCTTCGATACCGAGAACGCGATCATCTACATCGACGGCACGGCCAACTTTACCAACGAGCAGTTGGACCTGAAGGTCACGCCGGAGTCCAAGGGTTTGCGCCTGTTGTCCTTGCGCTCGCCCTTGTATGTGCGGGGCAAGTTCATCAAGCCCGATGCGGGTGTGCAGGCGGTGCCTTTGATGTTGCGCGGTGCGGGTATGGTGGCCCTGGGCGTGATTGCCGGGCCGGCGGCGGGGCTGCTGGCGCTGGTAGCACCCAGTGGTGATGTGCCGAACCAGTGCGCGCCATTGCTGGAGCAGATGAAAGCGGGCAAGGCGCCGAAGACGGTGAAGGGCTGAAAGAGCGACCTGGTACCGTCGGGTCTGCTCGCCACAATGCATTTGTCATCTTCAATGCCGATGCTTTGCTCTTCGCAATGCAGCCAGGCGTTGGCTTTTGACCTTCAGGGACACTCACGGGATGCCGCAAGAACTTGCCACACGTTATCCGCTGGTGCTGGTACCGGGCATGCTCGGCTTTGTTCGCCTGGTATTTTTCCCCTACTGGTACGGGATTGTTCCGGCGTTGCGTCGTGGTGGCGCGCAGGTGTTTCCGGTGGCGGTCTCGCCGCTGCATTCCAGTGAGGTGCGCGGTGAGCAGTTGCTGGCGCGGATCGAGCAGATCCGCCGTGATACCGGGGTCGACAAGGTCAACCTGATCGGCCATAGCCAGGGCGCGCTGACTGCCCGTTATGCGGCGGCGAAGCGGCCGGAGTGGGTGGCCTCGGTGACCTCGGTGGCCGGCCCCAATCATGGCTCGGAACTGGCGGATTATTTTGACCAGCACTATCCCCGTGAGGGGCTGCCGGCTCGTCTGCTCAGCCTGGCGCTTTGTATGGTGGCGCGGGTGATGGGGTGGCTGGACACGGGCCATTACGGGCTGAGGCTGCCGATGGACCTGCCGGCGTCACACCAGTCGCTGACCAGCGAAGGGGTTGCACTGTTCAATCAGCAATATCCCCAAGGGTTGCCGCAGAGCTGGGGCGGGCAGGGCGATGAGTGGGTGAATGGGGTGCGTTACTACTCCTGGTCCGGGATCTTGCAGCCGGGGATCACGGATCGTGGGCGCAATCTGTTCGATGGCACCAACCGTAGTTGCCGGCTGTTCGCCAAAACCTTTGTGCGTGAGGCCGGGCATTGCGATGGTATGGTCGGCCGCAACAGCTCGCACTTGGGGACGGTGATCGGTGATGACTATCCGCTGGATCACTTCGATATCGTCAACCAGTCGTTCGGGTTGGTGGGCAAAGGCGCGGAGCCGATCCGGTTGTTTGTCGAGCATGCTCGGCGGTTGAAGCAGGCGGGTGTCTGAAGCGAGGTGTTTAAAGCTGATTGCCCTGCCGCAGAGAGTGAAAATGCCATCGCTGGCAGCGGTACTGGCACGTATTTCAGGGTGTAAAAGCGGCAGCTATTCGGCGGGGCGCTGGACTATAGTTCGGTGGTCATCGACGAATCGGTGACCGGTCTTAGCCGATCGAAACTGTTACGAAACGCAGAAGCGCCCTATGATGTCGGCGCTTTTTGCTGCCTGGTTTTTTGCTATGGCGGCTGTACGTGGGACACCTGCGGGTGTGCCGGGTTTCGTAATAGTCCCCGGTCGGCTAACCCGCGTACAGCTGCCACCCTCGTTTGTTTAGCCGCAGATGTTGGTGACTCTATGACTATTACGGAGTGACACCATGACCAATTTCCGCCCGCTACAAAGCAACCTCACTGACTCCCCGGTGCTCTACCTCAAGCTCGATGTCCCGGTGCGCAATCTCTACGAATTTGCCATACAGCGCCTGAAGGCTGCTCGCGACCTGAGCCACAGCCTGACCTGCATGAGCATCGGCAATACCTGCGACCGCGATCTCCAACACTTCGCCTCAGCGGCCTATCTGCTGTTGCAGGATGGCTGCGATGCGTTGGATGCAATGCAGGGGCGATTCACGGATCGTCAGCCAAGTGCCTGGCAGGCCTGATCGGAAAAAACGCGGATCTGAAAACACCACACAACCTTGTAGAAGCGTGGCTTGCCCGCGAAGCTTTTAGCGATCTTGAGGGCCCCTTCGCCGGCAAGCCAGCTCCCACAAGGGATCGCACCCGGTCTCAATCGTGGAAAACCATGCTCCGCGTTTCCCCCATCAACAGCGCCTGATTGCGCTCCGTCACGTCCCGAATGTAATCCCACAACAAGGTAATGCGCTTCAGCTTGCGCAAATCCTCCCGGCAGTACATCCAGAACTGCCGGGTGATATTCACCTCATCCGTCAGCACCGGCAGCAACCTCGGGTCCTCGGCCGCGAGGAAGCATGGCAGGATCGCCAGCGCCCGGCCTTGCTGCGCCGCTACGAACTGGGCGATCACGCTGGTGCTGCGCAAATTGGCCGTGGCATTCGGCAGGGCATTGGCCAGGTACAGCAGCTCATTGCTGAACGCCAGATCATCGACATAGCTGACAAACCGATGCCGCCCCAGATCACTGGCACGACGGATCGGCGGATGCTGGTCCAGGTACTCCTGGGTCGCATACAGCTGTAGCCGGTAGTCACACAGCTTGCAGCACACATACGGCCCATGCTCCGGGCGCTCCAGCGCAATGACGATATCCGCCTCGCGCTTGGACAGGCTGATGAAGTGCGGCAACGGCAGGATATCGACGGAAATCGCCGGATACGTATCGACGAAATGGCTCAGCTGCGGCGTGATGAAAAAGCTGCCGAAGCCTTCCGTGCAGCCCATCCGCACATGCCCCGACAACGCCACCCCAGACCCAGACACCTGCTCGCAAGCCATATGCAAGGTGCTTTCGATGGACTCCGCATACCCCAACAAACGCTGGCCTTCGGCGGTCAGCACAAAACCATTGGTCCGGGATTTTTCAAAGAGCAAGGTGCCTAGCGCACCCTCCAACGAGCTGATACGGCGCGACACCGTGGTGTAGTCCACCGCCAGACGCTTGGCCGCGCTGCTAGCCTTGCGGGTACGGGCGACCTCGAGGAAAAACTTCAGGTCGTCCCAGTTCAATGAGCCCAAAGACGTGATGTTTTTTTGCATGTTGGTCCGGTTTTTATGTGCATTCTTATTAGAAGAACGCACATCTATACTCCAAAAACAGTCCAGTCACCATGCTCGGGCGCTGCCTCGCCCGCTACGGATTCGGCCCCACAATAATTCAGGAGACTTCCATGAACGTTTCTCTCAAGCCCGACACCACCCTCAAGACCGCCAAGCTGCTGATCAATGGCGAGTGGGTCGAATCCCAGACCAGTGAATGGCACGACATCGTCAACCCGGCCACCCAGGAAGTCCTGGCCAAAGTCCCGTTCGCCACCGCCGCTGAAGTCAACGCCGCCATCGACGCCGCGCACCGTGCCTTCCAGACCTGGAAGCTGACCCCGATCGGCGCGCGCATGCGCATCATGCTCAAGCTGCAAGCGCTGATCCGCGAACACTCCAAACGCATCGCCGTGGTCCTCAGCGCCGAGCAGGGCAAGACCATTGCCGACGCCGAAGGCGATATCTTCCGCGGCCTGGAAGTGGTGGAGCACGCCTGCTCCATCGGCTCCCTGCAAATGGGCGAGTTCGCCGAGAATGTCGCCGGCGGTGTCGACACCTATACCCTGCGCCAGCCCATCGGTGTCTGCGCCGGGATCACTCCGTTCAACTTCCCGGCAATGATTCCGCTGTGGATGTTTCCGATGGCGATTGCCTGTGGCAACACCTTCGTCCTCAAACCGTCCGAGCAGGATCCGCTGTCGACCTTGCTGCTGGTGGAACTGGCACTGGAAGCCGGTGTACCGCCAGGCGTGCTGAACGTGGTGCACGGCGGCAAGGAGGTGGTGGATGCGCTGTGCACCCACAAGGACATCAAGGCCGTTTCCTTCGTCGGTTCGACCGCGGTCGGCACCCATGTCTACGACCTCGCCGGCCGTCACGGCAAGCGCGTGCAGTCGATGATGGGCGCGAAGAACCACGCGGTGGTGCTGCCCGATGCCAACCGTGAACAGACCCTCAACGCGTTGGTTGGCGCCGGTTTCGGTGCGGCCGGCCAACGCTGCATGGCCACCTCGGCGGTGGTGCTGGTGGGTGCGGCGAAACAATGGCTGCCGGACCTCAAGGCCCTGGCGCTGAAGCTCAAGGTCAATGCCGGCAGCGAAGCGGGCACCGATGTCGGCCCGCTGATTTCCAAACGGGCGAAAGCGCGCGTACTGGGCCTGATCGAAAGCGGTATCAAGGAAGGCGCCAAGCTCGAGCTGGACGGTCGCGATATCCAGGTGCCGGGCTTCGAACACGGTAACTTCGTCGGCCCGACCCTGTTCTCCGGGGTGACCACCGACATGCAGATCTACACCCAGGAAATTTTCGGCCCGGTGCTGGTGGTGCTGGAAGTCGACACACTCGACGAGGCGATTGCCCTGGTCAACGCCAACCCATTTGGCAATGGCACCGGCCTGTTCACCCAGAGCGGCGCCTCGGCGCGCAAATTCCAGAGCGAAATCGATGTCGGCCAGGTCGGCATCAATATCCCGATTCCGGTGCCGGTGCCGTTCTTCAGCTTCACCGGTTCGCGCGGTTCCAAGCTCGGCGACCTCGGTCCGTACGGCAAGCAGGTGGTGCAGTTCTACACTCAGACCAAGACTGTCACCAGTCGCTGGTTCGACGATGACAGTGTCAACCATGGTGTGAACACCACCATCAATCTGCGCTGAGCGAGGAATCTGCCATGAAGATTGCATTTATCGGCTTGGGCAACATGGGCGCGCCGATGGCGCGCAACCTGATCAAGGCCGGGCACAGCCTGAACCTGTTCGACCTGAACAAGACCGTGCTGGAGGAGCTGGCCGCCCTCGGCGGGACCATCAGCGCATCGCCGAAAGCCGCCGCCCAGGGCAGCGAGCTGGTGATTACCATGTTGCCGGCCGCGGCCCATGTGCGCAGCGTCTGGCTGGGCGAGGACGGTGTGCTGGCCGGTATCGGTCGCGGCGTTCCGGCGGTGGATTGCAGTACCATCGATCCACAGACCGCCAAGGATGTCGCGGCGGCGGCGGCCAAGCAGGGCGTGGCGATGGGCGATGCGCCGGTGTCTGGTGGGACTGGCGGTGCGGCGGCCGGGACTCTGACCTTTATGGTCGGCGCTTCGGCGGAGCTGTTCGCCACCCTGCAACCGGTGCTGGCGCAGATGGGTCGCAATATCGTCCATTGCGGCGAAGTGGGCACCGGGCAGATTGCCAAGATCTGCAACAACCTGCTGCTGGGCATTTCCATGGTCGGGGTCAGCGAAGCCATGGCCCTTGGCGCTGCACTGGGGATCGACACCCAGGTACTGGCCGGAGTGATCAACAGTTCCACTGGGCGTTGCTGGAGTTCGGAAACCTATAACCCCTGGCCGGGGATCGTCGATACGGCGCCGGCCTCGCGTGGTTATACCGGTGGTTTTGGGGCCGAGTTGATGTTGAAGGATCTGGGGTTGGCTACGGAAGCGGCGCGTCAGGCGCATCAGCCGGTGGTGCTGGGCGCGGTGGCGCAGCAGCTTTATCAGGCGATGAGTTTGCGCGGGGACGGTGGCCTGGATTTTTCGGCGATCATCAATGCCTATCGCAAGCCGTAGGTCTGTGGGGGCGGGGATTGGGGGATTGACGGATCGTTGCAGCGCCGCGAAGGGAGCACCGCGGTGTGCCTGCAAGACCGCGGTGCTCCCTTCGCGGGCAAGCTCCGCTCCCACAGGGTTTTTCGTATGACGGTATTGTTGTGTTGGAACACCGCTTTGAATGTGGGAGCGGAGCTTGCCCGCGAAGAACGATAATGCGGTGTATCTGTAAGACCGCAGCCTTCTCTTCGCGGCGCAGCGGCGATGCGACAAGCTCCGCTCCCACACACCTGGCCGCCCAGGACGCGTAGAATCATCCCCCTGAAAATGCTTTCGAGGTGCGGGTGGTGGATCTACAGCAGGGTTTTGTCCTGACCCGGCATTGGCGCGACACCCCCGCGGGCACGCAGGTCGAGTTCTGGCTGGCCACCGACAACGGTCCCCGGCATGTCCGGCTACCGCCGCAACCCTCCGTCGCCTTCATTCCCGTCGCCCATCGTCAACGTGCCGAAGCCTTGTTGCGCGGTGAGCGCGGAGTCGAACTGCGCCCGCTGGAACTGCTGGACTTTCACCACCGTCCGGTTCTCGGCCTGTATTGCCAGCAACACCGGCAGCTGATGAATATCGAAAAGTTGCTGCGCAAGGGCGGCGTCGATGTCTATGAAGCCGATATACGCCCGCCCGAGCGCTTCCTGATGGAGCGCTTTATCACCGCGCCGGTTCAGTTCGACGGCACCGCCAGCGCGGACGGCCCGCTGCTCGATACCCAGATGAAACCGGCGCCGGACTATCGTCCGCGCTTGAAGCTGGTGTCGCTGGATATCGAGACCACCATGCAGGGCGAGCTGTATTCCATCGCCCTGGAAGGCTGCGGCGAGCGCCAGGTGTACATGTTGGGCCCGGCCAACGGCGATGCCACGCAGGTCGATTTCAAGTTCGACTACCGCGACACTCGCGCTGGGTTGCTCGAAGCCCTGAACGACTGGCTGGCCCTGCACGACCCCGACGCGATCATCGGCTGGAACCTGGTGCAGTTCGACCTGCGTGTACTGCATGAGCACGCCGAACGCCTGAAGGTGCCGCTGCGCCTGGGACGTGGCGGCGACGTCATGGGCTGGCGCGACAACGGCGCCCGCAATACCCACTACTTTGCCGCCGCCGCCGGCCGCTTGATCATCGACGGCATCGAGGCCCTGCGTTCGGCCACCTGGAGCTTCCCTTCCTTCAGCCTCGAATACGTGGCGCAACACCTGCTCGGCGAGGGCAAGTCGATCGACAACCCGTACCAGCGCATGGACGAGATCGACCGCATGTTCGCCGAGGACAAGCCCGCCCTGGCGCGCTACAACCTCAAGGACTGCGAGCTGGTGACGCGAATCTTCAACAAGACCCAGTTGCTGACCTTCCTGCTGGAGCGCGCCACGGTCACTGGCTTGCCCACCGACCGCAGCGGCGGTTCGGTGGCGGCTTTCACCCATCTCTATCTGCCGTTGATGCATCGCCAGGGCTTCGTCGCGCCGAACCTGGGCGAGCGAACCCCCGAAGCCAGTCCCGGCGGTTTTGTGATGGACTCGCGGCCCGGCCTGTACGAGTCGGTGCTGGTGCTCGATTACAAAAGCCTCTATCCGTCGATCATCCGCACCTTCCTGATCGACCCGGTGGGGCTGGTGGAAGGTTTGCGCCATCCCGAAGACAGTGACTCGGTGCCCGGCTTTCGTGGCGCACGTTTCTCGCGCACGCGGCATTGCCTGCCGGCCATCGTCGAGAGCGTCTGGCAGGGGCGGGAGACGGCCAAGCGCGAACACAACGCGCCGCTGTCCCAGGCCCTGAAGATCATCATGAACGCCTTCTACGGCGTACTCGGTTCCAGCGGCTGCCGCTTTTTCGATACGCGCCTGGCGTCCTCCATCACCCTGCGCGGTCACGAGATCATGCGCCGGACCCGACAGTTGATCGAAGCCCAGGGTTACGCGGTGATCTATGGCGACACCGACTCCACCTTCGTCTGGCTCAAGCGTGCGCACAGCGATGAAGACGCCGCGCAGATCGGCCGTAGCCTGGTGGCCCAGGTCAACCAATGGTGGCGTGAGCATCTGCAACAGGAACTCGGGCTGAGCAGCGCCCTGGAGCTACAGTTCGAAACCCATTTCAGCCGCTTCCTGATGCCGACCATTCGTGGTGCCGAGGAGGGCAGCAAGAAACGTTATGCCGGCCTGGTGACCCGTGCCGACGGTAGCCAGGAGATGATCTACAAAGGCCTGGAAACCGTGCGCAGCGACTGGTCGCCATTGGCCCAGGACTTCCAGCAGGAATTGTATCGGCGGATCTTCGACCGGGTGCCGTATCAGGACTATGTACGTGACTATGTGCGCCGGACTTTGGCGGGGGCGTTGGACGACCGGCTGGTCTACCGCAAGCGCCTGCGCCGCCAGTTGGGCGACTACCAGCGCAATGTGCCGCCGCATGTGCGGGCGGCACGCCTGGCCGATGAGTACAACGATGCACAGGGCCGGCCTCGGCAGTACCAGAACGGTGGCTGGATCAGCTACGTGATCACCCTGGCCGGGCCCGAGCCGCTGGAGATACGCCGCGCGCCGATTGACTACGACCACTACATCACCCGGCAGCTACAACCGGTGGCGGACGCAATCCTGCCGTTTGTGCAGGATGATTTCGGCACCCTGATCGGCGGGCAGTTGGGGCTGTTCTGAGCTGGGTCCCGGGGGTGAACTTCAGCGATATCTGGCACCAGATTGGCGCAAGGTGTGCACCGCTCTCGCTCCTTGGCGCGGCCAAGCCGCCACCCCCGTATCGCTCGAATGATCTTCAGTACGCCTTTGCAGCACAAAAGCGGCCGCGATGCCCTTGCTCGCAAAATAAGCGTCTACGCTGAACGAGCACTCCAATGAACAATTTTAGCCATTGGATGTATCCATTTTTATGCGTTTAGTCGCGTCAATCGAAAAGTCTCCATGCAGTACAGCCCCTTCAAGATCGGATCTGCGTGTACCCATAAGACGGAGCATGATTTTTCTGGCGCGTATTTTGCTGAAGCGTGTTTATCAGGCTTGCGGTTGTAGCCAATATCGCACGTATATGTATTCAAAAATAACGCCAATCAGAATGCGAAAAATCATGGGAGTTACCCAATGTCTATCGATGCAAATCAGGTCCCGGTGGTCGTCATCACCGGCGCACACGCCCAGCTCTACAACCAGGACCTTGCCCCCACGCCGCCGGAGGGACGCACCTGGGGGACGTTCAGCCTGTTCTCGATGTGGATGTCCGACGTTCACTCGGTAGGCGGTTATACCTTTGCCGCCAGCCTGTTCTTTCTCGGGCTGACGGGTTGGCAGGTGTTGCTCTCGATGATCGTCGGGATCACGATCGTCTACTTCCTGATGAACCTGATCGGCAGGCCGTCGCAAAAGTACGGCATCCCGTTTCCTGTGGTCGCGCGCATGTCTTTCGGTGTCAGGGGCGCCAACCTTGCGGCGGTCGTGCGCGGGGTCGTGGGTATCGTCTGGTACGGCGTGCAGACCTATTTCGCCTCCAAGGCCGTGCAGGTATTGGTGATCGCGGTGCTGCCCTCGGCGGCGGCGTTCACCCACAACAGCCTGCTGGGGCTTTCCACGCTGGGCTGGATCAGTTTCGCCTTCATGTGGTTCTTTCAGTTGGTGATCTTCCTCGCCGGGATGGAGACGATTCGCAAATTTATCGATTTCTGCGGCCCGGTGGTCTATGTGGTCATGTTCGCGCTGGCTGGCTGGATGATCTCGAAGACCGGCCTGGACAGCTTCTCGATGCAGTTCACCGACAAGCACTTCACCGGCCTGGAGTCGATCGGCCTGATGGCAGGCGCGGCGATGCTGATCGTGGCCTACTTCGCCGCGCTGCTGCTGAACTTCGGTGACTTTTCCCGTTTCGCCAAGACTGAGGCGGTGATGAAAAAGGGCAACTTCTGGGGGCTACCGGTGAACTTCATCGTCTTCGCGATCATCACGGTCATCGTCACGGGCGGTTCGATGAAGGTCTTCGGCGAGGCCATCATGGACCCGGTGCTGATTGTCGAAAAAATCAACAACCCACTGGTCTCGATCATCGGCGCGATCACCTTCATCGTCGCCACCATGGGCATCAATATCGTGGCGAACTTCGTCTCGCCCGCCTATGACATCGCCAATCTGGCGCCGCAGAAAATCAACTTCAAGCTGGGTGGTCTGATCACGTCGATCCTGTCGGTGCTGGTCTGCCCATGGCTGTTCGTCTCAAGTCCCCAGGCGATCACGATATTCGTGAGTATCTTCGGCGCTGTGCTGGGGCCGATGTTCGGCATCATGGTCGCCGACTACTATCGGGTGAAGCGCCAGGTCATCAAACTGGAGGATTTGTACAGCCTGTCGCCGAGTGGCTCGCTGTATTTCGAAGGTGGTTGGAACACCAAGGCGTTGTTTGCGCTGATCGTGTCGGGAAGCCTGTCGATCGGCCTGGCGTTGCTGGGTGCCTTTGGCTTGATCGTGAATGTCGGTGACTGGGGATGGCTGATCGGTGCCAGCAGTGGCGCGCTTATCTATGTGGTGGCCAGTCGCGTCGGGACGACGGTTTCAGCGCTCGGCGAAACCGTCTAGTAGAACCGCGGGGGCCGGGTGAAACGACGTGACAGGGTTGTCCGTCGGTTCACCAGCGGTCAGTTCCGGCTGCGCGAAATCAGGCGAAGACGAAGTACTTGCGCACGGTTTCCACCACTTCCCAGGTGCCTTTCATCCCGGGTTCGATCACGAAGATATCGCCGGCACGCAGGTGGATCGGCGCCAGGCCGTCCGGGGTGATGATGCAATAGCCTTCCTGGAAGTGGCAGTACTCCCACTTCAGGTACTCGACCCGCCATTTGCCCGGGGTGCAGATCCAGGTGCCCATGATCTTGCTGCCGTCTTCGCTGGTGTAGGCGTTGAGGTTGACGGTGTGCGGGTCGCCCGCCAGTTTTTCCCATTTGCAGGCATCGAGGACCGGCAACGGGTGGGTGTCGCGCAGAACGGTGATCGGTGGATTGGACATGTTGGGCTCCGGGCGCAGGTTCGTGAGGAAGCCTGCACCCTAGCGGTCGCCGGAGCCGGGCAGTTGTCCAGGTTCGACATCGACCTGCCCATGAGCGCATAAAGCCTCGAGCAAGGCCTGGGCGTAACCCGGCAGGTGTGCGAACGAACGGGCGCACAGCAGCAGCTTGCGCCGGGCCCAGGGCTCTGGCAGTGGACGGCTGGTAAAGGCCGCCGCGCCCGGCCAACGCTCCAGGGTCGCCTGGGGCACAATGCCGGGACCGGCGCCGCGGGCGACCATGCGCAACACGCCGTCAAAGCTGTCGGCTCGCACCCGCAGTTGCAGGCGCGTTCCCAGATGCAAGGCCTGTTCCTCCAGGTACACCGCCAGGGCGCTGCCGGCGGGCAGGCCGACCTGTTCGTGGCGCAGGGTATCGCTGAAGCGCAGATGCGACTGCTGTGCCAGGGGGTGGTCCAGGGGGATCGCCACCACCAATGGATCGTCGCAAAAGGGGCGGGTCTGCAGGTCCAGGGTGTCCACCGCATCGGAGACGATGCCGATTTCCGCCGCGCCCTGGCTGATGGCGTGGACAATGCGCAAGCTGGGCAACTCCTGCAGGTCTAGGTCGATATGCGGGTGGTTGCGCAGGAAGTCGGCGAGCCGTTCTGGCAGGTATTCGCTGATCGCCGCGCTGTTGCCCAGCAGGCGGACCTGGCCTTTCACGCCATGGGCGTACTCGGCCAGGTCCTGGCGCAGGCGTTCGGCCTGTTGCAGCATCAGTCGGGCATGCTGGGCCAGGGCCTTGCCGGCGGGAGTGGGGCTGACGCCACGGCGACCGCGCAGGAAAAACGCTGTGCCGAAGGAGGTTTCCAGGGCCCGTATCCGCGCACTGGCGGCCGGCAGCGACAAATGACTGCGCGCGGCTCCGGCGGTGATATTGCCGGCATCGAGGATATTCAGGTACAGCCGAAGGTCGATCAGGTCAAAGTACATTCATACACTCGATTCGGTACGCCGCTCCCCTAATGTAGGAGCCAGCTTGCTGGCGATGGCGGCCGTCAGGGCAATGCAAGACTCAAGGGTCTCATCGCCGGCAAGCCGGCTCCCACAGGTTGAATCTGCCTCTCATTATCCAAGAGGCTAGCTCAATGCATGACAGATTTTCAAACCCATCGCCCGGGTCCAGTCTGTCGCCATGAATACATTCCTCGAGTTTTACCAAAGCCTGGGCCTGGCCCTTTCCCTGCTGGTGCTGGGCACCTTTCTGCTGGCGGGCATGATCAAGGGCGTAATCGGCCTCGGGCTGCCGACGGTTGCCATGGGCTTGCTCGGCCTGGCTATGGCGCCGACGCAGGCTGCGGCCTTGTTGATCATCCCAGCGACCTTGACCAATGTCTGGCAACTGGCGGCGGGCGGGCACCTGTCGACCCTGCTCAAACGTCTGTGGCCGATGTTACTGGCGATCTTCCTCGGCACCGCTGCCGGCACCTGGTGGTCGGGCGGGATGGACGGCGGTCATGGGATGGCGCGGGCGTTGGGCGCCGCCTTGCTGCTGTATGCCTTGAGTGGCCTGTTTCTACCGGTGCTGCGAGTCGGTACTCGAACGGCGCGCTGGCTGGGCCCGGTCTGTGGGCTGGTCACCGGGCTCATCACCTCGGCTACCGGTGTGTTCGTGATTCCTGCGGTGCCTTACCTGCAGGCGCTGGGCTTGAACAAGGATGAGCTGGTGCAGGCGCTGGGCCTGTCGTTCACCGTTTCGACCCTGGCGCTGGCCCTCGCTCTGTTCTGGCGTGGGGCGCTGGGGGAGGGGGCCCTGGGTGCTTCATTGCTGGTCTTGCTCCCGGCGATTCTCGGCATGCTGTTCGGGCAATGGTTGCGCCAACGGGTCAGTGCCACGTTGTTCAAGCGGGTGTTCTTTATCGGCATGGGCCTGCTGGGCGGGCATCTGCTGATCGGTGGTTGATGTTTGACGTAACCGGGAACGGAGGACTCCGGCCCCGGTCTGTTTCAATCAGTCTCGTGGGTAGCTGTGCAGCGGCGTGGTATCGCCAGATGGCCACATCGAGCTTTCGGAGCCGGGCTGGTAGAAGGTCACCGTCATGCTTCGGCGTGAGATTCGTTGCTCAGAGACGACGGGAGAGACGGCGTGCCAGGAGTTGTTCGAACGCACCAGCACGGCAGAGTTGCCCACCAGTGGCTCGACCCGCGCGGCCACCGCGGCGGGGTCCTTGCCGCGCAGGATGTTCAGGCAGCCGCCATGGGCCCGATCCCAGGACTCATTGAAATAGAGAATATGCGTGACCCGTTTGTCCGGCAGGTCCGGATGGGCGCCGAGGCTGGCCCCCGGGCCGTAGTGGAAAACATTCACTTCCATCGGTGCCTGGCGCAGGTCCTGGTCGGTCAAGGCGCTGAGGGCCTCGCGATAGGCGGCGCTGCACAGATCCCGGGCAAGCCGGCGCCAGACATCGCTCAGTTCCGATTCGTAGGCAATGGCCTTGCTACCCATGGGTAACAAGGCGCGGGCCTCATACTCATAATCCTTTTCGCCGCCATAACCGGCCACGGTCTTGAAATGATCGTGGGGATAGGTCGCGGCCAGGGCGGCCGCGTCTTGCGCCGAATACAGGTTGCCGATTTCGGCCCATGCAAACGGGTCGCTCTTGAGTGCGCCGTGTTTGAGCGCCGACAGGTTCAGGATGGGTTGCATTTGTCGCGCTCTCAATTTTCTGAAACCACGCCCCAGCGAGCGCAAAGGCGCTGTGAGTTTGAAACTGTTGGAGTTTTGCAGCGTCATGATCGCCTTCTCGCTGAGCGCAAGTTGTTCTGTCAGTAGGAAGATCTGTCGCTGCCGTGCGTTGAGCTCGATATTCAGAAAGTCGAGCGTAGGTGCTGGCGGTTCTGTCAGTGCCGGGGGCTGGTTATCGCCGCGTTCAAGCAAGGTGGGCAGATGTTGCCAGAAGCGATTGAGGGCGCGGCGCGACGAGGTCTTCCCTTGGACGATGATGTTCGCGACCTGGTCCCAATAGGTGTTCAGCTCCACCGCTGCGGTTTTTAGCGACAGGGGCGGCTGGGTTTTGCCAATCCGTGAAGTGAACCATTGCACCGTCAGTTCTTCCTCTTTCGGCAGTGCATGCATCTGACCCATTTTGGCCAGTGCGGTGTACTTGCCAGTGCTCAGGTCCGCTGTGGAAAACACCGGCACGCCAAAGACCAGGGCGCTGATGGACAAGTGATAGCTGTGACCGATGACCGCTTGGGCATGGCCGAGGATCTCCGCCAGCAGTAGCGGGTCCGGCCAGAAAGGCAAGGTGATGGTGTTGGGGATACGCGTTGTCACCACCATGTGATGGTCACCCAGCACCGGGCCGATCGGCATGACCAGCAGGCGGTAGCCGGCTAACGCCTCCGGGTGTTGTTCGAACAGTTGTAAAAACGGCTCAACCACGTGAATCGACTGGATAACGATATACGGCGCACCCAGCCCGCAGGTCCCGCACAGCTTGGCAAAGGCCGCGCTGGGGTGTTGCTCGTCGATCAGGCTCGGCAGGTTAAAGGCGGTATCGGGCAGCACCTGAATGTCGGTGTTGGGGCTGAGCTCTCTCAGGCTGGCGCGTGACGGCTCATCCCGGACCCGCACACATTGGCTGTGTTCCAGCGCGAGCTTGAGCAGGGGCGTGCTCCACTCGGGAATATCATTGCAATGCATGCCCGGAGCGTTCCAGACCACCGGGACGCCATGCTGCTGGGCAATCAGCGCCGGCGATAGCCAATAACCCGTGGGGTGATGAATATCCGGGCTGGGAGGCGCGTAGCCATGGGCGACGACCTTGTCGAAGCGGATGATGAAACCACCGCCGATCAGGACGCCGTCGAGTTGCTCGGCCAATTCCGGCAGTTCGGTTAGCGAAGTAACGGTATAGGGCCACTCGGCTTGAGTTTTTGCATTGTAGGAAAAACGATGCAGTTGAACCGAGCCAAGGCGCTTGCTTAATTCGGCTTCGGCGAGGATCGGGAACAGCAAGTCACCATAGTTCTCTACATCGAAAGTGCCGAAGATTCCGATGTGCCAGGTACGTGCAGTCATTTGCATGGTGCGATTCCGTTATTGAATAGAGGATTTTCCCGGGCGGATACGTCGACGGCCTGTAAACCCAGATCGACAACCCCAAGAAAATTTTCGGCGTTGGGCAACATCTCGAAAGCCAACGGCGCGACTTGCTTTTCGATCAGTTGGGCGGTGTGTTCGATCAGCCCATCCATGAGTTTGAGGGTGATGTGATAACGACCTGCCGCCAGCTTTGCCTTGAAGGTGATAGTGATTGAAGCGCGCTGCCAGCCGTTTTCCTCCGGCTCTACCGAAAGCGCCAGGTTGGCGCCGCCGATGACCAGCAGGTGGGCTTCTTGAAGGGTGAGGCTGATCGACGGGTGGCGGACCGATGTTTGAATCCGGGCCTGGACGTGGATCTCGATATTTTCGCCGTACAGGTAGGCGGATGTCAGCGCTTGTGTATTGGTGAACACGGCGCTGCTGATATGCCCCTCAGTGGTGCCGAAGGCGATACCGTCCCGGGTGTCGAGGAAGGACTTGCGCGTGACGGCGATATTGCCTCCGGAGGCCCCGCGTCGCTGTTCATCACGCATGTCGAGCAGGTACAGCTCGGCCATGTCTTCGGGAGTACCGCTGGCAACCAGTTGGCCTTGGCGCAGGTAAATCACCCGGTGGCAGAAGCGTTTGACCAGGCTCATATCGTGGGACACGAACAGCAGCGTGGTGCCACTTTTGGTCAGGGCCTCCAGACGGTTCAGGCACTTGAACTGGAAGGCCGCGTCGCCCACGGAAAGCGCTTCGTCGACGATGAGGATGTCCGGCTCCACGCACACCGATACCGCAAAGGCCAACCGTACCAGCATGCCGCTGGAGTAGGTCTTGGTCGGTTGGTCGATAAAGTCGCCAATGTTGGCGAAGGCCTGGATCTCCTCGAAGCGGGCGTCGATCTGCGCCGACGTCAGGCCCAGGACCGCGGCGTTGAGGTAGACATTCTCTCGACCGCTGAATTCCGGATTGAAGCCAGAACCCAACTCCAGCAGGGCGGCAATCCGGCCTCGGACCTGGAGGTTGCCCTGGGTGGGCGTCAAGGTGCCGCAGATCAACTGCAAGAGCGTGGATTTTCCGCTGCCGTTGCGGCCAATAATGCCGACGGTTTCGCCTCGGCGAATTTGCAGTGACAGGGCTTTGAGCGCCCAGAACTCACGATAAAACTGCTTGCGGTTGCGCAGCAGCATTTGCAACAGGCGGTCTTGGGGAGCGTCGTAGATCTGATAGCATTTGCTCAGGTCTTGGACATCAATTGCGAAATCAAGCGACATTGGCAAGTCCGTTACACATCATACAAGCATCCTTAAAGCACCCGTCTCGTTTGCCTCGGTGCATAACCGAAAGGTCGGTGAGGCACAGTTGTTTTCGTTGTCGGCGAAAGGAGTCGTTCTTTTCTCGGCTTTGAGCGGGAGCCTGTCCCGTGTCTATCGTGTCATGCTTGCGCGACTGAGAATAAGTGATAATTGAGGCTTTCGATATATCGAATTATACCGGTGTGGCAAACAGTCTGTCTTGAAGCGCAGCGACGTGGAACAGGGCGAGTTTTGCCGGGATATTGGCGTCAATAAGCCTCTAAAAATCGTAAGTTAGTTAAGGGAAGCAACGTCTGAAGACGGAGCAGGCCAGTGTGATAATTGTGTTTGGATTAATACATTTCAGACAAAATAAAGTGGCCGTGGAATACGGCGACTGTTGAGCAAGTTTTCCATGAGGGATAGCGGTTGAAAGCCAGATCCGATGAGTTGCAGATCTTCGTGTGTGTCATCGAGTGCGGCTCGATTTCCGCCGCGGCTGAACAGGTCGGCCAGACGCCCTCGGCGGTCAGCCGGAGCCTGTCGCGGCTTGAGGCCAAGTTGGAAACCACCTTGATCAACCGCACCACGCGGCGCATGGATTTGACCGAGGAGGGCAAGTTCTTCTTCGAGCGGGCCAAGCAGATCCTGGCGCAGATGGATGAACTGGAAGAGCGGCTGTCCTTGCGTCAGCAGACGCCCGCCGGACGCCTGCGGATCAATGCCGCTTCGCCCTTCATGTTGCACGCGGTGGTGCCTTATATCGCGGAGTTTCGCCGCCTGTATCCGGATATCCAGCTGGAGCTCAACAGCAACGACCTGATCATCGACCTGCTGGAGCAAAGCACCGATATCGCCATTCGTATCGGCAACCTGGCGGACTCGACCCTGCATGCGCGCTCCCTGGGCAGCAGCCCGCTGAATATCCTCGCCAGCCCCGCGTACCTGGAGACGCATGGGATACCGGCCAGCGTCAGCGAGTTGTCCGGGCATACGTTGCTCGGGTTCACCCAGACCGAAAGCCTCAATCACTGGCCGTTGCGGCATGCCCAGGGCGACCGCTGGCAGATCCAGCCGGGCATCAGCGCGTCCAGCGGCGAGACCTTGCGCCAGTTGGCGCTGGAAGGGCAGGGCATTGTCTGCCTGTCGCATTTCATGACCCATCAGGACATTCAGGCCGGGCGCCTGCAGGTGATTTTGCCCGAGGCCAACAGTGGCTATCGCCAGCCGATTCACGCGGTGTACTACCGCAACTCGCAACTGGCATTGCGGATCCAGTGCTTCCTCGATTTTATCCAGGGCAAGCTGGCGGGTTATGCCGATCCGGTGTTGGTCGGTTAAGGCAATGCGCCGCCTGAGACCACGGCGTCACCTGTAGGCGCCGGCTTGCTGGCGATGGCGGTGGTGAATGTGGCATCGCAATCGCCGGCAAGCCGGCTCCTACAAGGACCGTGCAGAGTCAGCGTTTTACGGGGAAGTGCCGGTTGTACTCAGGCAATTCGTGATTCCTGCGCAAGAGTGAATTGGGTCATCCAGGCTTATTCGGCACGGATAAGTCTTCGATACTGGATCCATCACTGACCCCTGCACGGAGTTTCTCCATGAACGTTTTCATTACCGGCGCCGCCGGCTTTATCGGCGGCTCCATCGCCACCGGCCTGGTCAAGGCCGGTCATCAGGTCACGGGCCTGGTACGTAGCGCCGGGCAGGCCGAAGACATGCGCCAACTGGGCATTACCCCGCTTATCGGTACCCTGGATGACAGCACCCTGCTCGCTGAGCAGGCGCGTCGGGCCGATGCGGTGATCAACGCCGCCAGCAGCGACCATCGGGGTGCGGTTGAAGCCTTGCTCGGCGCCCTGCGCGGTTCCGACAAGGTGTTCCTGCACACCAGCGGTTCGAGCATCGTCGGCGACGCATCCGGCGGCCTGGCCAGCGACAGCATCTACCACGAAGACCAATTGCCCGCACCCACCGTCGACAAGGCCGCGCGCGTGGCCATCGACCATCTGGTGCTGGGCGCGGCGGCCTTTGGCGTGCGTTCGGCGGTGCTCTGCAACACACTGATCTACGGCCACAGCCAGGGTGTGAACCGCGACAGCGTGCAGTTGCCGCGGCTGCTCAAACAGGCGCGCAAGAGTGGCGTGGTGCGCCATGTCGGCACGGGCCGGAACATCTGGTCCAACGTGCATATCGATGATGTGGTGGCGCTGTATCTGCTGGCACTGGCCAAGACCCCGGCGGGCGCCTTCTACTTCGTGGAAAGCGGCGAGGCGGCGTTTTTCCAGATGACCACCGCCATGGCCCGGGCCCTGGGCCTGGGTGAACCGCAGGACTGGCCGCTGGCCGACGCCGAGGCCGAATGGGGTTATGAAATGGCCAACTATGGCCTGGGCTCCAACAGCCGGGTGCGCGGCAGGAAGGCCCGCGAACTGCTGGGTTGGGTGCCCAAGCGCACCTCGGTGACCGAGTGGATTCTCAACGAGATGGTGTGAAGGAACAGCGGGTCGATCGCTTCCGGGCCTGGGTGGCGATCAGCCCGACCAGGCTCTGGGATCTGCTCGCTTGTCTGCGCGCGCGGAGGCTTTACGACGCGGTTTTTGCGAGGCGCTTCGCGCTTTTAGTAGTGGTGGCATCTGGCTATTAAAGAATCTGCTTTCCAGGCCGAAGCGCTTTAACTCAGGTAGCCAGGAAGACCCGTCATGAGCTTCGGTAAAACCACTCCCATCTTGCGTATCGAAGACGAAGGCAAGGCCTTGGCGTTCTACGTTGACTTCCTTGGGTTCAGCGTCGATTGGCGGCACCGTTTCGAGCCCGGGTTTCCCCTGTATCTGCAAGTGTCCCGGGGGGATTGCGTGCTGCACCTGAGCGAGCACACTGGCGATGCCGCGCCGGGGGCGGCGTTGCGCATCGAAACCGACGAACTGGAAGGCTTCAGGGCGCAGTTGCTGGACAAGGCCGGCGATGCTGAACCGCTGGAGATCCAGGCGATGCCCTGGGGCAGCCTGGACATGGCGATTTACGATCCGTTCGGCAATCGGCTGGTATTTACCCACGCGATTTGCGTCTGACAGCGTCCGCCGGCTCCACAGTTTCCGTTCTGTGGGGCCTGGCGAGACAGTGGCGTTACACGCGGAAGTGGCTGACCATCATCTGCAACTGATTACCCAACCGGGCCAGCTCGACGCTGGACGCCGCGGTTTCGTCGCTGGCGGCGGCGGCCTGTTCGGACACATCGCGCACATTGACGATACTCCGGCTGATTTCCTCGGCCACCGCGCTCTGCTGCTCGGCTGCCGCGGCGATCTGCTGGTTCATCGACTGGATGTTCGACACCGTGCGGGTGATGTTCTCCAGTGAGACGCCGGCCTTGCGGGTCAGGGCGACACTGCTGTCGGTCAGGTTGCGGCTGTTGTTCATCACGTTCGCCACTTGCTGGGTACCGTTCTGCAAGGCGGCCACCAGGCCCTCGATCTCTTCGGTGGACTTCTGGGTACGCTGGGCCAGGCCGCGCACTTCGTCAGCCACCACGGCAAACCCGCGTCCGGCTTCACCGGCCCGGGCCGCCTCGATGGCGGCGTTGAGTGCCAGCAGGTTGGTTTGTTCGGCCACGGCCTTGATCACATCCATGACCGCGCCGATCTTGTCGCTTTCCTGTTGCAGCACGGTCATGGCTTCGGTCGAACGCACCACTTCGGTGGCCAGGCGTTCGATCTGGGCAATGGCCTCGCCGACCACCTTGTCACCTTCACGGGCTTCACCGTCCGCGGCGGCGGCGGCCTGGGAGGCCTGTTCGGCATTGCGCGCGACCTCCTGAACGGTGGCGGTCATTTCGTGCATCGCCGTGGCCACCTGATCGGTTTCGATTTTCTGGCTGTTGACCCCGGCGCTGGTCTGTTCGGTGACCGCCGAGAGTTCCTCGGCGGCGCTGGCGATCTGGGTGACACCATCGCGGATACCGCTGATCAGGTCGCGCAGGGTGCTGCCCATGCGCTGGATGCCTTGTTGCAGCACACCCAGTTCGTCACGGCGGGTCACCACCAGGTTGTGGGTCAGGTCACCGGCGGCAATGCGCTCGACCACACCGAGGGTCTCGCGGATCGGGCGGGTGATCTGCCGAGTGATGACCACGGCGGCGAGAATCCCGACCAGCAACGCCAGCAGCGTACTGCCCAGTTGGAAGGTGCGGGCCTGGGCGCTTTCGCTGTCGCGTCGGTCCAGTTGGATCTGATACAGCGCTTCGCTGCGAGTGACGATGTCGGTGCCCTGGTCGGTCATTTCCTTGCGCGCCTGGGCGATGCCGGCGTTGGCCGCTTTGTAGGCCTGCAAGGCGCTGCGGTAGTTGCCCAGGGCCGTCTCGAGCTGGGTCACGGAGGCCTGTTCGGCACTGCTGAAGGCTTGCGCCAGTGCTTTGAGCCCGTCGATCGCTTCGCTCAACTGATTGAAGGCTTTCTGCTCGGTGTCCGGGTTGCTGTTGGCGGCATAACCGCGCACTTCATAGCGGGTCAACTGAAACTGTTCCTTGGCCCGGGTGATGGCCTGGAAGCGTTCGAAGCGGCCTTCCTCGCCAGGCTGCATGTTCAGCACCTGGTCGTGGATGGCGTTGATCAGCTTGTTGACGGTCTCGGCGTTGTCACCCATGGTCTGGCGGGCGCCGTTGCCGGTGCGATAGGCATCGCGCATCTTGTTCAGCGATTGCTGGTATTGCGAGATAAGGTCGGCCTGCTCTTTGAGCAGCTTGAGGTTTTCCGGGCTCTTGAAGCTGCCGATCAGCTTTTGCTGCTGGGCGATGAAGGCTTCCAGGGTGACCTGCACGTTCTGTGCGGCGGTTTCGTTGCCATCGGCCAGCATATATTGCAGGCGGGCCACGCGCAGTTTGGTCAGCGAGGCGTTGAGCTGGGTGATGTCGCTCATCCAGTTGCTGCGATCGATCAGGCCGCCCAGGCTGTTCCAGCCGGTCAGGGCCAGCATGGTGGTCAGGAGCAGCACCAAGCCGAACCCCAGACCAAGTTTCAGGTTGACGCTGATATTGCCAAACCAGCTATTCATCGAATTCCTCCAGGAACGTTGTGTTGCATGCTATCGGGTGGCTGGAAGGTGTTGTTTTTGGAGCCAGCTGAATTTGTTGGTAGAGCTTCTATCGGCGGTAACACAGATAGCTGAACGATATTTTGTCATACAGCATGTTTCTGTGTTGTGGGGGCGAGGATAGCTGTGTTTGTCGTTTGGCTGTTCGTGAAGTCGGTTTCGGGTGAAAAAAAACCGGCGCTACGAAGGCACCGGTTTTTGGGGGGGGGGAGCGTATGGGGGCGTTTATTGCCCGTAGAAGTTATACAGACGCTTGCCGCCGATGGTGACACTGCTCAGGACCTTGGCCGGTGCCGGAGGTGCCGGGATTTTCAGGCCCTGGTCGACGATGACCACATTGTCCGGCGAGGCAGCCAGGAAAGCGCTCAACTCGGCTTCGGTCATCAGCACTTGTTGCTGGCGTTGGGTATAGAACACGGTCGAGGCCAGGCGCTCTTCCGGCTGGAACAGCGCGACCTGCTTGCCGTGGGCCTGCAGTTCGATGACCTGGTCGGTCAGCGGTTTGAAGGAGTTCTTGACGTCGGAGCGCGACTCCAGCGCTGCCGCTACCAGGTAGCCGCCGACCACCAGCGCCATCAGCCCCATTGCCAGGGGCCGGTGATGTTTCACCAGTTTGGCGCTGAAGGTCGAACTGGCCGAGCGTCGACGCAGCCACTCGAGGATCACCACCGAGTACTCGGCGGCGATGATGGCGGCGGCCGGAGCCATGGACATCAGGTAGACCATGCGCTTGCTGGAGGCCAGGGTCAGCAGGGTGAACTGGGCCAGGATCCAGACACTGGCGAACAGCAGGTGGCGGTTGTCCACCAGGCGTTTGCGCAGGTTCCACAGGCCCAGGTACACCAGCAGGTTCCAGGGCAGGAAGGCTTCCGGCAGCTTGGCCAGGTAGTAGTAGAACGGTTCATAGTGTCCGGCGGAGGTGAAGGAACCGCTGAAGCGGCCGACGCTGTTGGCCCACAGCACTTCGCCGACGGCCTGCAGGCCGCCGCGCTGGTAGAGCAGGCATAGCCAGATCAGCAGGGGGATCAGCCCGAGCGCGGTGAACAGCGCCGGACGCAGCCAGTCGCCAAGGCTGAAGCGTTTGTCGATCAGGCTTTGGCTCACCAGGTAGACGAAAATCACGATACCCGGCAGGGCAAGGCCCAGTACGCCCTTGCTCAGGGTCGCGATCACGATGCCGAGGGCGAAGACACACCAGACGCTGAGGCTCGGGTTACCTTTTGCGCGTTGCTCGGTGGCGCGGAAGAAGGCCAGCAGGGCCAGGGTCACCCCGAGGCTGAGCAGCGCGTCTTCGCCGACCTGGCGCGCGTTGCCCAGGTAGCTGGCCATGGTGGCGAGCATCGCGGCGGCGGTCCAGGCCAGTACGCTGGGGCGACCGATTTTGCGCAGAAACGCAAAGAGCGCAAGCACCGTGAACAGGCCGGCGAAGGCCGAGGCGAGGCGCACGGCCAGGGGCGTGCCGCCAAACAACTGGATGGCGCCGGCGTCGAGCCATAGGCTCAGCGGTGGTTTTTCCAGGAAAGGTTCACCCAGCAGGTGCGGAGTGACCCAATCCTGGGTCAGGTGCATTTCCATCGCGATCCCGGCCACCCGGGATTCCGTGGAGCCTTGCAGCTCGTGGTTACCCAGTCCGAAAAAAAACAGTAGGCCACCCAGAAGGAGCAGGAGGAGAAAGGGGCGTGTCATTCGCATAGTGATACCGAAAGAGAGGAGCGGGTCGCAAGGCAAGCTGTGGATTGGAAAAGTATACGGGGCGATTTCTCAACATATTGTGAAGAGCCGTCGCCCCAGAGTGTTCCAAGATATTTCAGTCGCCCAGCGCCTCACCCTCGCGCCGAGGATCGGCGCCGCCGGCCCATGACGACTGCCCCTTGGCATCGCGCACGCGCATGATCGCCTGGGTGCCGCTGGTCATGTCCAGCTCGCTGACGGGGTGTCCCTTGTCCTGCAATGCTTTCACCAACTGGGCTGAGAACAGGCCTTGTTCCAGTTCGGTAGGGCCATTGCGGCTGCCGAAGTTGGGCAGGTTGATAGCCGATTGCGGATCGAGCTTCCAGTCCAGCAGGCCGACCAGGGTCTTGGAAACGTACTCGATGATCTGCG
This sequence comes from Pseudomonas sp. GW821-FHT03C07, assembly GCF_059420925.1. Lineage (NCBI taxonomy): Bacteria > Pseudomonadati > Pseudomonadota > Gammaproteobacteria > Pseudomonadales > Pseudomonadaceae > Pseudomonas > Pseudomonas sp. GW821-FHT03C07. Next base: position 275,252 of record NZ_JBWKUQ010000006.1, read on the forward strand.
AGCCGCCGGGCGAGCCGACGGTACCGAGAAACTCGCCACTCGAACGGTCGAACACCAGGGTCGGCGCCATGGCCGAGCGTGGGCGTTTGCCCGGCTCGACACGGTTGGCCACCGGCTTGCCGTTTTCACTCGGGATGAAGGAGAAGTCGGTCAGTTGATTGTTGAGGATAAAACCCTCGACCATCAGGTGTGAGCCGAACGAGCTTTCCACCGTGGTGGTCATCGACACGGCACCGCCCTGGTCGTCCACGGCGACGATCTGCGAAGTAGAAATGCGCATTGGCGAGCGGTCCGGGGCCAGGGCCACCTGGATGCCGGCCGGCACGCCGGGCTCGGCCTGGCCCAGGCTGCGCTCACCGATCAGGCGGGCGCGGCTGGCGAGGTAGGTGGGGTCGATCAGCCCGGCGACCGGGACCGGGATGAAGTCGCTGTCGGCGACATACAGACCCCGATCGGCATAGGCCAGGCGGTCGGCTTCGGCGATCAGGTGCACGGCTTGCGGGCGCGGTTCGAGACCGGCGGGGCTGGCGCTTTTCACCGGACCGAGCGCTGACAGCGCCTGGCGTTTGTCCTGGGCCTCGAGAGCCTGCAGGGTGCCGAAGATCTGTGCGATGGCGATGCCACCGGAGGAGGGGGGTGGCATGCCGCAGAGCTGCCATTGCTTGTAGTCGGAGCACAGCGGCGTGCGTTCCTTGGCCTGATAGCTTTGCAGGTCGGCCAGCGAGAGCGTTCCGGGGTTGGTGCTGCGATTGACCGCCGCGACGATCTCCTCGGCGATGACGCCCTTGTAGAGCGCATCCGTGCCTTCGTTGGCGATGCGCTTGAGCACGGCGGCCAGTTGCGGGTTCTTCAGCATCGTACCGACGGCTTTCGGGCTGCCGTCGGCATTGAGGAAGTACGCGGCCATGGCCGGCGAGTGGGGCAGGAACGGACTGGCGACGATCTGCTTGTGCAGGCGCGGTGAAATCGGGAAGCCCTGTTCGGCCAGGCGGATGGCCGGGTCGAAGAGCTTCGCCCAGGGCAGGCGGCCCTGGCTGCGATGGGCCAGTTCAAGGGCGCGCAGCACCCCGGGCGTACCGACCGAGCGTCCGCCGATCTGGGCCTGGGTGAAGGCCATTGGCGTGCCGTCGGGTTTGAGGAAGAGTTGCTCGGTGGCGCCCGCCGGTGCGGTTTCACGTCCGTCGTAGGCATGCACCTGTTTGCCATCCCAGACCATGATAAAGGCGCCGCCGCCGATGCCGGTGGCTTGCGGTTCCACCAGGGTCAGTACGGCTTGCATGGCAATCGCCGCATCCACGGCTGAGCCGCCCTGGCGCAGGATCTCGCGCCCGGCCGCGGCCGCCAGCGGGTTGGCCGCCGCGGCCATGTGCCGGGTGGCGTGTTGGGTGAGCATGCCCGTGCGATAGCCCGTGCCGATTTCCGGGGCGTCGGGCAGGCGGGTGTCGGCTGAGGCAAACGGGACGTTGCAGAGGGTGAGCGCGAGGCTCAGGGTCAGGGCGCGAAGAGGGAAGCGGCGTGATGGAAAACGTGAGTGCACTGTGTAGGCTCCTGCCTTGGACATGCGGAGCACTATAGTCCGGGCGCGTTGGCTGGAACAGTCGTCGATCGGGGGGATGCAAAAGTGTCAGCGCCGCCGGCACAGGGGGACGGTGACGGCGGCGCTGAACTCAATATGCCCGGATCCAGCGCACTCTCGTCGAGGCCTGGACCGCCCCGCCGCCGCCACCCGTGCTGGGCGGGGTGGTGGTGATGGTCTGGTCGCTGGTCACGCTCGAGACGTCGACGGCGATGCCGCCCTGGGAAATGGTGGTCGTGCTGGTGCCGTTGCCACCGCTGGAAAGCGCGCCCTTGATACTGGTGGTGGCCCCCGTGGTACTGACGAGACCGCCGAGGATGACGTTGCCGTATAGGGTCCAGCCGCTGCTGTTCAGCCCGCCGTTGGCTTCAATGGCGATGTTGCCGATGGGCAGGCCGCTGTGGCTGACGTTGGAGGCGTCGGTCCAGGTGGTCAGGGCCCCCGCTGTCTTGTCGCACAGGTTGGTCGGGTAGAACGACCCGCCGCACAGGTTGGTGTAGCCGGAGAAGTTCGGCGAGTACAACGGCACCATGCCGCTGCTGGTCAGGGTAACGTCGCCCTTGTTGTTATTGCTGCTGTTGCTGTTGCTGAGCACGGTATTGGTCAGCCGGGTCAGGCTCTGCACGCCATCGAGGGTGATATTGCCATCGAACCAGAGCACACCTGGCGGCATGGCCTTGATACCCGTAAAGGTCCAGCCGCTGCTGGGGGTCGCACTGCTGCCGCAACTGGTGTTGCCATAGTTGCAGATCATGAAGTTGGCGCCCAGCAGGGTGCGCATATCGGTTTTCGTGAGGTCATAGGGCCCCGCTGGCACTGCCGTGCCCGCGGAGGTTTTGACGTTCTGAATCGTCAGCGTCGGTGTGCTCCCGGAAAAAGCGAACACATAGTTGGCCTGGCTTTTCAGGGCCGTGACGTCCACCGTGGAGACGGTGATGTTGCAGTACGGCACGCCGGGCAGGCCGGGCGAGGCGCCGGCGACATTCTGCGTCAGGTTCGCCAGTGCCGTGCCGGTGTAGGTCGTGCCGTCCTGGTTGAGCAGCGTGCCGGCGATCTGGCTGGCCGCGCTGAATGACGGGGTATTGTATTGCTTCACGTTCAAATTTCCGCCGCCCTGGAACTGACCTACTGTCGCGGTGAGGATCGATACGTCGCTGTTGGCTTTGAGTGTGGTGTAGGTGCCGCTGAAGCCGGTGATCGCCAGGGTGTTGCCCCACAAGGTCCCGACGGTGCCGGTCAGGAAGTTGACGCCGCCGCCGTATACCGAGTTGTAGGTCAGCGAGATGCTGGCGGGCAGGGTGCCGGTCCCTGAGATCAGCACCGCGCCGGCCGTGGTACTGATGACCCCACTGGATTGGCTGACCTTGCTCAGGTCCAGGGTATAGACCGTGCCATCGGTGAGGGTGATCAGTGCGGTGCCGGTGCTGGCGGCGGTGATCGAGTTGTCGGTGTTTTTTGTGCCGCCGACCAGGGCGGTGCCGATCGTCGATCCGCCCGACAGCACATTGGCCTTGAACGCTCCCGCCGTGATCGCCACATAGCTGCCGCCGGACTGGGAGATGTTGATGGTCTTGGCCCCCACGGTCAGGTTGACCGGCTGGCTGCTGGAACTAAAGGTAAAGGTACCTTCGGTGTTGAGGGTTGCATTGTCCGCGATGCCACCGCCACTGAGGTTGATACCGCCCTTGGCGCAACCGGAGACATAGGCTTTCGAACCACTGGAAATGCTCAGCGTGCCCATCACGGCGATATTCGCCAGGGCCGTGCCGTTGGTGATCGACAGGCTGCCGCCGCTGTAGTTGAAGTCGCCGTTGAACTGCAAGGCTGGGGGCAGGGCCCCGTTGGTTGTGGTCGCGGGACTGGCCGGCGTCAGCACATAGACCACTTGTAGGGTGCTGGTCGCCAAGTTGTTGGTGGCGGTGATGTTGGCGGTTACCTGGGTGTTGGTGCTGCCAGGAAGTATCGTCGCTTTGAGTCCAGTGGCGCTGATGGGTAGGTCGCCCGCGGTGACGTTCAGGGTGCCATTCTGCAACTGCGCCTGCAAGTACTGACGCACCCATTCCACGCCGTTCCAGACTCGCGACTCCGCTGGCGAGGTGGCGTGTGCCGCCACCTGCTGTTGCTGGGCGCCGCGTATGCCGTACATCATCCCCAGGGCGGTCACGGTCAGGGCCATGCCGATGAACAGGATCATCAGCGTTGCGGCCATGCCACGTTGAGCGGTGCGCGACGATGTGGAAAACGATGAGGCTGGCATCGAGAGCTCGGCTAGGAAGTAGGCTTTTCGAAATTGATCAGACAGACCGTCGCCTTGCTTTTGACATAGGCGGGCTGAGGATCGGTGCTGTTCGGGTCCAGCGTGCTGTTATTGGCACTCAGGGTGACTTGCAGGCGATAGGCGGTGTTGATGGTGCGACCGTAGGGCCAGCAGGTGGCGAAGCCTACTGAAAACATCGTGGTGCCCTGGCCGGCTTCGATCAGCGTGGTGCTGGTCCAGGTGGTGGTGTTCCATTGCGTCGAGGCCTGGGTACAGCCGACCGCGCCCTTGAGGCTGACCAGGGCGCCGTTGATGACCACGAGCCCTGCGCAACTGGCTGTAGTCGCGGTGGAACTGGTCTGATAGGACCAGACAATGGCATTACCCGTGATGCCATTCGGTGCGGAACTGGTCAGGGTTGGAAAGCTGGTCTGGGCGGTGGCAGTGCCGGCCAGCGTGCCATTGGTCAGGGTGGCGCCGGAGAGCAGCACGAAGTAGTTGTCGATATCGGAGGTGGCGCGCGCGGTCGCGCTGCCGCTCCAGAAACCGCCATTCATCAGTTCTCGCTGGGCTGTCAACAGGCCTGATGCGATCTCTCCGTCCTGTCGAGCGCTCTGGATCGATGCCGCGGAAGTGTAGACCAGGTTTTTATACAACGAGAGCATGGCCAGTATGCTGAGCAGGGAAATGACCGTGCCGACCATCAGGCTGATCAGCGTGAAGCCACGCTGCTCGCTGCTCATGACTCGTCTCCCACGCGGATGATGCCGCCAAAAATGCTGCTGTCCGAGCTGCGTGTAGTGAGTACTACCGAACTCTGTTGCGGCCCGCCGGGGAGGGGGGTGGCGCTGGTACCAGCCGTGACGGCTGGGGCGCTGGTGCAGGTCGCTATGATCGGCAGGGTGGCTGTCTGGGTGGGGATGGAGACGACGAGCAAGGCGGCGTTGGTCGTGCACAACGACGCGCCGTTCTGCTCCAGCAGACTGCGCATCTGGGCGACCACGATATTTTCCAGTTTCATGTCCCGCTGGCTTACCGCCGCCCGCGACGCGGCATAGGTGATGCCCAGGCCGACAATCGCCATCAGCAGGATACCAATCAGTGATTCGAGCAGCACGTCGCCCCGTTGTCGCTTCGAGGCCAGCTTATATAATCGGGACATCGACTGAACTCTCGCTGCCGGCCGTGACTTGAATGGTGCTGGTGGTGCACGAGCCGGAGCTGACTGCAAAACCTCGGTTGTTGAAGGCGATGCAGACCAGATCGACACCGCCAGTCTGGATCACCGCGGCGTTCGGAAGCGAGGTGCTCCAGATCTGCGTGGTCGCAGTACAGTCGATGGCGCTGGAAAGGCTGTACAGCCTGAGGTTCTGCCCGGAGCGGCACAGTACGGCAGCGGGCGCGGAGTCCTGCATTTTACCCTGGTTGCGCAGGGCGATTGCCTTGGCGCGGCTGATCCCTTGTTTCAAGAGGCCGGCGGCATCGCGCTGATAACCACTGTTGGTCCATGACTGGGTCAAGGGCATCCCCACGAACAGCAAGAGGCCGAACAGGGTGATGGTAATCATCAACTCGATCAGGGTGAAGCCGCGACTGTTCATTACAGCCAGCCGCCGTTATACGAGCTGCAGGAAGCGATGTTGCGATTATTGCCTTGATCCAGCGTGATGACGCAGCCATTGACACTGCCGCTGCTACCCGTTGCGGTCACGGTATAAGTTGTGGCGGTGGAGCTGATGGAGTAGCTGAACAGGCTGGACTGGCTGGGTTGCCAGCCTGACGACGGGGCGGTGCAGGGTGTAGGGTTGCCAATCAGTGCGCACTGGATCGAGGTTATGCCGCTGGCCGTCGAGACCGGGTAGGCCAACTGTTTCTGATAGTAGTTTTCCAGATTGAGGCTCAGCGCGACGAGGTCGGCCTGGGCCGCCTTGATATCGCTCTTGGTGATGTAGCTAGTGTAGGCCGGAAGCGCAATGGCGGCGAGGATCGCGACGATGGCGACGGTGATCATCATTTCGATCAGGGTGAATCCCGATTGTTTTCTGGCGTGGTTCATAGACATTTGATTAGCGCGTCCCCGTGACCCTGTAGTCAGGTCGCATTATGACATCAGTGAGTCGCACTTCGGTGACCGGATCAGGGTGACTGGTCGGATCTGCAGAGCATTTCATCGTCGGTGTTGTCCCGGGCCCCGTTAGCCTCATCAATTATTCGTCGGCTTGCGCTGATATTGACCGAACATAAGCGAGCAATAAGCAGGCCCATGCTCGGTCGGCTTCAGTAGTTTTTGGCTCGACCCGAGGGGGTCACGCCATCGCCAACTGGACCACCTTGAAAATCACCATGCCCATGGCGACAACCAGGTAACCGCGCAGCACCCCCATCCAGATCCGATTGCGTTGCGACAGGACCATGGGCTTGAGCTTGTTCAGCGCTGGCATGCGCCAGGAGTTCATCATTTCCTGGGTGAAAGTGCTCGCCTTGTCGGTCAGGCCGGCCTTGTCCACGGCTTCGCGGGCATGCAGTACGTTGACCGCGATGGCGATGACCAGGCCGACGATACCGCCGCCGATCAGAATATCGGTGATGGTTTCACCGGACATGTCCGGGAACGCCACGGCCGAGGTCAGGACCACGGACAACAGCACCAGTATCGCGACGATGACCGCGGTCACCACATTGGTGAAGCGCTTGTTCACCCAGGGGCCGAGCACTTCCTTGTCATTACACAGTAGCAGCAGGAACACCGTGGCGCTGGGCAGTAACACGCCGGCCAGGGTCTGTACCGCGTTGGTCAGCAGGCCCAGCGGTACGCCGGGGATCAGCACCAGGGCCGCGGCGACGGCGATCAGGCCGCAGTACATCAGGTAGAAGCCCTTGGCGTCGCCGGGCTTGCGGTGCAACGAGTGCTTGAGGCTCAGGACATCGCCCAGTGCATAGGCGGTCGACAGCGACACCGCCATGGCGCCGATGATACTGGCGTCGATCAGTGCGACCGCGAACAACACACCCGGCAGGCGCCCGTGGTACTTGGCGATACCGGCGGCGATGGCGCCGGCGTCAGTGAAGTTGCCGAACTCCGGGTGGCCGACGAAAACCTGCGCGGTGAAGGCAATCATCGCCACCGCCCCGATCACCACCATGGCGATGCCCAGCCACAGGTCGGCGCGTTCGTACTTGATGAAGCGCGGGGTGATGCGCTTGTCGATCACGTAGCTTTGCTGGAAGAACAACTGCCAGGGCGCCACGGTGGTGCCGACAATCCCGATGATCAGCAGCAGCACCTCCGACAGCTTGCCGTCAGCCGGCAGTTGCGGGGTGAAGAAGTCATGGGCGACCTGCGTCATCGGTGGGTGGATCATCACGAAAATCGGCACCAGCAGCAGGCTGCCGAAGACCAGGATCAGGGCGAACCGCTCGAAGCGTCGGAAATTGCCCGTGCATGCCGCCAGCATGATGAACACCGCGGCCAGGCACACGCCGGCCACCTTGGGCACGCCGAGGAAATCCATCCCCAGGCTGATACCGATGAATTCGGTGACGATGGTCAGGGCGTTGAGGATAAACAGGTCGATGGCGCTGAACGCGCCCCAGAACTTGCCGAAGCGGTCGAGGATCAGGCGGGCATGGCCGACACCGGTCACCACGCCCAGGCGCAGGACCATCTCCTGGTTGACGTAGAGCACCGGGATCAGCAGGGCCAGGGTCCACAGCAGCAGCGTGCCGTAGTTCTGGCCGGCTTGGCCGTAGGTGCTGAACGCCCCGGCGTCGTTGTCGCCGACCATCACGATCAGGCCCGGGCCGAGGATGGCCAGCAGGGTTTTGAGGCGATGCATCCAGCCGTTGCGTGGGGCGATATCGTCATGGCGGATGGTGCCGAAGGCTCCGCGGATATCGCCGATGTGGGCGCTGTCGAGAACAGCGGATTGTGCATTCAAGTTGGACATGGTGAGTTCCTCCAAAGCGTGGCATTGGCAGCCGCTTTTTGGTTTCCCACGGACAGGCGAGCATGGGTCTTCCTTCTCCTGGCCACAGTCCGTGGGCGTTGCTGGAGACGAAATGACAGGCATTCCTGGCGTTACGGGAAGCGCAAATAAATTGGGTATTCAACCGCTGACCGAGGTCGGTCCGGGTTGCTTGGAGGTCACACGGAAGGGAACTGCATAAAGCGCGGGGCGTTCGAGCGGGGGGAGATCAACCAGGGTCAGTCCTACCTGCCAGGCGGCACCATTCCAGTCAGTGTGACCGGCCTACTAGAGCTGGGGTCCATGGGAGTTCTCCGTGGTTATTTGCGCTAATGTAACAAAATGTGAGGAAAGGTGGTGAGTGAAAATTTATGAAACTTTTATAGGGAGCAACAACGGGTCGAGAGGCTCCTTGAGGGCCGCAGAGCCGGTTCTTGTTGTTTTGCATCGGTGATGCAGGTGCCTTCTTGTGCCTGCACGCGGCAGGCATGGATTCAGAACTGCTCGGCTTCCAGCCCGAACAACGACGCACTGCCTGCGCGAATGCTTTGTTCCAGACTCAGGATGCGCGGCAGCAAGCGGCTGAAGTAGAACTGCGCGGTGGCCCGTTTCGCCCCGTAAAACCCTTGATCCTCGTCGTGCTTGTCTTGCGCGACCTGGGCCATGCGCGCCCAGAGATAGGCGTAGGCGACATACCCCAACAAGTGCAGGTATTCGACGCAGGCGCTGCCGATGATATTGGGGTTGTGCGCGGCCTGCTCCCGCAGCCAGTCGCTGAGGCTTTCCAGGCGTTGCACCGCGTCCAGCAGGTCATTGCTGTAGGCCGCGCCGGGCCGTTCGGCATAGTCGCGAATCTCGGCGGTGAACAGGCGCAGGGCGACCCCACCGTTGCCCACCACCTTGCGGCCCAGCAGGTCGAGGGCCTGGATGCCGTTGGTGCCTTCGTAGATCTGCGCGATGCGCACGTCCCGCACCAACTGTTCCTGGCCCCATTCGCGGATATAGCCGTGGCCGCCGAAGATTTGTTGGCCGTGGATGCAGCTGTCCAGGCCAGTGTCGGTGAAAAATGCCTTGGCCACCGGGGTCAGCAGGGCGACCAGGGCCTCGGCGTTGTGCCGTTCATCAGGCTGCTCGGAGAACTTGGCCAGGTCCAGTTGCTGGCCGACATAGCTGGCGAACGCGCGGCCGCCTTCGGTCATGGCCTTCATGCTGAGCAGCATGCGCCGTACGTCGGGGTGGACGATGATCGGGTCGGCGGCCTTGTCCTTGGCCACCGCCCCGCTCGGGGCACGGCTTTGAAGGCGTTCGCGGGCGTAGGTCCGGGCGTTCTGGTAGGACGTTTCCGCGCACCCGATACCCTGGATGCCGATGGACAGGCGCTCGTAGTTCATCATGGTGAACATCGCCGCCAGGCCCTTGTTGGCCTCACCGATCAGCCAGCCGCTGGCGCCGTCGAAGTTCATCACGCAGGTGGCGGAGGCCTTGATGCCCATCTTGTGTTCGATCGAGCCGCAACTGAGCGCATTGGCGGCGTCCAGATTGCCGTCGGCATCGACGAGGATTTTCGGCACCAGGAACAGCGAGATGCCTTTGGGGCCCGGTGGTGCATCCGGCAGCTTGGCCAGCACCAGGTGGATGATGTTCTCGGTCAGGTCCTGTTCGCCGCCGGTGATAAAGATCTTGCTGCCACTGATGCGGTAGCTGCCGTCGACCTGGGGTTCGGCGCGGGTGCGGATCAGTCCCAGGTCGGTGCCGGCATGGGCTTCGGTCAGGCACATGGACCCGGCCCAGCGGCCTTCGTACATCGGCGGCAGAAAGCGCTCTTTCAATGCCTGGGTGGCATGGGCGTCGATGGCCAGGCAGGCCCCGGAAGTCAGTGCCGAATAGAGGGCGAAGCTGGAGTTGGCGCCGTAGAGCATTTCCTCGAATTGCACGGCGAGCATCTTCGGCATGCCCATGCCGCCGAATTGCGGGTTGCCGCTGAGGCCGACCCAGCCGCCCTCGATATAGGTGGCATAAGCTGCCTTGAAGCCTTTCGGGGTGCTGACCTGGCCGTTGTGCCACTGGGCGCCTTCTTCGTCGCCGCTGCGGTTGAGCGGGGCGATCAGGTTACCGGTGACCTTGGCCGCTTCTTCAAGAATCGCATCGGCGGTCTCGGCGTCGACGGTCTCGGCCAGGGCCGGCAGGCGCGCCCAGAGCTGGCGGGCATTGAAGACTTCATGCAGTACGAAGCGCATGTCGCGCAGGGGCGCGTTGAACTCGGGCATGGCGGGAAACATCCTGCAAATAGGGAATGGAAACACGGCGCGGCGGCGCCATGGGCAATGCGCGTCACCCCAGGCGTCGGCAACACCCTGGGTCGATAGGTAAAGGCTAGAGGTTTTTCGCCATATCGCGCAGGACGAACTTCTGGATCTTGCCGGTCGAGGTCTTGGGCAACTGGGTGAAGACCACGCTGCGCGGTACTTTGAAACCGGCCAGGTGTTCGCGACAGAAGGCGATGATCTCGGCTTCACGCACATCCTGATGATGGGCCTTGAGGGTGATGAAGGCGCACGGCGTTTCCCCCCACTTTTCATCCGGACGGGCCACCACCGCGGCTTCCAGCACCGCCGGATGGCGATAGAGCACGCCTTCGAGTTCGATGGTGGAGATGTTCTCGCCGCCGGAGATGATGATGTCCTTGAGCCGGTCGCGGATCTCCACGTAACCGTCCGGATGGGTCACCGCCAGGTCGCCGGTGTGGAACCAGCCGCCTTCGAAGGCTTCGGCCGTGGCGCTGGGGTTCTTCAGGTAGCCCTTCATCACCGTGTTGCCGCGCATGAAGATTTCGCCGATGGTCTGGCCATCGGCGGGGACCGGCTCCAGGGTTTTCGGATCGGCCACCATCAGACCTTCGAGGGTCTGGTAGCGCACGCCCTGGCGCGCCTTGACCTGCGCCCGCCCTTCCAGCGGCAGTTCATCCCAGGCCTCATGCCAGGCACAGATGGTCACCGGGCCATAGACCTCGGTCAGGCCGTAGACGTGGGTGACCTTGATGCCCATGGCTTCCACGGCGCCAATCACCTTGGCCGGTGGGGCGGCGCCGGCGACCAGGGCGTTGACCGGATGATCGATTGCCGCCTTGGCCGACTCGGGCATGTTGACCAGGGCGTTGAGTACGATTGGCGCGCCGCTCAGGTGGGTGATCTGGTGTTCGCGGATCAGGTTGAGGATCTTCTGCGGGTCGACCCGGCGCAGGAACACATGCACCCCGGCCATCGCGGTCACTACCCAGGGATAGCACCAGCCGTTGCAGTGGAACATCGGCAAGGTCCAGAGGTACACCGGGTGGTTGCCCATGCTCCAGATCATCTGGTTGCCGAGAGAACTGAGATAGGCGCCGCGATGGTGATAGACCACGCCCTTGGGGTTGCCGGTGGTGCCGGAGGTGTAGTTCAGGGCAATGGCTTGCCATTCGTCCTGCGGCCACTGCCAGTCATAGGCCGGATCGCCCTCGGCCAGCAGCGCTTCATAGTCCAGGTCGCTGACGGCCTGGCCTTCGCCGTATTCCGGGTCATCGACATCGATCACCAGCGGCGGGTGGTCGAGCATGCCGATGGCGGCCTGTACCACGTCATGGAACTCGCGGTCGGCGATCAGCACCTTGGCTTCGCCATGGGCGAGCATGAAGGCAATGGCTTCGGCATCCAGGCGCACGTTGAGGGCGTTGAGCACCGCGCCGATCATTGGCACACCGAAGTGGGCTTCGAGCATGGCCGGGATATTCGGCAGCATCACCGCCACCGTGTCATTGCGGCCGATGCCGCGCCCGGCCAGCGCCGAGGCCAGGCGTCGGCAGCGCGTGTAGGTCTGGGCCCAGGTGCGGCGGATCGAGCCGTGGATCACGGCGGGGTAGTCGGGGTAGACCTTGGCAGTACGCTCGATAAAACCGAGTGGAGACAGGGCAATATGATTGACGGCAGTTGGCGCGAGGCCTTGCTCGTAGATGGACATGGTTCGGGTACCCGGTGGCTGATTATTAGCTCTATGTCCGAGGTGCTCGGTCTTTACCGATCCCCTCGATGACTTATCCGGGGTGTTTTATATAATGTTTGTGGATTGATATGGAAGTACTACCTGAGTTGTATAGTATATCTACTATAAGAATTTCAAGGTTCAAATCATGACCGCAATACTGCCCATAAAGTCGCGATTGGCCCGGCCTTTCTCCAGGCGGGGGCCGCGATGACGTCCGCCGCCATTGGTCTGGCGCAGGGTTCGCCGTTACTGGACCACGATCCGCAGCCGAGCCTGCTGCTCGATGCCCGGGCCCGACCGCTGGAGCTCAACAGGGCGTTGCTGGCGTTGCTCGAACAACTACCGCTAGCTGATGCGGTGAGCTTGTTGCCGGTCAATCACCAGCCGCTGGTACGCGCCTGCCTGGACCAGCAACGGGCCATCGAAGGTGTCGAGGCGCAATTCGAGCAGCGGATCCTGGTCTGGACCTTTATTCCCGACCCGCAGGAAAACCGTGTGCTGGCGCGCTGTCGCGAAGCCACCGCGCAGATCCTTGCCGAACGCGAGTCGGCCACGGCCAGGCGTCTCTACCGCCTGATCACGGAAAACACCACCGACCTGATTTCCCGGCATACCCCCGACGGCTGTTTTCTCGATGCGTCCCCGGCGTCCTCGACCTTGCTCGGTTACTGGCCCGAAGAGTTGCGCGGTCGCCTGGCCCACAGCCTGTTCCACCCGCAGGATCTGGCCGGCCTGGTACACCGTACCCGTGACGCCCTGGAGCAGGACGGTTATCACACCATGACCTATCGCATCCGCCATCGCGATGGCCATTACCGTTGGTTCGAGACCGCCTGCCGGGCGATTCGCGAAACCTACACCGGGTCGGTGGTGGAAGTGGTCAGTGTGTCGCGGGACATCACCGCCCGGGTCCAGGCCGAGGAAAACAAGCACCGGCTGGCGGAGGTGGTGGAAGCCAACCCTGACCCGGTGTTGTTCATCGAGCCCCGTGGCGCTGTCACTTATCTCAACCCGGCGGCCCGGCGCACGCTCAAGTTCGCTGAGCAGGCGACGATGCCGAGCCTGGACGAATTTCTGGCCGCCGATGTGCTCGCGGCGCTGCAGCGCGAGGGCTGGAGTCGTGCCGAACGGGATGGTCGCTGGAGCATCGAGGCTCGTCTGCAACCCCTCGATGGTGGAGCCTCGGTGCCGGTGTCGTTGATGCTGCTGGCGCATCGCTCGGCCAGTGGTGAACGCTTCTACTCCCTGGTCGCTCACGACCAGAGCGAGCGCGAATTGCGCGAAGCCCAGCAGCGTCATCACCAGGATGAACTGGCCCACACCGCACGGCTGGTGACCCTGGGCGAGCTGGCCTCGGGCATTGCCCACGAGATGAATCAGCCGTTGGCGGCGGTGGTCAATTACGCCAGTGCCAGCCAGCGTTATTTGCAGGCCATGGACAGCAATCCGCAGGCCGTCGAGCGGGTGGCCCAGGGCCTGGAGCGCATCGCCGTGCACGCCAATCACGCCTCCGAGGTGATCAAGCGGCTGCGCGCGTTTCTGCGCAAGGGGCGGCGGCGCATGGAGGCCCTGGATATCAGCGAAGTGGCTCGCGAGACGGTGCGTTTGTGTGCCTGGGAAGCCAGTGCCTGCCAGGTGACGATCGAGGAGCGCCTGCCGGATAATCTGCCGCCGGTTTATGCCGACCGGGTGCTGCTGGAGCAGGTATTGCTCAATCTGTTGCGCAATGCCATCGATGCCAACCGCGAGGTGCATCCGCGGCAAGCCTCGCGAATTATTCTGGCGACCGAGCGCGGCCTGGATGGTGGCGTGGAGGTGAGTGTCAGTGACCAGGGCCCCGGTGTTTCCTTGGCGCAGTTGGAACTGATCTTCACCCCGTTCTACACCAGCAAGGCCAACGGCCTGGGCCTCGGGCTATCGATGAGCCGCAGCATCATCGACGGCTTCGGTGGCGAGCTGCAGGCACAGCCCATGGCCAGCGGTCTGCGGATGCGCTGCCGCTTGCCAGCGCAATAATGCGTCGGCCGAAAAAAATAACAACAGGAGTAACGCAATGGTGAGTGTGGCGCAGCAGCTGGTCTATGTGGTCGACGATGACCAGGGCATGCTCGACTCGACGGTCTGGCTGCTGGAGTCGGTCGGCCTCAAGGCGCTGCCCTTCACCAGTGGGCGGGACTTTCTCGACGCCTGCGATGCCCGGCTCAATGCCTGTGTGCTGCTGGATGTGCGCATGCCGGGCATGGGTGGTTTGAATGTGCAGGAAGAGATGAGGGCGCGGGATATCCGCTTGCCGGTGATCTTTGTCAGTGGCCATGCCGATGTACCGATCGTGGTGCGGGCGTTCAAAGCCGGTGCTCACGACTTTATCGAAAAGCCCTATAACGAACAGTTACTGCTCGACAGCGTGCAGCAGGCCTTGAGCCGGGCCGATGACAGCCAGAGCCTGAGCGAGGGGCAGGCGCGGGTCCAGGCTCGGCTGGATAGTTTGACCCCGCGAGAGCGTGATGTGCTGTTGCCGCTGGTGCAGGGCTACGCCAACCGGGAAATCGCCGAGCAGTTGGGGGTCAGTGTGAAGACCATCGACCTGTATCGCTCCAGGGTCATGAAACGCATGGCGGCGCAGAACCTCCCGGATCTGGTGGGGATGGTGATTGCGGTGGGGTTGGTGGATCCGTTGAAGTTGCGTTGAGCTGTCAGGAGACGCTCGTTGCAATCAAATCCCTCGCGATTATCTGACAGTGCTCCCTGCGTTCATTACAGCGCTGACCATTGATGCGTGGACCGTCATCATTGGGTTCACCGCTGTAGCGCTCCGCTATTTCATGCAGCACCTGAGTGACGAGTCCACCGTCACTCAGTGAGGTGCAAGTCTCCACGATGGGCGATATGGATCTTGTTGCCATCCGGGTCACGAAGGTAGGCACCGTAGTAGCCGTCGCCATAGTGAGGCCGAGGCCCCGGTGCGCCTTCGTCGACTCCGCCGCTATGAAGACCTGCGGCATAGGCTGCATCCACGACTTCCTGAGAGGGTGCAGAGAAAGCCAGCATGCTGCCGTTGCCAGGGGTTGCCGGCATGCAGTTATAGGGCGAATAGACGTAGAACCGAGGCAAGGTGCGATCAGGCATGACCCAGCAAGCGGCGGCTGGGCCTCCGTCAGGCGTGACCGTGCGCCGGCGCAGGCCCAACGGAATCAAAACCGCGTCGTAGAAGGCGGCGGCCTTGTCGAGATTGTTTGTTCCGACAGTCACATGGCTGAACATTTCGGCTCCTTCGAAGGTGTTGGTTTCAAGAGTATCGCAATCCCACTCTTCAAGGGCGCAGCCATCTCCTGGACGTCTCGCTTTAGTGATTATTGTTTTCACGGTGAGGTTGGGCAACTACGCCAGTTTGGCCACCTGCTGGGCGATCCAAGTCACTTCAACCCGTACCGCACACCGCGTCCGCTGCCGTGCTGCTCCAGATGGTTTCGCTCGGTCAGGCTGTCGTCGTTCGGTGTCGGGTGTCAGCCAAGGAGCTGTTCAGTCAGGGCTTCAAGGCGTCACATTGGCTGCGCAGGTCGCTGTTGGAGATCGAAAGGCAGCTACCGTGACCGGTCTTGGCGTAGCAATAGGCTCGCTGGTCACTGTCGGAGATCGAAAGGCAACTGCCATTGCCGGTTTCCGCATCGCAGGCACTGCGCAAGTTGCCATTGGAGATGGAAAGACAGCTGCCATGACCGGTCTTGGCGTAGCAATAGGCACGCTGGTCACTGTCGGAGATCGAAAGGCAACTGCCATTACCGGTTTCCGCATAGCAGGCACTGCGCAAGTCGCCGTTGGAGATGGACAAACAGCTACCCTGACCTGCCTTGGCATAACAATAGCTACGCTGATCACTATCCCCGATGCTGAGGCAGTCGGCATAGGCGTAACCACTCAACATCAACAGCATTGCAATGATGACTCTCATCACACCCTTCCATGATTTGCCAGGAAACAGCCTGGTACTGTTGGGTCAATATGTTTCAGCGCCACAGGTGCGCTATCAAATTGACACTATCATGGGGAAAAGTTCCCTTGAGTATTCCTGGAGACTCTTGACATGGCGCTTGTGCTCTACGGTCATCCCTTCTCGTCGTACACACAAAAAGTGCTTATCGCGCTCTACGAAAACGCGACCCTCTTCGAGTTCCGCTGTCTCGGACCGGACACACCGCAGCACTCGGCCGAATGGTTGCGACGCTGGCCGCTGCGCAAGTTTCCGTTGCTGGTGGACGGCGAGCGCAACGTAGTCGAAACCAGCATCATCATCGAGTACCTGCAACTCGTGCATCCAGGGCCGGTGCACTTGCTGCCCGGGGACCCGATGGCCGCGCTGGATGTGCGCTTCCTCGACCGTTTCTTCGATCTGCACGTAATGAGCCCGGTGCAGCACGCGGTAAGCGGTGCGCTGACGGGCGATCCGGTGAGGCGTCAGGAAGGGCTGGCGCTTGCTGAGCAAAAGCTGGAACTTGCCTATGCGTGGCTCGAAGGGCAGCTTACCGGCAGGATTTGGGCCGCAGGTGCGGACTTCACACTGGCGGACTGCGCGGCCGCACCGGCGCTGTTCTACGCGGATTGGACACACCGGATTTCCGAGGCATTTCCCGTGCTCCGCGCGTACCGCGCGCGGTTGCTTGGCCGACCGTCCTTCGCCCGGGCGGTGGAGGAGGCACGGCCGTTCCGTCCGCTGTTCCCGCTCGGGGCGCCCAATCGAGACTGAAATACACAGATGTTCACCATTGTCATGGCGATAGGGCCAGACCAAAGCAGAGATGGATACACCGGCCTGCTGTTTGGCATGTCCTGCCAAGGTCTCTGCCCAGGCAGCCGCGGCGCTGCTCTTCGCTGCCCCGGTGAAAAGGGCTCTGCCTGGTACCCAAGCCATCGTATACTCGCCACATCAAACAATTATTCTTCTTTCCCTCACCACTGCGGCTTCTCCAGTTCCACCGTACGACTTGAAGTCACTTTTTGATACAGTGTTAATGCTGTTATCCCATGGGTCCCAGTATGTGACAGACGAAACTGAGAGATCATGACCCAGTATAACTACAAAGTGGCCTTTGCTGAAGACCATTACTCCTTTAAAGGTATGGAGAGAATCAAAGAAAAGCTCGTATCGATCAAAATAATGCATTTCCCTAACAATCTTATAACTTATTAGCTGCGATGGCGACGTTGGTGTTGCTGGTGACGATTGCCCCGATGACGATGACGGCCCCGACACTGGCGTTGGCGTTGGCACTGCTGGTGACGATTGCCATGATGACGATGAAGGCCCCGACACTGGCGTTGGCGTTGGCACTGCTGGTGACGATTGCCATGATGACGATGAAGGCCCTGACACTGGCGTTGGCGTTGGCGTTGGCGCTGCTGGTGACGAATGCCATGATGACGATGAAGGCCCCGATACTGGCGTTGGCACTGGCACTGCTGGTGACGATTGCAATGATGACGATGAGGGTGAATTAGTCGAAGGAATCAGAACATGGTGATCAAAAGAGGTATGAGAGAAGTAATCACTGTTCATCTTTTGAATTAATGTCTTCCATTGGGATGCATCAATGCCGTCCTTTTTAGCATATCCCGGAAAATAGTTAATGATGGTTTGCTCTGTGACATTAAAGCCATTAATGCGCATCAGTACAGACATACACGCGGCCCAGCAGCTGTAATCTTGCGACTGAAACGTCAACCCACTACATGTGGCAGAAAATTCTTGAGGCGTGATTCCCGCATATGGCATAACCTATCTCCATGCTGGTATGTGGTCATTAGCGAAATTCGTTGAGTATTCCAAAAGCTGATTGCAGCTTGCTTAACCAGTTACGGCGACCTTCGTGCTATGGATGTAAGTAACGCAAATGCTTTTAGAGCAGAGCCCATTGTAGACCGCTTTCAAGGTAGCATCAGGGGCGGGCCAGGCACGGCCGTTCCGTCCGCTGCGATTAAAATTCATTGCAACTGCGCCAGCTTCGCCTCCACGGCATCGTCAAAAATGATGTAGAGCGCTTCGATATCGGCTGGTCGCAAGCGCTTGGCACTTTCCAGGCCGCCGATCCATTCAATCTGAATGGCCCTTTCAGCCTCCACGTCCGCAATGGTGCTGGCGGCATTGAAGGCCCGGACCAGGTCGCTGACGGGGTCCCGGATGGGTTTTGGAAGTCGTAACAGGTCGAGCCTTTCTTGTGGCATGTTTTCCTTAACCGATTGAATTTCATGGTTAATATTGATTTTTATGTGAAATAAAAATTGGAATATCTTTCGAAATTACACGCCACTGTAACACCCATTTGAACTCGATCTGATAACCGATCGCCTGTCCGCGCAAGGCGCTGGTCCTTGGGATACAACGCCCCCTCACGCAGCCTCGACCCCACGCTGTGTAAGCGTTGCAACAATGCTTTCAGCACCTTGGCCATCTCATGATCTGGCGCACCTTGGCGTAAAGATCTCTATCGGTTTGTCTGCCAGCTTGTGGCGTTTTTTGAGGGTTATACGACCTTTACGCCATCAGCGGGCTGTTTCCATAATTTGCCCAGGAAATCGAGCGCAGACATGCGCATAACCGTGATGACGCCGTGACCTTTCGGCTTGACCAATCACGAGGCAGAGAAGGGGACAGAAGATGAGGCTCAAGAACAAATCGGTTTTGATCACCGGCGGTACCAGTGGTATCGGGCTCGCCACCGCCAGGCTCTTCATTGCAGAAGGCGCGCGGGTCGCGGTTACCGGTCGCGATGTTGCTGTATTTGAGCGCGTGCAGGCCGAGCTGGGCGAGACCGCGCTGGTGCTCCAGGGCGACGTGCGTTCGCTCAAGGATATGCGGGCGATTGCCGCCGAGGTGAAAGAGCGGTTCGGCGCTCTGGATGTCGTGTTTGCCAACGCCGGTCGAGCATTCCCGTCGGCACTCAACGACATCGACGATGACCTCTATGACGAGATCATGGATATCAACGTCAAGGGCGTGGTGGTCACGCTTCAGGCGGTGCTGCCGGACTTGCGCGAGGGCGCTTCGGTCATTCTCAACACATCCTTCGTCGCGCAGACCGGCAAGCATGGCATCTCCTTGACCGCAGCGGCGAAGGCGGCCGTGCGATCACTGGCGCGCAGTTGGTCATACGAGTTCCTTGACCGGAAAATCCGCTTCAACGCGATTGCGCCCGGCGCGATGGACACGCCCCTGATCAGCAAGTGGGGTATGTCCGCTGAGTGGGTTCGCGAGCGTAAGGCCGAGTTCGCCCAGGCGGTTCCGGTGGGTCACATGGGCAAGGCCGAGGACATTGCGTATGCGGCGCTCTATCTCGCCAGCGACGAATCCTCCTATGTGGTCGGCACCGAACTGGTGGTCGATGGCGGAGCCTCGCAACTTTAAAGGAGAAATTATCGTGACCGACAATAGCGAAAACAACGCCGCCGGCGAGCGTCCACTCAGTACGGGGAGTTCCCGCCGCGATGTGCTCAAGTTCGGCGGCATCGTCACCCTCGGCTCCATCCTCGGCGGCGGAGCCCTGCTTGGCCGTGCCGCTCCGGCTCTCGCGCAGGCCGGCAGCGGTGGAGAACTGGCCGCGAACGAACCGCTGAATATTTTGATCGTGAATTACGACGGCGGCACGCTGCTTGATTTCGCCGGCCCCAGCGAGATTTTTCACCGGCTACCGAATACCAAGGTTCGTTATGCGAGCCTCAATGGCGGCAACGTGACCCTCGAATTCGGGGTCGTGTATGGCAACACTGAGCGACTGGCCGACATTGAGAGGACTGACCTGCTCCTGGTCCCTGGCGGTTCTGACTTGTCGGCGCCGATGCGGCCGGAGTACCAGGCACAGATCCGGCGCCTGGCTGAAAGCGCCAAGCATATTACGTCGGTCTGCAATGGATCGCTCGTGCTCGCCGCCACGGGTATTCTCAAGGGCAAGCGCAGCGCCTGCCATTGGGCCTTCGTCAACAAGCTGACTGAGTACGGAGCTATCGCTGTTCCGGATCGCTTCGTAGAGGACGACAACGGCCGGTTCATGAGCGGCGGCGGCGTGACGGCGGGCATCGACTTCGCGCTTCGTGTTGCCGCGAAGCTGCGCGGTCAACAGGCCGCCGAATTCACGCAACTCGTGATCGAATATGACCCCGCTCCGCCGTTCCATTCCGGTCATCCCAGGGACGCTCGGCCAGAAGTCATCGCGATGGTCGACAAGGAACTGCCCGGCGCGTCCAGGGGGCTCGCTCGCATACCCGGCGTTCGCTGAAACGTCGGCAGGCCATGTTGGCTGCACCTGCCCAATCGGGTGCAGCCCTCTCCATTCAAGTCAATATCGGAAATCACCAGATGCGACAGATCCGTCTTTGTGCGGCTGCCCTTGCAGTCGGCTTCTCCTTTTTCGCCTTTACCCTGCCGGCCACTGCCGGTGACCCGCAGCATCCGCCCGAAGCGGCTATCAAGGCCGAGAATGCACGATGGGCGCAGGCCTTCGGGCGAGGTGACTATGAGGCGATAGGTCGCCTCTATACGGCAGATGGCGCTCTCTTGCCGCCCGGGGGCGACAGGGTCAGCGGAGCCCGCGCGATCACCGAATACTTCGCCAAGGGCTATGCCGGATCTGCGCCTGGCAGCGTATCTTTCAGCAATTACGAGTTCTACGGTGACGATCAGGCGGTTACCGAGGTTTCGGATGCCGAGGTCCGTGATCACAGTGGAGCGCTCAAGTTTCGCGGTAAACAGATCCTGATCTTCCTGAAGCAGGGGGGCGTCTGGAAGCTGCACCGCGACATGTGGAGTGATTACGGTCCGCTGAAACCTGACGCTCGTTGAGCGCCCGGGTCTGACCGCAGTGGCCCGGGTGGCCACTGACTGCGCCACGCGTGCTGATGGGGCGTCGATCTATCCGCGCTCAGCGTTCAATCTGCTCTCGCGGCGGACCGATTGCGGCGGATGTCCATGCAGTTTGACGAAGGCCCGGCGCATCCGTTCCGGATCGGTGAACCCCACCGCCAGGGCAATCTGTTCGATCGGTTCACTACCATCGCGCAGGCGCAGGCACGCCGCTTCAACGCGCAAGCGCTCGACCGCCTTGGCGGGCGTTTCACCCGTTTCCCGGCGAAAGGCTCGTCCGAATTGTCGCAGGCTCAATCTGGCCGCCTCGGCGAGTCGCTCGACAGGTAGCGCTTCAGCCAGATGTTCCCGGGCAAAATTCAGCGCAATGCGGATGCGATCCGACTCCGGCTCCATTTGTGACATGGCGGAGAATTGCGACTGACCGCCTGGTCGACGATAGGGCACGACCAGCAGCCTGGCGGTATCCCGCGCGACTTCCGTGCCCATATCCCGTTCGATCATGGCGAGTGCCAGGTCGATGCCGGCGGCGATGCCCGCGGATGTCCAGATATGTCCGTCCGCTATATAAATACTGTTCCCCCCGACTTTGATGCCAGGGAAGCGCGACTGCAATTGAGCGGCGTACAGCCAGTGCGTCGTGGCCCGGCGTCCGTCCAGCAGGCCGGTTTCCGCCAGCAGAAACGCCCCCGTACACACGCTTCCCACCCGCGAGGCCTTGGCCCCCAGCTTCTTGGCGGCGGCGATGTTTTCCGCTGCCCGCATCGGCTCGATATCGCCACCAATGAACAGGATGGTGTCAAACCTGCGCCTGCCTGCCGGCTGGGTCTCGATCGGAAGACCGGCATTGCCCAGCACTGATCCTCCCGCCTGCGAGATGACCTGGAGATCATAGGGGGTATGGCCAGCGGCGGTGACCACCTGATTGAACGCCGAAAGGGGGCCGGCAAGATCAAGAGCATCATGGCCATGGCAAACGAAGAATCCGATTCGATGCATGATGAGGTCACTCAAAATCCGGGAGGGCGTATTTTGCGGGAAACCCTCGGATAGCGCCATGGCAAGTCAGTCGCGCTGCGTCACGTTTCCCCCGGTCAGTCGATCGTAGGAAGGACGAACCTTTCACTGAACGTAAGATTGACCCCTATGAGCGGTCCGCCGGTTTGCTGGAGTCGGCGGCATCTTTCCTGAAAGCGCGGAATGAGCAAGGCGGCGAGCGCGCCCGATAGATATGCCCACACCATCGGCAACAAGGTGCGGCGACTCAGCGGTTCTTCAGCCTCCTGCTTAGGGCAAAGCGTCGCGCTTGGCGAAGATGCCTGCCATTTCCGCCGCGTTCTCGGTCCCCCAGGTGCACAGCGGGACGATCGCCTCAGCCAGGCTGCGACCGAGCGGGGTCAGCGCGTAGTCCACACGTGGCGGCACCTCCTTGTAGTCGGTCCGCGCCAGCACGCGGTCGGCTTCCAGATCCTTCAATTGCTGGATCAGCACCTTGTCGCTGACGCCCGGGATCAAACGCTTGAGCTCGCCGTAGCGCTTCGGGCCATCGCGCAGAAAAAACAGGACCAGCGGTTTCCACTTGCCCGAGATGATGCGCAGCGTGGCGTTCAGCCCACAACCGGTATCGCAGATTTCAGAAGTCGTCGTCATTTTTTGATACTTACCAAAAGGTGCATACTTGTCCTTAGGTTATCAGGACCGCATCCTTGTCTTCAAGCAAGCAGTTTCCTGCTTGCGTAGAACTCCTACGAAGGATGCACGACATGACCAGACTGAATGGAAAGACCGCTGTGATCACCGGTGGTGCTACCGGCATCGGCCGCGCCGCGGCAAAGCGCTTCATCGAAGAGGGCGCCTTCGTCTTTATCTTCGGCCGTCGGCAGGACGCGCTCGACTTCGCTGTGGCCGAGCTCGGGCCCAATGCCCGTGCGGTGAAGGGCTCGGTCTCCGATCTGGACGACCTCGATCGACTCTACGCGGCGGTGAAAGCCGAGCGCGGAACCCTCGACATCGTCTTCGCCAATGCCGGGGCGGGAAGCCAGCTTGCGCTCGGCAAGATCAGCGCCGAGCACATTGACGAAACCTTCGACACCAATGTGAAGGGCACGATCTTCACGGTCCAGAAGGCGCTGCCGCTGATGGGCCCGGGCGGCTCGATCATCCTGACCGGATCGAGCGCCGGCACCACGGGCGCTCCGGCATTCAGTGTCTACAGCGCGAGCAAGGCGGCAGTGCGCAACCTCGCACGGACCTGGGCGGAGGACCTGAAGGGTACGGGCATTCGAGTAAACGTGCTGTCGCCCGGGCCGACGGCGACCGATCTCGCGAAGGAGGCGTTGGGCGAGGAGGGCATGAAGGTTTTCGCCGCGATGACTCCGTTGCAGCGCATGGCCGATCCGGCGGAGATCGGAGCGGCGGCGGCCTTTCTCGCATCGTCGGACAGCAGCTTTATGACCGCCAGCGAGCTCGCCGTTGACGGCGGCCTGGCGCAACTCTGACGCGTCACGCCCGAGCGGGCGCTCCATTCGAATATTCGGAGCACCGTAGGGCGTGCTGAACCCAAGGAGAATATATGAGCTACGCAATTATCGGCTTCGGCAAACTCGGCCAGGCCCTGGCCAAGGCGTTTGCCCGCAAGGGTATCGAAGTATCCGTTGCCACCACGCGTGACCCGGAAAGCTTTGCATCCGCCGCGGCCGCTATCGGATCCGAGATTATTCCCAATACACTGGCGGAAGCGGTCAAGGCGGACATCATCTTTTTGGCTGTCCGTTACGAGTCGCACCGGGATGTCGCGAAGGCGCTGCCGACTTGGAAGGGCAAGACCATCATCGATGTGACCAATGCCTACGGCGTGTCCCCTGAGGCGCTGGGAGGTCAGCCTTCTTCCAAGGTCGTCGCGCAGGCTTTCACGGGTGCAAGACTGGTCAGGGGCTTCAACCACCTGGTCGCTAGCGTCCTTGACCAGGATCCGGCTGTAAAGGGTGGCAGGAGAGTCGTGTTCCTGGCGAGCGACGATGATGGCGCCGCCGCGGAGGTAGGTACGCTTGCGGAACAGCTCGGGTTCTCGCCGATCAAACTGGGTGGACTTTCGGAAGGTGGGCTGCTTGTGCAGGCGCGCGGAAATAGCTGGGGTCAACTGATCTTCAAGGACTTGGTCAAGTTCGATGGATGAGTCGGGGTTGCGAGTTTTGATGCGATCCTGCTTGGTCTCACGGTCACGCCATCGATCTGGTGCTCTTCAATCCCATCGGTCAGCGCGGCGCCCGAGAAGCACACGATGCGTAGCGGCGGATAGTTCATCTTCGGTGCACGAGCCTTGTTCGGAATAGCCAGCCAAACCTCAAAATGTGCAAAGCGCCGCATTGTGCTGGCGCAAAGGCGTGAATCGATTGCTGATCGGCGGCCTCTTCCGACGCATCCAGGTCTCCCATATGAAGCTGTGCGCCAGTCGCGCATTTTGGTTGGTTGCGTACCCTCGGGCATCAGGTAGACCAACGCCTTGGCCAGGAACTGGTGATGACCACGGTGCGAGCCGTTGACTTCAACCGTGCAGCCAGCTGTAAGGGGCGCTGTAGAGTTGCTGGACGGTCTGTGCGGAGTCGGGCACCGAGGAGGGCATGGTCATTACCAAAAGGAGATACTTAGTAATGATAAGTATCATCGGCAAGATATTCTACCGTTCCATTGCCCGCAATCGGTGCCCGACGGGATCAGTAAGAGCGGGCTCCTTGTCGGGTGGGTTTGGCGACGTTGCGCTCGAATAATCTGTGGGAAAACTCCAGTACCGCCAACACCAGTTGAACGGCACCCAGCACCAGTAAGAAAGGCGAAGCGCCACCGCTGACGGCCAATACCTGCAGTACCACTACGATCACGCGCAGCAAGGCGCTGAGACGGGCGTGTTCGCGCGTGGGGGCTCGCCAACGCACAAAGCCCCACACAAGGTATGCCCAGGCGCCGATGTTGAGCAGGAACATGGCCGTGGGGTCGAGCGTCGAGAAGCGGCTGTCGAAGCCCAGTTGATGATCGAGCCATTGGATCAGTGAATAGGCCCAGACGGATACCATCGGCAAGGCGAATGGAGCCATTGCAAGAATGTCGTATACAGCGCCGACGCGTATGATTTTCTCATGTGTGGATTGGGTCATTGCGAGTCTCCTCCTGGAGTGGCTGGTTCAACAAGTCGCGAATTTCTTGGAACTCCCCCGATTTCAGTCCGTTACGATGGCGCTCGGCCAAGACTTGGACGATATGCCCAGCGCGGGACTCGGCGTCGACGATGTAGCCGGGAACTGCCGCTCGTTGCCGCAGCGCGACAAGATCGCTGAAACGTTCATCCGCCGCCATGATGGTCCGCGCCACAGTCGTCTGGACGTTGCAGAGCCCCAGAACTGCAAAGAATGTGTGTGGATTTTCCAATTGATAGATTTTTGCCAGAGCGTTCAACGCCGCCTTGGATACCGAATATGAGAGCATCCCGGCACGTTGGCGCAGTGCCGAAATCGATGATGAGAAGACCACGGTACTGGGGGGCTGCGTCGCACTCAGCATAATGTCCAGGACCATTTTCACGGCGCCCAGGTTGAGCGCCAAGACGCTATTGAACTCCTGCATCGAGGTCTGCGTGGCCAGTTGGGGCGCGCTGCCGAACCTTCCCGCATTCAGGTAGACGGTCTCTACCGGGGTAGGGGTGCGCGATAGCAACGCCTGCAAGATTGCCGGTGCGCGCTCGATATCGGTCAAATCGCACCGCAGGAAGTGGAAGTGCTCCTGTGGCGGGATATTGGCCGCAGGATTTCGTGACACCGCGAGCACCTCGTCGCCCCTGGCCAGGTGATAGCGTGCCAGAGCGTTGCCGATACCGGTGCTTACACCGGTGATCAATATGCTAGCCATGATTGCCCCTAGAATTTGCCGATGTGATAGCCACCATCGGCGCTGAGCACCGTGCCGGTGATGTAGCTGGATCTCTTGCTCAGCAAAAACACGATCGCGTCGGCGATTTCCTCTGGCAGGGCAAAGCGCTTCATGGCCGTCACGTCACGCTTGCGCTGGGTGTTTTCCGGATGGGCAGCCAGCCGTTCCGGAGAGTTCATACCTCCCAGTGTCGGCCCGGGCGCTACGGCGTTGACGCGCACGGCAAAGCGGGATTCGCTGTCGCAGGCATTCTCCATGGCGGCGACCTGCGTCAAGGCATTGAGCGCTGTCTTGCTGGCGACGTAGGCCGCCTGATTGGCCATAGGCATCACGCCAGCGCACGAGGACACATTGACGATCGCTCCATCGGGGTACTGGCTGATCAATGCCAGTTCTTTTTGCAGGCAGTAAAGGGGGCCGTTCAGGTTGGTGTGGATGACCCTGTTCCAGTCCTGCGGTTGAACTGTCGCGATCGGCGCGTAGGGGGCGGTAATGCCTGCATTGTTGATTGCGTAGTGCAAGCGATCAACCTCGCCGGCCACCGTCGCGAATGCCTCGGCTACTGAAGTTTCCGACGCTACATCGCAAAAGATGAACTGCGCCGAAGCACCTAGTATCTCCAGAGCGGCGGCGGCCTTTTGCTGGTTCCTGCTCATGAGGAACAGCCGCGCGCCCGCTCCGGCCAGTTGCTTTGCCACCGCCAGGCCGATGCCGCTTGCACCGCCGGTGATGACGATGTTCTTGTCTTGAAATTCCATGTTATTGATTCCCGTAATGGATGTGAGCGGGACGCTTGTAATGCTCATTCACACAGCAATACACCCGCTCGAGTTGCGGATTGCTCTTGTCCCGAAAGCAGTTACCGTCAAACCGGCATTGCTGGACCTGATCTTCATGACCGGAGAGTGACTTGCTGATCAGGTCGTTATCGGCAAAAAGGGCTCGGCTCATGCCGATCAGATCGCAGTGACCAAGACGCAGTTGATCTTCTGCCTCCTGCAGGGAGCCAATGAAACCGGCATAGCCGACCGGGAGGGAGGTGAACGACTTGATCAGGCGTACCCCTTCGACGAACTGTCGCTGAATCGTCGGATGGGCAGAAAGCATGTAGCGGAAGGTTTCCTTGATGGTGATCGAGCACATGATTGCCGACGTCCCGGCGTCCGACAGGGCCGCCACGACGTCCTCGAGCAGTTCCGGTTGCTGCCCGTTCGCGCCCAGACAATCATCGATGCCCAGGCGCACGGAAACTTCCAGGTCTCCAGCGGTAACCCTGTGAATGCGGTCGATGACTTCCAACAGGAACCGCGCTCGCTTGAGCGGGCTGCCGCCATAGGCGTCACGGCGATGGTTGGTCCAGGGCGACAGAAAACTGCTCAGCAGATAGCCGTTGGATGCCTGGAGCTGGACCATCCTGGCGCCGGCCTGTCTGGCACGCAGAGCCGCTTGGGCAAACTGATCGCAGACAGCGTCGATGTCCTCGACACTCATCTCTACCAATAGATCGGCACCGCTGCTGCCGGATAACGCACTGCGGCTTGGGCAAAGCAGCGGTTGGCCGCTGATCTGCGTGCCACCTTGGGCTCCGTAATGCTGAAGTTGCACCACCACCGGACAGTCCCGCTGGTGGCCGTACTCCACCAGCGGCGCGAGCTTTTCCATGTTGGCATCGCTGTGCAGGCACAGGCCACGCGCATGCAGACGCGTGGAGGGCGCTATGGAGGAGTTGCCCAGCACCACCATGGCGCAGCCACCATCGATCACATGTTGATAGAAAGTGAGCATTTCTTCGGACAGCGAACCGTCCGAGGTGGCCAGGTCGATGCCCATCGGGGCGAAATACAACCGGTTTTTCAGCGAAACGCTCTGACCGATCACCAGTGGGCGTTGTGACATCTCATAGCTCATGGGCGCACGATCCTCATGCCACGATTTGCTCGTGGGCGAGAGGGGCAGGCGAAGAGGCAGCGGCCCATTGCATCTGCCCGGCAAAGAAGCAGTGGCACTTGATCGTTTCACGGAGCTCGCTGGCCTGGTCCTTGGACAGCTTGCCGAACACCAGCACCCGCTGATCGGATTCGCTGGTGGAGCAGATCGAAGCGACTGGCAGGCTGAGGAAACCACCCCCTTCTATGTAGAGCGATACGGTACTGACCGTGCTCCAATCGATGGCCCCGGCTTGATGAGTCACCAGCACTCCCAGTACCGAGAGCAGGCTCAGCCTGGCGTGCAACACGCTATCGGCGTGATGCACGAGGATATTCTTGGGCAAGCGATCGGAAGGGGCAAACCAATGATCCTGAGGGTAGTTCAACGAGCGCATGCGTTTGAACAGCGGTAACTTGATCACTGCGCCTTGCAGCCAAAGACGCGACACCAGCCGACCGTTCTGATAGAAGTTCGCGCACTTGTCGATGGACTTGGGTTGTGATCGCTTGAGGCCCTTGGCCTGCTGCACCACGATTTCGACTTCATAGGCCGATTCGGTGTAGGCATTGAAGGAAATGCGCAAGTCTTCGATGGAAATGGAAACTGCGCCACGCTGGTGTCCCAAGTAGTTGTAGACATAGTGGTACATGGCTTGCCTGGCCACTTCGATCAACATCAGGCCCGGCACATGTTCGTGCTGCTTGTTGTAGAAGTAGTAATTCTTGGTGTCGTTGATCAACAGATAAGACCCCTGCCTGGCCTTATCCCACTGCGCGAGCGCTTCAAGGCATTCGATCATGCGTAATACCTGGTCGGACGGTATCTCGGCATCACCGCCCTGAAAATGCTGGGCCAGGTAGCGTTGGGCCTGCTGGGGGATGAATTCAGCCGTGAGGATGAAGTGGTCGCCGCACTCGGTATAGAAATCGGTCAGGCGGATCTCGAAGGTGGAGAGTGTGCCCGCCTGTTCCGCGCTGATGGTCAAGGGCAGATAGCGCAGCACATACTGGCCATCTTGCGCACGGTACAGCTCCTTGAACAGAGCCTGATCCTGCGCGTTGCCAGCCAGTATTTCGGCACCGATCGGAGCGCTGAGAAAACTGGGCAGAATCAGCCTTGGTCGAGCGATCAGAACATCCTTGGGTGTGTCTTTGTGCAACAGATGAGGGTCAATCGAGTCTGCGCTGTTCATGAGTTGCGATCTCCAAGTGAGCGAGTTGGGGAATGTAGGGGGAGATGGGACAGCAAAAGCTTGATGATGACCCCATGTACCGGCGCCACCGGCAGCATGTACAGGCGGCCGAAAGTATTGAAGGTCTTGACGGAGGTGGTGATATGCAGGCAACGCGGTTGCGTGAGTGTTGCATCGATCGAGACCATGACCGCCAGATGGGTATCGCGTGAGGTCAGTACCAGCTTCTGTGCGCTGATGGCCTCGATGGTGAAGAAATCGAGCTTTTCGCCGACCGCCGGGACGCACTGTGGTGTGACGCCCGAGAACCCGCCGATCCTCTCGACGTGAAAGTGCTGCGAGATGCTGTCGCGCAGCCTGAACGCGCCTTTGAGCCAGGCGGGCGTCGCGGCCGTCATCAGGCAGTACAGTTCGAATACCGTGGATTCGGTGTCGATGATCGCGCTGGCCGAATGCAGAAAACCCAGCTCATGGTGCGCGGCCACCAGGCTGGCGCACGGTGGGATCTGGTCGTTTGGCGTCTTCATGATTGATGACACCTTATTGCAGCAGGGCGATTTGCGCCTGCTCGGCCTGCAACAGCATGTTTTCGTAGAGCTGGTCGGCGGATGCCTGGTCCTCAATGACCTGTTCGGCGACATTCTGAGAGGTGACGTCGATTGACTCGTCATCGATGAATACCGATTCGTAGATCCCGACGACAGGCAGGTAGATACCTTTGACGTACGCCACCGTCTGCTGCAAAGGCCTGAGCAATTCATCCAGTGTGTAACGGTTGAACCCGCCAGCGCGGTAGCCTGTGGATGGTGCACCCACCGTGGTGATGATCATGAACTCCTTGTTCTTGAGCTTGTCGCCGCCGCGTGCGTAGGCATAGCCGGGGGTGAACACTTCGTCGATCCACTGCTTCATGATTGCCGGGCAGGAATACCAATACAGCGGAAACAGCAACACGATGCGGTCATGGGCATCGAGCAACGCCTGCTCTGCACGAATATCGAACCCGGTGGGCGTTACCGCGCTGGCCAGGCTATGGACCTTGACGCCACGATGGCTGATCTTGCTCATGATCGCGATATTGACGCGGGAAACCGAGAGGTCAGGATGGCCAGAAATAACAATGACTTTTTTCACGTAGGGCGCGTGTCCTTTATATAAATAAGTCGGTTGGAATGCCGATGCAGCACTATTTAAGAGCAGGTGCCTGAAGTTGTAACCTAACCTTTTGGGGAGGCGGTTTGGCCAACTTGCCGGCAGCGGCAGGCCACTCGTAGTGCTTCAGGCCACTTCTCGATCAACAAGGCTGGGCGGTACCCTGATCCAGTTGGCCATGATCTTGTGCCCGTCGATCACGGTCAGTTTGTCGTCGCAATGAGCGTCGAAGCCCGCTTTGCGCAACAATCGGGCAATCCCCGGCGGAGATACCGTGATCAATTGGCGAACCCCGTGGAGAGCCGCGACCTTGAGCACTTCGTGCAGTAGCGCCACGGCGTTCGGCGATGACAGTGAATGGCCAGTGAAGGTCCGTTGTTGCAGGTCGACGGCGGCAAAACGGGAGATTTCCCAGATGTCCGCGGAATGGGGGAGTGCCTGGCCGCCGATCACCTGGGGAAACACTTCTCCCAGCAGATAGGGCTTGTGCGTGGGCAGCAGCCGCGCTACGCCGACGATGCGCGGGCCTTGATGGGCGATCACATATACCGTGTCGTCGCGATCGAATTGATCCAATTCCTCACCGATCGCACACTCCAGATGCCATCCAAGCTTCTCGACAAATACGCGATAGCGGTATTGCAGCAGGGCCTGCCACAGTTCTATCGGTAAGGTAAGGCGCGTACCCGTGGTCATATACATGAGGAACCCTCGGCAAATAATCGAGGGGGCATTCGGCAGAATAATCGAATGCTTAGGTACTGCTCTTTTGGGCAGGTGTGTCGTCAAGATGCGAGTATTATTATTGTTGTTATCACTCAGCGATGTTAACGCTTCAGAGGTGCGGAAATGAGTGGTGTGTCAGGTGAGCAAGCCCAGTGAAGTTGCGCGCACTACGGTAGCGGTGCAGTTATGGACGCCCAGTTTCGAGCCTGCATTGCGCAGGTGAAATTTGATGGTTTCCCGCGATAGCGAGAGGATCAAACCGATCTCGTAGGCGGTCTTGCCGTCGGCTGCCCACTTAAGGACTTCACATTCGCGCCGCGACAGCGATTTTTCCTGCGGTAATTGCCAGTGCGGTGTCAGCACGCGCAAGAAACCCTGATGGGCGACATGCACCAAAAACCGCATGTATTTTTGATTGGCGGCAAGCTCTTGGGTAGTAATAGGGTCGCTGGGGCGCGCCAGTGTCAGCATGCCGCCGCTGCCGCGGCCGTCCAGACAGGATTGCGCCCAACCGTGGACTAGTCCGGCGGCGTGGGCCTCCTCCCACATCTGCGGGCTTTGCTGGGTCATTTGCTCGTCCCAGACAATCGGTGTCGTCGATTTCGTGCAGTGTTGTACCGTCGGGTCCACGGCCATGTATTCGCATTGGACATAGCGTTGTCGCCACGAAGGCAGAAAATTGTTGCTCATCACGACCTTGGGGCGGGTGACGGGTATGGGGATTCGGATCCCATAGGCGCAATAGTCGAACCCTAGGTGTCTCGCAGTGCTTACGATCCGGGCCAACAATTCAGCTTCGGTTCGGGCATTGTCGATCGTGTCCAGCAGATCATCCATCCATTTCACTGTCATTCTCCTTGAATTGACTTTGTTACGCTCTATCTGCACCGAAAATTACTTTCGGACACACTGATGACGCAGGGTGGTGTTGTCATGGCTTGGTTGACTGGTCGGGCCAGTGATCGGTATTGGGATTACTGGCCCTAGGCAAGGGTAGCCTGACCGCGACGGGAAAACATTGGGTTCTTCACGGAATCCCGGGAAACACAGAAACAAGAACACCGATTTGATGGATGATGTTCGTGTGAGCAAACACATCTAAAAAACCGGCGTTCTTAGGCACGATATTAATACGTTTCTTCCCTTTTGGGCGGGCTTTTCTATTATCACCATCAAACCTGACGGTGACACGCTTCAAATCACACTGACTCCTATTGCTACCCAATGACCCACTTGAGGAGCTTGCCTCCAGCCGTGCACGACCATTCATGAGTATTGCGAACGATCAATTCGTGACTTGCCGATCCTGGGCCACAGCGTTCAGTTAAAAGTGCTGCTACGCCGGGTGAACTGCCGAAACTGTGGCAAGAAGATGGAAGCAGTCAGTTGGTTCTACAGGCGCGCACTACCTGTTCGATCCGGACTTCTGCAACGTAGCCTCTGGCTGGGAAAAGGGCATTGTCGAGAAGAACGTTCAAGACAGTCGACGGCGCATTTGGCTTACCCAAGCCCCACACAATAGATACAGCTTCTCTTTCCCCTGAAAATACCGCGATTAAGCTACGGCAGGCTGCCACGCTTCGGCTTAATGGAGCGCAAAGTATTCTGCTTCATTTTACGGAGTCTTTCTTCAGCTCGAACCAAGCAGTGGCCACCTTCTCGAAAGTGTGTTCAGTCTCAGCGAGTTTGGTTTGCCTTACCTCATCACGCTGGGTTTTGGGATCAGTGCCAAAAGCGAGCAACCCACGTGCCTCTGCGGCTTTCTTAGAGGTTGGGGTATGGACCAAGCGCCATGTTGATACGGCTTCTGGTCAACGGCTCGCGGTAATTGAAATTCCACATCATTGAGCCGCTCGCGCGTACTCGAAGCTGTAAGCCATCGCCGTCGCTGAGGACGAAGTCTTTACCAGTTGCCTTGACTGCCTTGAGCTGGCGATCGGAGAGGCGGGTTGCGTTAGTAGGCATGGGGGCTACCTCCAGCACCGTTTTGGTATCCTGAAAATAGCATTTGGCAGTCCGGGATACCACTTGGGATACCAAAGCGCCTGGAACTCAGAAACCCGGCAAAGCCCCCATAAGCGCTGAAATCCCGGTATTCACTGGATTTCAGGCACAAAAAAAGACGTCCGTGGACGTCTTTAGATGATGAAGTGGTGGAGCCGGGGGGATTTGAACCCCCGTCCGCCAGTACTCCGCTGTCGGTACTACATGCGTAGCCGTGTCTATTAAGTTAACCCGCAGCGACCCGACGGGCAGGGTGCTTTGGGCGAGTTGTGTAAGTTTTAGCCGATTCGTCCACAACGTACTGCACGGCGATTCTGTTCTATATGACAATCATTTTGGGTTTACAGACATCCCCTGATGATTGCTGGCACCGAAGTAGCCAGGAGGAAGGCTAGCGCCGCTTACGCAGCGAGAGCTTGTTCCCCGTAATGGTCGTCATTGGCAACTATAAGTAGTTGCAACAGTGGATTTACGAGTTCTGTTACCAACTCGGCATGCACCTAGAGTTTCGCGACCGGCGTCGAATCCTAAACGGCCCCGTGCCTGCTGTACGTAACCAGCAGGCATGCACAGTGTACGCCAATCTGGCTCGCAAGGCCATCCCGATGCTGACCCGCTTTACTGGCCGGCTTTGGGGCTGTTGCGGATTTCCTGGAGCGCCCGCTCGGTGATGGCGACGCACTCCCTGGCGCTGTCGTTGGTGTTTCTATCCGCGGCGGCCTTGGCCTGCTGGATGCTGGTCTCGAGGTTGGCCTGCCGGTTGGAGTCCAACTGGGTCTTGGCACTGTTGAGGCTCTGCAGGTTCATCGCGCAAAGGTCCTTCTCGGCCGAGGCAAACACCGGGGCGGCGATGACGCAAGTGCTGACAAACAGGCCCAGCAGCACGGAACGCTTCATGTGTATCTCCTTGAACTGAGTGACCCGATTTCATTGGTGATCAGAGCGGACTGTCGAGTAGGGGGACGTCCCGCGCTCGCGGGACTCGCTCTATGGACTACCGCCGCTGGCCAAGGTTCTATTTTTATCCGTGTGCCGACTTGGCCCGGGTCACCCGATCCACCAGGTACACCAGCCCGTGGTAGTCGATCCCGCCATGCAGGCTCAAGCCGATCTCGCAGGTGCGACTGGTGGAGATCCCTTCTTCGCAATACTGCACGGCGTCCTTCAAGGTCCGCAGCGAGTGGGCATTCAGTTCCGGAGTGGTGAAGCCCTTGTCGCCGGCAAAACCACAGCAGTGAATGCCTTCCGGAATCACCACGTTATGGCTGCAACGCCGCGCCAGGTCGATCAGCGCCTGGCTTTCGCCCAGGTGCTGGGTGCTGCAGGTCACGTGCACCGCAATCGGCGCGTCCTGTGGCGTGAATTCCAGCCGCTCCACTAAATGCGTGCGAATGAAACGCACCGGGTCGTAGAGGTCGAGGCGGGTATCGCCCAGGTCTTGCACCAATCGCAAGGTGCACGGGCTGGTGTCGCAGTAGATCGGGTCGAGGCCGCCACGGCTGGCGTGCAGCAGTGCGCCGATCAGCTCCTGGCGTTTGTGCTCGGCCTGCTCGGCGTAGCCCTTGGAGGCGAACGGTTGGCCGCAGCAAAGCTGGTCGGTGTTGTCCGGGAACACCACCTGGTAACCGGCTTTTTCCAACAGGCCACGGGTCTTGTCCAGCAGCGACATCTGCTCCTTGTCACCCGCCGCCGGACCCATCACCCGCGATACGCACGCCGCCAGATAGACCACCCGTGGTCGCTCGTCGCTGACCGCCGGGCTGAAGCGCACCACGCGCTCTGGCTGCGGCATGGCGCTGGTCCATTGCGGCACGCGGCCCTTGGACAAACGTGTCAGGCCCGATGACAGCTTCGCCAGGCGCGGCGCCCCGAGCAGCATGCGCGCGCCATTGGCAACATGCAGGGTAAAGCGCACACCTTGCAATACCGTGGCGAAATGCGTGCCCAGCCAGTCGACGGTTTTCCCGTGGCTGGCGTGCTCGCCCCGCAGCTTTTTCACCAGCTCGCCGGTATTGATGCCCACCGGGCAGCGTTGTGCGCAGAGCCCGGTCGCGGCACAGGTGTCGATGCCCTGGTACTGATAGGCCGCCTCCAGTTCAGTGGTGTCGACCCCAGCGCGTTTTTTCGCCTGGATATCGCGCCAGATCACGATCCGCTGGCGCGGGCTCAAGGTCAGCCCCTTCGACGGGCAGACCGGTTCGCAGAAGCCACACTCGATGCATTTGTCGACGATCTCATCGGCGGCCGGCAACGGCTTGAGGTGCTTGAGGTGAATCTGCGGGTCGTCGCTGAGCACCACGTCCGGGTTGAGAATGCCCTGGGGGTCGAGCAGGCGCTTGATGGCCCACATCAACTGGTAGGCGTCCTGGCCCCATTCCAGTTCGACAAAGGGCGCCATGTTGCGCCCGGTGCCGTGTTCGGCCTTGAGCGAGCCGCCGAACTCGACGGCCACCAGATGCGCGACGTCATCCATGAACGCCTGGTAGCGGGACACTTCGGCGGCGTTGTTGAAGCCCTGGGTAAAGACGAAGTGCAGGTTGCCTTCCAGGGCATGGCCGAACAGGATCGCTTCGTCGTAATGGTGTTTGTCGAACAGCGCGATCAGGCGGTTGACGCCGATGGCCAGTTGTTCGACCGGGAAGGTCACGTCTTCGATGATCACTGTGGTGCCGGTCTTGCGCACGGCGCCGACGGCGGGAAAGGTATCCTTGCGGATCGCCCAGAGTCGGGCGTTTTCGGTCGGGTCTTCAGTGAAGTCGACCTGCTTTTCCACTGGGAACGGCGCCAGT
Organism: Pseudomonas sp. GW821-FHT03C07; assembly: GCF_059420925.1. NCBI lineage: Bacteria > Pseudomonadati > Pseudomonadota > Gammaproteobacteria > Pseudomonadales > Pseudomonadaceae > Pseudomonas > Pseudomonas sp. GW821-FHT03C07. Next base: position 310,630 of record NZ_JBWKUQ010000006.1, read on the forward strand.
GACGTCATGATCTGCCGCCTTTGCTCCTGCAGCAGTGACGAGGAGGCCGCGCGGGATTCGATCAGCAGAGCGCAGGCGCCGTCGGACAGTTCACGCACGAACGCCGGCATGCCCGGCTTGTCCTGCACCGAGCGCAGGCTGCGGCGGTCGAGCAGTTCGACGGCGGACACCGGCTGGCTTTTCAATACGGTCACGGCGGTGCAGCAGGTCTCCACATCGGGGAAGACGATCAGCGCCGAGGCCTTGTTCGGGTGGTCGATCACTGTGTCGTAGGTCACCGCGCTGATAAACCCGAGGGTCCCCTCGGAGCCCACCAGCAAGTGGCTGAGGATCTCCAGCGGTTCATCGAAATCCACCAGGGCATTGAGGGACAGGCCGGTGGTGTTTTTCAGCCGGTACTTGTGTCGGATCTTTGCCGCCAACTCGCTGTTGGCTCGGGTTTCCCGGGCTAATACCGAAAGTTGATGGAGCAGCGAGCCATGGCTCTGGCGAAAGGCCGCGACGCTGGCCGTATCCTCGGTGTCCAGGCGGCTGCCGTCGGCCAGCACCAGGCGCATTCCGGCGAGGGTGTGGTAGGTGTTCTGCGCGGTGCCGCAGCACATGCCGCTGGCATTGTTGGCGACGATGCCGCCGATCTTGCAGGCGTTGATCGAGGCCGGGTCCGGGCCGATCTTGCGTCCGAACGGGGCCAGCCAGGCATTGGCCTGGGCACCGATAACGCCGGGTTGCAGGCGGATTCGCGCGCCTTGATCGCGAATCTCTCGAGCGTTCCACTGGTCGCCGAGCACGATCAGCACCGAGTCGCTGATTGCCTGGCCTGAAAGGCTGGTGCCGGCGGCACGGAAGGTCACCGCGACCTGGTCGCGGCTCGCCAGCTTGAGCAGGGCGACGACCTCATCTTCGGATTCGACGCGGATCACCAGCTTGGGGATCAACCGGTAGAAGCTGGCGTCGGTGCCGAAGGCCAGGGTCGAGAGCGGGTCATCGAAACGGCGCTCGCCGGGGATCAGGCGTTCGACCGCGTGGAGGAACGATTGGGGCAGGCTCATGCAAACTCCTCACGGGGGCGCGGCGTCTGGTGCGCGACGTGCCCCGTTCAATCAGGCGGTGATTCGTAGGGGTGCGAGGTTCAGGCGCCCAGTTCACGAACCAGCGAATCACGGTTGATCTCGCTGATGGACTTGGCGCCGGTGAGCACCATGGCCACGCGCATTTCCTTCTCGAACAGGTCCAGCAGGTTCTTCACCCCGGCTTCGCCAGCGACGGCGAGGGCGTAGAGGAACGCACGGCCGATCAGCACGGTGTCCGCGCCCAGGGCGATCATACGTACCACGTCCAGGCCGCTGCGGATGCCGGAGTCGGCGAGGATCTTCAGGTCGCCTTTCACCGCATCGGCGATGGCCGGCAGCGCGCGGGCGCTGGACAGCACGCCGTCGAGCTGGCGACCGCCATGGTTGGAGACCACGATGCCGTCGGCACCGAACTTCACTGCATCCCTGGCATCCTGCGGATCGAGAATGCCCTTGATGACCATCGGTCCTTCCCAGAACTCGCGGATCCACTCCAGGTCCTTCCAGGAAATCGACGGGTCAAAGTTGTTGCCCAGCCAGCCGATGTAGTCGCCCAAGCCCGTCGGGTTGCCGCGATACTTCGAGATATTGCCGAGGTCGTGGGGCTTGCCCATCAGGCCCACGTCCCAGGCCCACTGCGGGTGAGTCATGGCTTGCCAGACACGCCGCAGCGGCGCATTCGGGCCGCTCATCCCGGAATGCGCATCACGGTAGCGGGCACCGGGCACCGGCATGTCCACGGTAAAGACCAGGGTGGTGACCCCCGCGGCCTTGGCGCGCTCCAGGGCATTGCGCATGAAGCCGCGGTCCTTGAGCACGTAAAGCTGGAACCACATGGGCCGGTCGATGGCGGGTGCCACCTCCTCGATCGGACAGACCGACACGGTCGACATCGTAAAGGGAATGCCCTTGGCCGCCGCCGCGCGAGCCGCCTGAACCTCGCCGCGCCGGGCATACATGCCGGTCAGGCCGACGGGCGCCAGGGCTACCGGCATGCTCAGGGTCTCATTGAACAGGCGGGTTTCCAGGCTCAGCTCGGACATGTTGTTCAGTACGCGCTGACGCAGGGCGATGTTCGCCAGGTCCTCGACGTTATGCCGCAGGGTGTGCTCGGCGTAGGCGCCGCCGTCGGCATAGTGGAACAGGAACGGTGGCAGCTTGCGTTGGGCGGCTGCGCGGTAATCGGTAGCGGCGGAAATAATCATGGGGGCTCGCAGCGTTGGTTGAAAGGGAGCGGTTGCCGGGGGCTTCGACAGGCCCCCGGTCCTGGTCACTTTAGTGCACCAGCATGCCGGTGAAGATATAGGCCTGGAGCAGCGTGATCAGGCCGACAATCGTGGCGAAGAACAGGCTGTGCTTGAGGGTGAAGCGGAACAGATCCGACTCCTTGCCCACCAGGCCGGTGGCCGCGCAGGCCACTGCGATCGATTGTGGCGAGATCATCTTGCCGGTGACGCCGCCGCTGGTATTGGCCGCCACCAGCAGGATGTCGTTGACGCCGATCTGGTGCGCGGTGGTCGCTTGCAGCGAGCTGAACAGGGCGTTGGACGAAGTGTCGGAGCCGGTGAGGAATACCCCCAGCCAGCCGAGGAACGGCGAGAAGAACGGGAACGCGGTACCGGTCGCGGCCAGGACCAGGGCCATGGTCGAGGACATGCCCGAGTAGTTGGTGACGAAGGCGAAGGCCAGCACCATGCCGATGGACAGGATCGGCCAGCGCAGCTCGTAGAAGGTTTCGCGAAAAGTGGTCAGTCCAGTTTTGATAGTGATCTTCAGGATCAGCATCGACACCAGGGCGGAGAAGAAAATCGCCGTGCCGGTGGCCGCGATCGGGTCGAGCTTGAAGACGGCGGGAATCGCGGTAGGTGTCGCGACGATCGGCGCGCTCTTGATCACCAACTGGTCCAGGTGCGGGATGGCGAAGTTGAACACCGTGCCGTACATCGCGCCGCCAGTGGCGAACAGTGCCTTGAACGACTTCAGGGTCCAGATGGTCACCAGTACGGTGAGGATCAGGAACGGCGACCAGGCCTTGAAGATCTGGCCCAGGCTGTAGGGTGAGGCGAGGCTGCTGCGCGGTTGGCCGAAACCGCCGACGCTGGCGGTGCTGACCACGCCCGCGGCGGCGCCGGCGATCTGTACGCCGGCGGTACGCTTGGGTTGCCAGACTTTCAGGAACAGGGTCAGCGAGACCAGGCTGACCAGCGCCGAGGTGATGTCCGGCAGTTCCGGACCGATGAAGTTCGAGGTGAAGAACTGGGTCACGGCAAAGCTCAGGCCGGCCACCAGGGCGGCCGGCCAGGTTTCCCGCACACCGCGCAGGCCGTCCATCATGAACACCAGCCAGAACGGTACGAACAGCGACAGCAGTGGCAACTGACGACCGGCCATGGCGCCGATCTTGAACGCGTCGAGGCCGGTGACCTGGCCCGCGACAATGATCGGGATACCCAGGGCGCCGAAGGCCACCGGTGCGGTGTTGGCGATCAGGCACAGGCCGGCGGCGTAGAGCGGATTGAAGCCCAGGCCCACCAGCAGGGCGGCGGTGATCGCCACCGGGGCGCCGAAGCCGGCGGCACCTTCGAGGAAGGCGCCGAAGCAGAAGCCGATCAGCAGCACTTGCAGGCGCTGGTCGTCGGTAATCGACAGCACCGAGCTGCGGATGATTTCGAACTGGCCGCTCTTGACCGTCAGTTTGTAGAGGAACACCGCCGCGACAATGATCCAGGCAATGGGCCACAAGCCGTAGGCGAATCCGTAACCTGCGGCGGCGAGCGCCATGTCGGCCGGCATCTTGAAGGCGAAGATCGCCACCAGGATCGACAACACAAGGGTGATGCTGCCCGCGACATGACCCTTGAGGCGAAACACCGCCAGGGCCAGGAAGAAGAATACGATGGGAATCACGGCCGTGAGAGCGGACAGGCCGAGGCTGCCGAGAGGTGTGTAGAGCTGTTGCCAGGTTTGCATAGTGGGGTGGCCCCTAATTGTTGTTGGTCAGGCACTGATATCGATTTGGCTAATTGGTAATACCAATTTACAATCGCCGGACGCTAGGTTAAAAGCCTTGTTGGTGATGTGTCAATTTGCCGCCCTGAAACTTTCGTCTGATAGGTCTTCGGCGGAAGGGCTGAACGGGTGATTTATGTCGCGTCTGGCAGGTGCTGGCGGCGCCTCGATAAGCCAGAATAGACCGTCCCGGCAAGGGTTCGGGATCGTGAGGAGTGAGTGATGGGGTTTGATCAGGTTCGTCAGCGCCGTTTGTCTGACGATATTGTCCTGCGGCTTGAGGAGATGATCCTCGAGGGCACGCTCAAGGCTGGTGAGCGGCTGCCGGCCGAGCGCGCGCTGGCCGAGCAGTTCGGTGTCTCACGGCCGTCGCTGCGCGAGGCGATCCAGAAACTGGCGGCCAAGGGGCTGCTGGTCAGCCGCCAGGGCGGCGGCAATTACGTGGTGGAGTCGCTGGGCTCGACCTTTAGCGATCCGTTGCTGCATCTGCTGGAAAGCAACCCGGAAGCCCAGCGCGACCTGCTGGAGTTTCGCCATACGCTGGAGGCGTCCTGCGCTTATTACGCTGCGTTGCGGGCGACCGAGATGGATCGGGAGCGCCTGCGCATGGCCTTTGAACAGTTGCAGAGCTGTTATGGGCGGGCGGGCGAAGTGGGGCGGGCGGAGGAGGGCGCGGCGGATGCGAGTTTTCACCTGGCGATTGCCGAGGCGAGTCATAACGCGGTGTTGCTGCATACCATCCGCGGCTTGTTCGATCTGCTCAAGCGCAATGTGCTGACCAATATTGGTGGGATGTACAAGCAGCGCAGCGAAACCCGGGACATGCTGATCAGCCAGCACCGCGAGCTGTACCTGGCGATTATCGAGGGGCGTGCCGAAGACGCGCGCGAAGTGTCCAGCCGGCACATTCTGTATGTGCAGGAGGTGCTGGAGGAAGTGCGCCTGGAAGTGCAGCGGGTGGCGCGGGCGGAGCGGCGCAAGGGGTTGTAGGCGAGTGCATGGGTGTCGTCGCGATCTGAATATCACGCAAAACCTGTAGGAGCCGGCTTGCCGGCGATGAGGCCCTCAAGCCTTGCGGCGTTTGCAGGGGCGCCATCGCTGGCAAGCCAGCTCCCACACTGACCGTGTTGAGGTCAAGACGGTCGTGCCTCGGGTTTAGTCTTCCTTGCCCTTGTTGCGCACGGCGCGCTGCAAGTCCCGGTTGGCATCGCGCTCGCGCTCGGTATCGCGCTTGTCGTATTCCTTCTTGCCCTTGCCCAGGGCGATCTCGCACTTGACCAGGTGCTTGCTCCAATACAGCGACAGGCAGACACAGGCATGGCCCTTCTGCTGCACGGCCGCGTGGATCTTTTCCAGCTCGCGCTGGTTGAGCAGTAGCTTGCGCGTGCGCGTCGGGTCGGCAATCACGTGGGTGCTGGCCGTCGTCAACGGCGTGAAGTGGCTGCCAAACAGCCAGGCTTCACCGTTCTTGAGCAGTACATAACTGTCGACCAGTTGTGCCTTGCCTGCACGCAGACTCTTTACTTCCCAGCCGGCCAGGACCAGACCAGCCTCGAACCTTTGTTCGACGAAGTAATCGTGGCGCGCCTTTTTATTTTGCGCGATGGTCCCTGTGGGGTGTTTCTTCTGTTTAGCCATAGGGGCGGCATTATAGGGAGTTGCGCGCCACTCGGCTACGGTGAAGCTGCGTGCTTGAGCGCGTAGGATGAATCCCGGACAATGCGCGCACTTTTGTTTGCCGCCCAGCTGTGGAATCAACGCTGACATGACGACCCATATTCAACGCTCGGCCTTGCTGCCTTACCCGGCACAGGCGCTTTATGACCTGGTGAACGACGTGGCGCGCTACCCGGAGTTCCTGCCGTGGTGTTCGACGGCCCAGGTGCTGGAAAGCTCGGAGCTGCACATGCGCGCTACGCTGGCAGTGGCCAAGGGCGGCTTGAGCCAGCATTTTGTTACCCGCAATACGCTGGTGCCGGGGCAGTCGATTGAAATGAACCTGGAAGAAGGGCCTTTCAATCAACTGCACGGTGTCTGGGTGTTCAAGGCCCTCGGGGAGAAGGCCTGCAAGATCAGCCTGGACCTGACCTTCGATTACGCCGGGCCTATCGTGCGGGCGACCCTGGGGCCGTTGTTCAATCAGGCGGCCAATACCCTGGTGGATGCGTTCTGCCAGCGGGCCAAGCAGCTCCATGTCTGAGTCATTGGTTGCGATAGAGGTGGTTTACGCCGATGTCGGGCGTCAGTGCCTGCGGGCGCTGTCAGTGCCGGCGGGAACGACGTTGCGGGCGGCGGTGGGGCTGTCGGGGATCGCCGGACAATTTCCCGGGCTGGATGTCGTGGGCTGTCCGCTCGGGGTCTTCGGCAGGGCGATTGCCGATGCCGATACCCGCGCAGTGGCGGAAGGCGATCGTATCGAGATCTATCGTCCCTTGCTGGCGGATCCGAAGGAGGTCCGGCGCCTGCGTGCGGAAAAAGCAGCCAAGGCCAAGGCGCAAAACCTGTAGCCATAAAAAAACCCGGACATGCCGGGCTTTTTTCTGTCGCCGTTTTACTGCGGTGTGGTGTCCAGCGGTTGTGGCGTCGGAACCGGTACGGCTTTCACACCGTCGACATCTTTCTGGATCTGGTCCAGCAGCGAGCCCGGTTTGACCGGCTTCTCGGGTTTCGGCTTCTCGGCATTCTGCGCCGGAGCATTCACCGTGGTGCCGCTGTCCTTGCCGAGGATCGCTTCGTCGCGGCTCACGCCGGGCTTGAAGTCGCCGGACAGGCTGGCGAGTTGATCATTGGCATTGAACAGCAGGCTGATGCGTTCCTGTTGGCGTTCACCGCCACCGGGCTGCAGGCTATACAGGTAATCCCAGCGATTGGCGTGGAATGTGTCGGTCAACAGAGGGTTGCCCATGATAAACCTTACTTGCTTGCGGGTCATTCCCGGGCGCAACTGGTCTATCATGTCCTGCGTGACGACATTGCCCTGCTGGATGTCGATTTTGTAAACCCCGGGGAATGAACAACCGGCGAGTGCGAGCAGTCCCACTAAGGTAAAACTGGTTAGCAACAGCTTGGTGTTTTGCATCGGTGGGCGACTTCCACTATCTTGGCTGGGACAACGTAAACCCCGATCATACCCGTATTAAGAGAAGCTGCGAAGCAGCATCGCGAGAAAGCTGACCATGGTTGAAAATAGCGAACTACGTAAAGCCGGCTTAAAAGTGACTCTGCCACGGGTCAAAATTCTGCAAATGCTCGATTCCGCCGAGCAGCGTCACATGAGCGCCGAGGATGTCTACAAGGCGCTGATGGAAGCTGGCGAGGATGTTGGCCTGGCAACGGTCTACCGTGTACTGACCCAGTTCGAAGCGGCCGGGTTGGTGGTTCGCCACAATTTCGACGGCGGCCATGCGGTATTCGAGCTGGCGGACGGCGGGCATCACGATCATATGGTCGACATGGATACCAGCGAGGTGATCGAATTCACCAGTCTGGAAATCGAGAAGCTTCAGAAGGCTATTGCCGAAGAGAAGGGTTTCGATCTGGTGGACCACAATCTCGTGTTGTACGTACGCAAAAAGAAAAAGTAAGTCTGTCGCGAATACCGGTTCGCGAAGCGAGCGAAGGCGACCCTGGGGTCGCCTTCGTGCTTTTTGTTGCCAGATTTTTCCTGGTGCCGATGTCCGGGCTCAGGCTTTGGCGGTGATCACCATTTTTTTCGCGTGAGCCAGGGACTCCTTGGTCAGGTCGATGCCCCCCAGCATGCGCGCGACTTCTTCGATTCGTTCGGTCTTGCTCAGTTTCGAGACCGCCGTACGGGTGGCATCGCTGCCGCGCATCTTGTGCACGAATAGATGATGGTGCCCTTGCGCCGCCACCTGGGGCAGATGCGTGACCGTCAGGACCTGCCCGCGTTCGCCGAGGCGGCGTAGCAGCTGGCCGACGATCTCGGCGGTCGGGCCGCCGATGCCCACGTCCACTTCGTCGAACACCAGGGTCGGGATGCGTGAGGTCTGTGCGGTGATGACCTGGATTGCCAGGCTGATCCGTGACAGCTCGCCACCGGAAGCGACTTTGGCCAGCGCCTTGAGTGGTTGGCCGGGGTTGGCGCTGACCAGCAGTTCGACCTGCTCAAGGCCGTAGGGCAGCGGCTCGTTGCCGGTGTTGGCATGCAGTTCGATGCTGAAACGGCCACCGGGCATGCCCAGGCGCTGGATTTCCTGCTCCACGGCGCCGGCGAGACCGGTCGCCGCTTGCTGACGCAGGTCACTAAGTTCCCGTGCCCGTTCCTGATAATGTCGGGCATAGGCCGCGAGTTCTTCGCTGAGGCGCTCGACGGCTTCGTCGTTGGCATTGAGGGTTTCGATTTCATCCAGCAGCTTTTGCTGGAGGGTCGCCACTTCCGTCGGCTGGATGCGGTGCTTGCGTGCCAGGGTGTAGATGGCGTCCAGGCGTTCCTCGAGCTGTTGCAGGCGCGCCGGGTCGGCATCGAAGTGGTCGAGGAAGCGGTTCAGTTCGCCGACGGCTTCCTCGACCTGGATCTGTGCGCTGGCCAGCAGGTTGGTGGCTTCACCCAGGGCGCCGGAGCCGTTGTTGACGCTGGACAGGCGATTGAGGCTCGCGGTCAGGGCGTTGAGCACATTGCCTGAATCGCTTTCGCTGCACTGTTCCACGACCTGGCGGCAAATGCCGAGCAGGGTTTCGGCATTGGTCAGGTTCTTGTGTTCCTGCTCCAGGTCGCCCAGCTCGTTTTCCCCCAGACCAAGGTTCTCCAGCTCTTCAAGCTGATAACTGAGCAGTTGGTGGCGGGCGCGCTGTTCGTCGCCGGAGTTGGAGAGACGCTCCAGTTCCTGGCGGGTCTGGCGCCAGCGCTGGGCCGCGAGCTGGACCTGGCGGGCGAGATCGGTGGCGCCGGCGTATTCGTCGAGCAGGCGGCGGTGGGTATCGGTTTTCAGCAGGGACTGGTGTTCGTGCTGGCTGTGGATGTCGATCAACAGTTCGCCGAGGGCCTTGAGGTCGCCCTGGGGGCAGGGCGAGCCGTTGATATAGCCGCGCGAGCGACCTTCGGCGGTAATGACCCGGCGCAGGATGCACGGACCGTCGTTGTCGAGGTCGCGTTCGGCCAGCCAGGCCCGGGCTTCGGGGATGTCTTCGAGGTCGAAGGTGGCGAGGATATCGGCCTTGTCCGCACCGGGACGGACCACGCCGCTGTCGGCGCGATCGCCCAGGGTCAGCCCGAGGGCGTCGAGCATGATCGACTTGCCGGCGCCGGTTTCGCCAGTGATTACGCTCATCCCGCGATCCAGTTCCAGATCGAGATGTTCGACGATTGCGTAGTTATGTACGGACAGGTGCACCAGCATAAAGGCCGCTCCCAGGCTTTAGGTCTGGTTATTTATACAGTGTTTTGATTTGTGCTGACAATGCTTGCCCTTAGTTCGATTGGCTTGCATGTCGGGCTTTTTTAGCGCGATCGGTAATCTGGCGTGGACATACTGACAGGCGATTGCTGTGCTTGCGGCCCTTGAACCAGGAAATTGCGACCCCATATATCGGGGCAGAAGCGCGGGTCGAGCTCGCGGACGATATTGAAAGGAGGTTTTTTTATGGCTGACGAACAGACTCTGGATTCGCAAAATCAGGAAGCCGGCTCGGCTACGCAGGCACAGGGCGACGACCTGGCCACCCGTGTCCAGGTGCTCGAAGAGCAGTTGGCGACGGCACAGGATCAAGGGCTGCGTGTCGCGGCTGACCTGCAGAACATTCGCCGGCGTGCCGAGCAGGATGTTGAAAAAGCGCACAAGTTCGCCCTGGAGAAATTTGCCAGCGACCTGCTGCCGATCATCGACAGCCTGGAGCGTGGCCTGGACCTGTCCAATCCGGACGATGAGAACATCCGGCCGATGCGCGAAGGTATCGAGCTGACCCTGAAGATGTTCCAGGACACCCTCAAACGTTACCAGTTGGAAGCTATCGATCCGCATGGCGAGCCCTTCAATGCTTCCCTGCACCAGGCCATGGCCATGCAGGAAAGCGCCGATGTCGAGCCCAACAGTGTGCTGAAAGTATTCCAGAAGGGCTATCAGCTCCACGGTCGCCTGCTGCGCCCGGCGATGGTGGTGGTCAGCAAAGCGGTTGCTCCGGTTTCGCCGACGATCGACGAGCAGGCTTGAAATCGGCCGCAAGGCCCCCATCTACAAGTCAAGCGTTTAAATGCTACCGCAGTTGGCCATAACCGCTGCGGCAAAAAAATCAAAGTTTCGGGAGAGTGAAATGGGCAAAATTATCGGTATCGACCTGGGGACCACCAACTCCTGCGTCTCCATTCTTGAAAACGGCAAGGCCAAGGTCATCGAAAACGCCGAGGGTGCGCGCACCACGCCGTCGATTATTGCCTACGCCAATGATGGCGAAATCCTGGTTGGCCAGTCGGCCAAGCGCCAGGCCGTGACCAATCCGCATAACACCCTGTACGCGGTGAAGCGTCTGATCGGTCGCAAGTTCGACGAAGAAGTCGTGCAGAAAGACATCAAGATGGTCCCTTACAAAATCGCCAAGGCTGACAACGGCGACGCTTGGGTTGAAGTGAACGGCCAGAAAATGGCACCGCCACAGATCTCGGCTGAAATCCTCAAGAAAATGAAGAAAACCGCCGAAGACTACCTCGGCGAGGCAGTGACTGAAGCGGTCATCACCGTTCCGGCCTACTTCAACGACAGCCAGCGTCAGGCCACCAAGGACGCCGGCCGTATCGCCGGTCTGGACGTCAAGCGGATCATCAACGAACCGACCGCGGCCGCTCTGGCCTACGGTATGGACAAGGCCAAGGGCGACCACACCGTCATCGTTTATGACCTGGGTGGCGGTACCTTCGACGTGTCCGTGATCGAGATCGCCGAAGTCGATGGCGAGCACCAGTTCGAAGTGTTGGCCACCAACGGTGACACCTTCCTCGGCGGTGAAGACTTCGACATTCGTCTGATCGACTACCTCGTCGACGAATTCAAGAAAGAAAGCGGCATGAACCTCAAGGGTGACCCGCTGGCCATGCAGCGCCTGAAAGAAGCCGCTGAAAAAGCCAAGATCGAGCTGTCTTCGGCTCAGTCGACCGACGTCAACCTGCCGTACATCACTGCAGATGCCACTGGTCCGAAGCACCTGAACGTGAAAATTTCCCGCGCCAAGCTGGAAGCGCTGGTGGAAGACCTGGTTCAACGCACTATCGAACCTTGCCGCATTGCGCTGAAAGACGCCGGTATCGACGTCGGTTCGATCAACGACGTGATCCTGGTCGGCGGTCAGACCCGCATGCCGCTGGTGCAGAAGCTGGTGACCGACTTCTTCGGTAAAGAAGCGCGTAAAGACGTCAACCCGGACGAAGCCGTTGCCATGGGTGCTGCTATCCAGGGCGCCGTTCTGGCCGGTGACGTCAAGGACGTCCTGCTGCTCGACGTCAGCCCGCTGACCCTGGGTATCGAAACCATGGGTGGCGTGATGACCGCGCTGATCGAGAAAAACACCACGATTCCTACCAAGAAATCGCAAGTGTTCTCGACTGCCGATGACAACCAGGGTGCCGTGACTATTCACGTCCTGCAGGGTGAGCGCAAGCAAGCCGCACAGAACAAGTCCCTGGGCAAGTTCGACCTGGCCGAGATTCCACCCGCGCCACGTGGCGTGCCACAGATCGAAGTGACCTTCGACATCGACGCCAACGGCATCCTGCACGTCGGCGCGAAAGACAAGGCCACCGGCAAAGAGCAGAAGATCACCATCAAGGCCAACTCTGGTCTGTCGGATGAAGAAATCCAGCAGATGGTTCGCGATGCCGAACTCAATGCTGAAGAAGACCGCAAGTTCGAAGAGCTGGCCAGCGCCCGCAACCAGGGTGATGCCCTGGTGCACTCGACGCGCAAGATGATCGCTGACGCCGGTGACAAGGTCACCGCTGAAGAGAAAACCGCGATCGAAGCGGCCGTGGTTGCCCTGGAAGCCGCTGTCAAAGGCGACGACAAGGCCGCTATCGAAGCCAAGGTCGAGGAGCTGTCCAAGGTCTCCGCGCCTGTGGCCCAGAAGATGTACGCCGAGCAGGGCGCCAAGCCTGAAGCGGGTGCACAGCCGGCCAAGGAAGAAGCCCACAAGGATGACGTGGTCGACGCTGAGTTCGAAGAAGTCAAAGACCACAAGTAATCCACTTGTAGGTTGGCCGGTTGACTGCGCTTGAGCGGTGACTGGTAGGATGTCGCCGCGCGGGAGCTTGCTCCCGCGTTGGCGTGTCTGGAATAGACGAATTTTTACAGCATGCGACAGCGTTCGGGTGCTGGTGGTAGGGGCGGGATTGTTCCAGTCGGTTGTCCCGAACATCCTCAAGAGTGCAAAGAATCATGGCAAAGCGTGACTATTACGAGATATTGGGGGTCGAGCGCGGCTCCAGCGAGGCGGACCTGAAAAAGGCTTACCGTCGTCTCGCGATGAAACATCACCCGGACCGCAATCCGGATGACAAGGCGTCGGAAGAGTTGTTCAAGGAGGCCAACGAGGCCTACGAAGTGCTGTCCGATTCCGGCAAGCGTGCGGCCTACGACCAGTACGGCCATGCGGGCGTCGACCCGAGCATGGGGGGTGGCGGTGCGGGCTTCGGCGGGCAGAACTTCTCCGATATCTTCGGTGATGTGTTCAGCGATTTCTTCGGTGGCGGTCGCGGTGGTTCCCGTGGCGGCGCGCAGCGTGGCAGCGACCTGCGTTACACCCTGGAACTGAACCTGGAAGAGGCGGTGCGTGGCACGACCGTCAATATCCGCGTGCCGACGCTGGTCAATTGCAAGCCGTGCGACGGCTCGGGGGCCAAGAAAGGTTCTGCGCCGATCAACTGCCCGACCTGTGGTGGTATTGGTCAGGTGCGCATGCAGCAAGGCTTCTTCTCGGTGCAGCAGACCTGCCCGCGTTGCCATGGCCAGGGCAAGATCATTTCCGATCCGTGCGACGCCTGCCATGGTCAGGGCCGCGTGGAAGAGTACAAGACCCTGTCGGTGAAAGTGCCGTCGGGCGTCGATACCGGCGATCGTATTCGTCTGTCCGGCGAAGGCGAAGCGGGCACGCAGGGCGGTCCGACGGGCGACCTGTATGTGGTGATCAATGTCCGCGAGCACGATATTTTCCAGCGCGACGGCAAGCACCTGTTCTGCGAAGTGCCGATCAGCTTTGTCGACGCAGCCCTGGGCGGCGAGCTGGAAGTGCCGACTCTGGACGGTCGCGTCAAATTGAAGATTCCGGAAGGCACCCAGACCGGCAAGCAGTTCCGTCTGCGCGGCAAGGGCGTTGCGCCGGTGCGCGGTGGCGGTGCGGGTGACCTGATGTGTCGTGTGGCCGTCGAGACCCCAGTGAATCTGAGTCGTCGCCAGCGTGAGCTGCTGGAAGAGTTCCGCTCCTCTCTGGCTGGCGACAGCTCTCATTCGCCCAAGGCCAGCGGTTGGTTCGAGGGGATGAGGCGTTTCTTCGGCGACCTGTAAGGAGCGAGGTATGCGACGTATAGCTGTGATGGGCGCCGCCGGGCGCATGGGCAAGATCCTGATCGAGGCGGTGCAGCAGCGCGCGCCGCTCACCGGCCTGACGGCGGCGATCGTCCGCCCCGGCAGCTCGCTGGTTGGTGCGGATGCTGGCGAGCTGGCCTCGTTGGGGCGCATCGGCGTGCCGTTGTCCGAGGGGTTGGACGCGGTGGCGGATGAGTTCGACGTGCTGATCGACTTCACGCTGCCGGAGGTGATGCTGAAGAACCTGGCGTTCTGCCGTAAGACGGGTAAGGCCATGGTGATCGGCACCACCGGTTTGGACGTGGCGCAGAAGGCTTTGCTGGCTGAGGCGGGCAAGGATATTGCGATTGTCTTCGCGGCCAATTTCAGCGTTGGCGTCAACCTGTCGTTGAAGCTGCTGGATATGGCGGCGCGGGTGCTGGGCGAGGATGCGGATATCGAGATCATCGAAGCGCACCACCGGCACAAGATCGACGCACCTTCGGGTACCGCATTGCGTATGGGCGAGGTGATCGCCAAGGCGCTGGATCGCGATTTGCAGAAGGTCGCGGTGTACGGTCGTGAAGGGCATACCGGTGCGCGCGAGCGCGAAACCATTGGTTTTGCCACGGTGCGTGGCGGCGATGTGGTCGGTGATCACACCGTGCTGTTCGCCGCCGAAGGCGAGCGCCTGGAGATCACCCACAAGGCTTCGAGCCGCATGACCTTCGCCAAAGGTGCGGTGCGTGCGGCGTTGTGGCTGGATGGCAGGGCGCCAGGCCTGTACGATATGCAGGACGTGCTCGAACTGCACTGACCGGTACGACACGGTACTTAGCTGTGGGGCCGGCTTGCTGGCGATGGCGTCCATCAAGGCGCTGCAAGGCTCCAGGGCCTCATCGCCGGCAAGCCAGCTCCCACAGGGTTGTGGCTCCTTCAGTCTCTGTTTCACACCGTTTGGCGACGCCCTGTCGCATTCCCTGGCCTTTTCGGCTCATTAGCGGTGGATTAAAAAAGCCTTTTTCTGTAAGCTACAGCTTTAGTGTGTCCACTAAAAGCGCGCAGAATAATTCAGTGAACGAGCGGGGTGACGTGTCCATACGTCATTCCGCTTTTTTACAACCTGCGATCGCCCTTTCAGGCTTTATTTACGGGAGGTCTTCTTGACTAAGCCAGCCATACTCGCCCTTGCTGATGGCAGCATTTTTCGTGGCGAAGCCATTGGAGCCGACGGTCAGACCGTTGGTGAGGTGGTGTTTAACACTGCCATGACCGGCTATCAGGAAATCCTTACCGATCCTTCCTACGCCCAGCAAATCGTTACCCTGACCTACCCGCACATCGGCAACACCGGCACCACGCCGGAAGACGCCGAGTCCGATCGTGTCTGGTCCGCCGGCCTGGTCATTCGCGACCTGCCACTGGTAGCGAGCAACTGGCGCAACACGATGTCCCTGTCCGATTACCTGAAGGCCAACAACGTGGTGGCCATCGCCGGTATCGACACGCGGCGCCTGACCCGCATCCTGCGGGAAAAAGGTTCGCAGAACGGCTGCATCATGGCCGGCGACAACATTTCCGAAGCCGCGGCAATTGCCGCAGCACAGGGCTTCCCGGGCCTGAAGGGCATGGACCTGGCGAAAGTCGTCAGCACCACCAAGCAGTACGAGTGGCGCTCGACGGTCTGGGACTTGAAGACCGACAGTCACGCGACCATCGAAGCGTCCGAGCTGCCTTACCACGTCGTGGCCTACGACTACGGGATCAAGCACAACATCCTGCGCATGCTGGTCGAGCGCGGCTGCCGTGTGACGGTGGTGCCGGCGCAGACGCCAGCCAGCGACGTCCTGGCCCTGCAACCGGACGGCGTGTTCCTGTCCAACGGCCCGGGCGATCCTGAGCCATGCGACTACGCTATCCAGGCGATCAAGGACGTGCTGGAAACCGAGATCCCGGTCTTCGGTATCTGCCTGGGTCACCAACTGCTGGCCCTGGCCTCCGGCGCCAAGACCCTGAAAATGGGTCACGGCCATCACGGTGCCAACCACCCGGTCCAGGACCTGGACAGCGGCGTTGTCATGATCACCAGCCAGAACCACGGTTTTGCGGTGGATGAGGCGACCCTGCCGGGCAACGTCCGGGCGATCCACAAGTCGCTGTTCGACGGTTCTCTGCAAGGCATCGAGCGCACCGACAAGAGCGCGTTCAGCTTCCAGGGTCACCCTGAAGCCAGCCCTGGCCCGAACGACGTTGCGCCGCTGTTCGATCGCTTCATCAATGAGATGGCCAAGCGCCGTTGATCGCCTGAATGCCCAGGGCGGCCCCGCAGCGCGGCGGCCCCCTCGGTCTCTTCGAGGATTGTTCAACGGCTTGCCGACTGACCTGCGGATTTGAGTGACAAACCCATGCCAAAACGTACAGACATAAAAAGCATCCTGATTCTCGGTGCCGGCCCGATCGTGATCGGCCAGGCCTGCGAATTCGACTACTCCGGCGCTCAGGCCTGCAAGGCCCTGCGCGAAGAGGGTTACCGCGTCATCCTGGTGAACTCCAACCCGGCCACCATCATGACCGACCCGGCCATGGCCGACGCCACCTACATCGAACCGATCAAATGGCAGACCGTGGCCAAGATCATCGAGAAAGAGCGTCCGGACGCCCTGCTGCCGACCATGGGTGGCCAGACCGCCCTGAACTGCGCCCTGGACCTGGAGCGCGAAGGCATCCTCGAGAAGTTCGGCGTGGAAATGATCGGCGCCAACGCCGACACCATCGACAAGGCTGAAGACCGCTCGCGCTTTGACAAGGCGATGAAATCCATCGGCCTGGACTGCCCGCGTTCCGGTATCGCCCACAGCATGGACGAGGCCAACGCGGTCCTCGAGAAGCTTGGCTTCCCGTGCATCATCCGTCCGTCCTTCACCATGGGTGGCACCGGTGGCGGTATTGCCTACAACCGTGAAGAATTCGAAGAGATCTGCGCCCGTGGCCTGGACCTGTCGCCGACCAAGGAACTGCTGATCGACGAATCGCTGATCGGCTGGAAAGAATATGAAATGGAAGTTGTCCGCGACAAAAAGGACAACTGCATCATCGTCTGCTCCATCGAGAACTTCGACCCGATGGGCGTGCACACCGGTGACTCGATCACCGTGGCGCCAGCACAGACCCTGACCGACAAGGAATACCAGATCCTGCGTAACGCCTCCCTGGCGGTATTGCGCGAGATCGGCGTGGAAACCGGTGGTTCCAACGTTCAGTTCGGCATCTGCCCGAACACCGGCCGGATGGTCGTGATCGAGATGAACCCACGGGTATCGCGCTCCTCGGCCCTGGCCTCGAAAGCCACCGGCTTCCCGATCGCCAAGGTCGCCGCCAAGCTGGCTGTGGGTTACACCCTGGACGAGCTGTCGAACGACATCACCGGCGGCAAGACCCCGGCGTCCTTCGAACCGTCCATCGACTACGTCGTGACCAAGCTGCCGCGCTTCGCTTTCGAGAAATTCCCGAAAGCCGACGCCCGCCTGACCACCCAGATGAAGTCGGTCGGTGAAGTCATGGCCATCGGCCGGACCTTCCAGGAATCCCTGCAGAAAGCCCTGCGCGGCCTGGAAGTGGGCGTTTGCGGCCTGGACGAGAAGCTCGACCTGAGCAACCCGGAAAGCATGAACGTGCTCAAGCGCGAACTGACCGTGCCGGGCGCCGAGCGCATCTGGTACGTGGCGGACGCCTTCCGCGCCGGCATGACGGTCGAAGAAATCTTCGGCATGAACATGATCGATCCATGGTTCCTGGTGCAGATCGAAGATCTGATCAAGGAAGAAGAGAAGGTCAAGACCCTGGGTCTGTCGGCTATTGATCGCGACCTGATGTTCCGCCTCAAGCGCAAGGGCTTCTCCGACATGCGTCTGGCCAAGCTGCTGGGCGTGACCGAGAAAAACCTGCGGACTCACCGGCACAAGCTGGAAGTGTTCCCGGTCTACAAGCGCGTCGACACCTGCGCGGCCGAGTTCGCCACCGACACCGCCTACCTGTACTCGACGTATGAAGAAGAGTGCGAGGCCGCGCCATCGGGTCGCGACAAGATCATGATCCTCGGCGGCGGTCCGAACCGTATCGGCCAGGGCATCGAGTTCGACTACTGCTGTGTGCACGCGGCCCTGGCGCTGCGCGAAGACGGGTACGAGACCATCATGGTCAACTGCAACCCGGAAACCGTGTCCACCGACTACGACACCTCCGATCGCCTGTACTTCGAACCGGTGACCCTGGAAGACGTGCTGGAAATCGTCCGCGTCGAGAAGCCCAAGGGCGTGATCGTCCAGTACGGCGGCCAGACCCCGTTGAAACTCGCCCGTGCCCTGGAAGCGGCCGGTGTGCCGATCATCGGTACCAGCCCTGACGCCATCGACCGCGCCGAAGACCGTGAGCGCTTCCAGCAGATGGTCGAGCGCCTGAACCTGCGTCAGCCGCCAAACGCTACCGTGCGCAGCGAAGACGAAGCGATTCGTGCCGCCAGCAAGATCGGTTACCCGCTGGTGGTGCGTCCGTCCTACGTACTGGGCGGCCGGGCGATGGAAATCGTCTACGAAGAAGAAGAACTCAAGCGTTACCTGCGCGACGCGGTGAAAGTCTCCAACGACAGCCCGGTGCTGCTGGACCACTTCCTCAACTGCGCCATCGAAATGGACGTGGATGCGGTCTGCGACGGCACCGACGTGGTGATCGGCGCGATCATGCAGCACATCGAGCAGGCCGGCGTTCACTCCGGTGACTCCGCGTGCTCGCTGCCGCCATACTCGTTGCCGGCGCACATCCAGGACGAGATGCGCGAACAGGTCAAGAAAATGGCCCTGGAACTGGGCGTTGTCGGCCTGATGAACGTGCAGTTGGCCTTGCAGGGCGAAGATATCTACGTCATCGAAGTCAATCCGCGCGCTTCGCGTACCGTGCCGTTTGTCTCCAAGTGCATCGGTGTCTCCCTGGCGATGATCGCAGCCCGGGTGATGGCTGGTAAGACCCTGAAAGAGCTGAACTTCACCAAGGAAATCATTCCGAACTTCTACAGCGTGAAAGAGGCGGTGTTCCCCTTCGCCAAATTCCCTGGCGTGGACCCGATCCTGGGCCCGGAGATGAAGTCCACCGGTGAGGTGATGGGCGTCGGCGACACCTTCGGCGAAGCCTTCGCCAAGGCTCAGATGGGGGCCAGCGAAGTGCTGCCGACCGGCGGTACTGCCTTCATCAGCGTCCGTGATGATGACAAGCCACTGGTTGCGGGCGTGGCCCGTGATCTGATCAACTTGGGCTTCGAAGTGGTGGCAACTGCCGGCACGGCCAAGCTGATCGAAGCGGCCGGGCTGAAGGTGCGCCGGGTCAACAAAGTGACGGAGGGTCGTCCGCACGTCGTCGACATGATCAAGAATGACGAAGTCACCCTGATCATCAATACGACCGAAGGCCGCCAGTCGATCGCCGACTCGTACTCCATTCGTCGTAACGCGCTGCAGCACAAGATCTACTGCACGACTACCATTGCTGCTGGCGAAGCCATCTGCGAAGCGCTCAAGTTCGGTCCAGAGAAGACCGTGCGTCGCTTGCAGGATCTACACGCAGGATTGAAGGCATGATCAAATACCCCATGACCGTCCAGGGCGCCAAGGCCCTGGAAGAGGAGCACGCTCACCTGACCAAGGTCGTCCGTCCGAAGCTGAGCCAGGACATCGGTACGGCCCGTGAGTTGGGCGACTTGAAGGAAAACGCCGAATACCATGCTGCCCGCGAGCAGCAGGGTATGGTCGAGGCGCGGATCCGTGATATCGAAGGCCGTATGCAGAACGCGGTGATCATCGACGTCACGACCATCCCGCACACCGGCAAGGTGATTTTTGGCACCACCGTGGAAATCGCCAACGTCGAGACCGACGAAAGCGTGGTTTACCACATCGTGGGTGAGGACGAGGCCGACTTCAAACTCGGTAAGATCTCCGTCGGCTCGCCGCTGGCCCGCGCCTTGATCGCCAAGGAAGAGGGGGATGTGGTGGCAGTCAAAACGCCAGGTGGCGTTATCGAGTACGAGATTGTTGAAGTCCGTCACCTCTGAACGAAGGCGCCCGCTGCGTGCGGGCGCCATGCTCTGGCAGCTGACCCAGATGCTCTGGGTCGGTGGCCTGTGGCTGCTGCACATCGGCTTGTTGCCGGTGTTGACGCAAATAGGCCTGGCACCGCTGTTGGTCGACGAGATCGATAGCCTGCTGGGCTCTTTATTGATAGGGTTTGCAACGGTGTGTGTGATCGTGCAGACCCTGGTGTTGCTCCAGGCCGAAGGCCGGGCAAGCCTGTGGCGCGATACGCGGGGGCAATTGCTGCTGACGTCGCTGTATGCGTGCGGGATGTATTTCGCGGTGCGGACCTGGCTGCCGGATGCGTTGCGTTGGCAGTTGTTCAGTTACCTGGTGCTTGGCCTTTGCGGCCTGGTGCTGGTGCTGCAGCCGGTGCCCGGCGAGAGTGGCAGGGTACGCACCGCGTACCCTTGACCCGTTCCTACGTCACTTGAAGCGATGGACGTTGGACAACTGCTTGTTGACGCTGAAGTTCTTGCGATAAAGCAGCGCCATCTTGCCGATGACTTGCACCAGATCCGCCTTGCCGGCCTTGCACAGCTGCGCAATGGCCTCCAGGCGCGATTCGCGGTCGAGGATATTGAGCTTGATCTTGATCAGCTCATGATCGCCCAATGCGCGTTCAAGCTCGGCTAACACACCTTCGGTCAAACCGTTGTCAGCCACAGTCAATACTGGTTTCAGATGGTGGCCAATGGATTTGTACTGTTTCTTCTGCTCTTGAGTGAGCGGCATAATCTGACCCCTGCGTCTGATCTTGTAAAAAGCGGCGGCCAGTTTACCCGAGCGCGTCCGGGACCGCCCAGTTAATCGCGATTCGACTATTTTTTTGAGGTGGCCCGTGGCCCGTTCCAAGACTAGCCTTAACTGGCTGAAAGAACATTTCAACGATCCGTTCGTCAAAATGGCGCAAAAAGACGGATACCGCTCCCGGGCCAGCTACAAATTGCTGGAGATCCAGGAGAAGGACCGGATTATCCGTCCAGGCATGACCGTGATCGACCTCGGCGCGGCGCCGG
The DNA here is from genome assembly GCF_059420925.1 of Pseudomonas sp. GW821-FHT03C07. Classification (NCBI taxonomy): domain Bacteria; kingdom Pseudomonadati; phylum Pseudomonadota; class Gammaproteobacteria; order Pseudomonadales; family Pseudomonadaceae; genus Pseudomonas; species Pseudomonas sp. GW821-FHT03C07. The sequence continues at coordinate 331,350 of NZ_JBWKUQ010000006.1, forward strand.
GTGGCTGGTCCCAGGTGACCAGTCGTCTGATTGGTGGCAAGGGGCGCCTGATCGCTTCCGACATTCTGGACATGGACAGCATCCCCGATGTGACCTTCATCAAGGGCGACTTTACCGAGGACGCGGTCCTGGCTGAGATCCTCGCGGCGGTGGGAAATTCCGAGGTTGACCTTGTGATTTCCGATATGGCCCCCAATATGAGTGGTACACCCGAAGTGGATATGCCGCGTTCGATGTTCCTTTGTGAACTGGCACTCGATCTCGCCGGACGCGTCCTACGCCCCGGTGGTGATTTTTTGATCAAGGTTTTCCAGGGCGAAGGTTTCGACGAGTACCACAAGAACTTCCGCAAGCTGTTCGACAAGGTGCAGACGCGCAAGCCGACGTCTTCCCGTGATCGGTCCCGCGAGCAGTATCTGCTGGGTCGTGGCTTTCGTGGACGGACTGAGTAACTCGAGGTTCTTGGCCGGGGCGATAGGTTTTTCGTATTTCGCCCCGTGAGAATAAGCGCATATTGTGTAGTGATTGTTTCACAAAGGGTTACAGACGGCGCCTGCAGGATCTGTAGGTAATGTAGTAAGTTATGCCGGTGAATATCATGCGAAGCGCGCGCCAGTAGCGGATCCCGCTTCATGAGGGTAGTTAATTGAACGATATGGCAAAGAATCTGATCCTGTGGTTGATCATCGCGGCTGTCCTGGTGACGGTGATGAACAACTTCTCCAGCCCTAACGAGCCACAGACCCTCAACTATTCCGACTTCATCCAGCAGGTCAAGGATGGCAAGGTCGAGCGCGTGGCCGTGGACGGCTACGTGATTACCGGCAAGCGCAACGATGGTGACAGCTTCAAGACCATCCGTCCGGCGATCCAGGACAACGGCCTGATCGGCGACCTGGTGGACAACCACGTCGTGGTCGAAGGCAAACAGCCTGAGCAGCAGAGCATCTGGACCCAGTTGCTGGTGGCCAGCTTCCCGATCCTGGTGATCATCGCGGTGTTCATGTTCTTCATGCGCCAGATGCAGGGCGGCGCGGGCGGCAAGGGCGGACCGATGAGCTTCGGCAAGAGCAAGGCGCGCCTGCTTTCGGAAGACCAGGTGAAAACCACCCTGGCTGACGTGGCCGGTTGCGACGAGGCCAAGGAAGAAGTCGGCGAACTGGTCGAGTTCCTCCGCGATCCGGGCAAGTTCCAGCGCCTGGGCGGTCGGATTCCCCGTGGCGTGTTGATGGTCGGTCCTCCGGGTACCGGTAAGACCTTGCTGGCCAAGGCGATTGCCGGCGAAGCCAAGGTGCCGTTCTTCACTATTTCCGGTTCCGATTTCGTCGAAATGTTCGTCGGTGTCGGTGCCAGTCGTGTCCGTGACATGTTCGAGCAGGCGAAGAAACACGCGCCGTGCATCATCTTCATCGACGAAATCGATGCGGTCGGTCGGCATCGTGGTGCCGGCATGGGCGGTGGTCATGACGAGCGCGAACAGACTCTCAACCAGTTGCTGGTGGAGATGGACGGTTTCGAAATGAACGACGGCATCATCGTGATTGCCGCCACCAACCGTCCTGACGTGCTCGACCCGGCGCTGCTGCGTCCCGGTCGTTTCGACCGCCAGGTGGTGGTCGGCCTGCCGGACATCCGTGGTCGCGAACAGATCCTCAAGGTCCATATGCGCAAGGTGCCGATGGGCGACGACGTCGCGCCGGCGGTGATTGCGCGTGGTACGCCGGGCTTCTCCGGTGCCGACCTGGCCAACCTGGTGAACGAGGCGTCCTTGTTCGCCGCGCGCGCCGGCAAGCGCATCGTTGAGATGAAAGAGTTCGAGCTGGCGAAAGACAAGATCATGATGGGCGCCGAGCGCAAATCCATGGTCATGTCCGAGAAGGAAAAACAGAACACCGCGTATCACGAGGCCGGTCACGCCATTGTCGGTCGTGTGGTGCCCGAGCACGATCCGGTCTACAAGGTTTCGATCATCCCGCGCGGTCGTGCGCTGGGTGTGACCATGTTCCTGCCGGAAGAAGATCGCTACAGCCTGTCCAAGCGCGCGCTGATCAGTCAGATCTGCTCGCTGTACGGCGGCCGTATCGCCGAAGAGATGACCCTGGGCTTCGACGGTGTCACCACCGGCGCTTCCAACGACATCATGCGTGCCAGCCAGATTGCCCGGAATATGGTCACCAAGTGGGGCTTGTCCGAGAAATTGGGGCCGCTGATGTACGCCGAGGAAGACCAGGAAGTATTCCTGGGTCGTGGCGGTGGCGGGCAGAACGCCAGCTTCTCCGGCGAAACCGCCAAGCTGATCGACTCGGAAGTGCGCAGCATCATTGACCAGTGCTACGGCACGGCCAAGCAGATCCTGACGGAGAACCGCGACAAGCTCGACGCCATGGCGGACGCGCTGATGAAGTATGAAACCATCGATGCCGAGCAGATCGACGACATCATGGCCGGTCGCCCGCCGCGTGAGCCGCGCGATTGGGAAGGTGGTTCGGGAACCTCGGGCACTCCGCCGGTGATCCAGAACGAACGACCTGAAACGCCGATCGGCGGCCCCGCGGCTGATCATTAAGGTTTGAAATGACTTCTGTTCAGTCCTCGACCCGGTTGCCTTGCGGCAACCGGGTTCTTGATTTGGCCCAGACGCATGTCATGGGCATTCTCAACGTCACCCCCGACTCGTTTTCCGATGGCGGTCGCTTCAATCACCTGGAGGCGGCGCTGAGCCATGCCCGGGCCATGGTCGAAGCCGGCGCGACGCTGATCGATGTCGGCGGCGAATCTACCCGTCCTGGGGCTCCCGTGGTCTCTGCGCTTGAGGAGCTGGAGCGTGTCGCGCCGGTGGTCGAGCGTATTCATCGGGAATTGGATGTGATCATCTCGGTTGATACGTCCACGCCGGCGGTCATGCGCGAAACTGCGCGACTGGGCGCGGGCCTGATCAATGATGTGCGTTCGCTGCGGCGCGACGGCGCCCTCGAAGCCGCTGCGGCGACGGGGTTGCCGGTGTGCCTGATGCATATGCTCGGCGAGCCGGGGAATATGCAGGACAATCCGCACTACGATGACGTGACCGGCGAGGTGCTGGCTTTTCTCGTCGAGCGCATGGCGCTGTGTGCGGCGGCAGGCATTGCGCCCGAGCGCATCGTGCTCGATCCTGGGTTTGGCTTTGCCAAGACCCTGGCGCACAATCTGAGCCTGTTCAAACATATGGAAGCGTTGCACGCCCTGGGTCGACCGTTGTTGGTCGGCGTCTCGCGCAAGAGCATGATAGGGCAGGCCCTGGGTCGCCCGGTGGGTGAGCGCCTTTATGGTGGCCTCGCCCTGGCTGCGCTGGCGATGAGCAAAGGGGCGCGGATTCTGCGCGTGCATGATGTCGCCGAAACGGTCGACGTGGTACGCATGATTGCTGCTGTTGACGCTGCGCAATAAGAACGATGGAGCACTGATGAAGAAAAAATACTTCGGCACCGACGGTATTCGCGGGCGCGTAGGACAATTCCCGATCACCCCTGAGTTCATGCTCAAGCTCGGCTGGGCTGCCGGCATGGCGTTCCGCAAGCTCGGCGCGTGCCGGGTGCTGGTGGGCAAGGACACGCGGATCTCCGGCTACATGTTCGAATCCGCCCTGGAAGCCGGCCTTTCCGCGGCCGGCGCCGATGTGCTGCTGCTGGGGCCGATGCCGACGCCGGCTATCGCCTACCTGACCCGGACCTTCCATGCCGAGGCCGGGATCGTGATCAGTGCTTCGCACAATCCCCATGATGACAACGGCATCAAGTTTTTCTCCGGCGAAGGTACCAAGCTGCCGGATGAGGTCGAGCTGATGATCGAGGAGCTGCTCGATGCGCCGATGACGGTGGTCGAGTCGGAAAAGCTCGGCAAGGTCTCGCGTATCAATGACGCTGCCGGTCGCTACATCGAATTCTGCAAAAGCAGTGTGCCGACCGGGACCAGTCTGGCGGGCCTGAAGCTGGTGATTGACTGCGCCCATGGCGCCACCTACAAGGTCGCGCCGAGTGTGTTCCGCGAGCTGGGTGCGCAGGTGACGGCGCTGTCGGCGGCGCCCAACGGCCTGAACATCAACGACAACTGCGGTTCGACGCACATGAAGCCGCTGCAGGCGGCGGTGCTGGCTGAGCAGGCGGACCTGGGGATTGCGTTCGACGGCGACGGCGACCGGGTGCTGATGGTCGATCACACGGGCGCGGTGGTCGATGGCGACGAACTGGTGTTCATCATTGCCCGGGATATGGCCGAGCGCGGCAAGTTGAACGGTGGCGTGGTCGGTACCTTGATGAGTAACCTGGGCCTTGAGCTGGCCTTCAAGGAGCTGGACATTCCTTTCGTGCGTGCCAATGTCGGCGACCGTTATGTGATTGCCGAGCTGCTGGAGCGCAACTGGCTGGTGGGGGGGGAAAACTCCGGGCATATCCTTTGCCTGAATCACAACTCCACCGGCGATGCGATCATTGCGGCATTGCAGACCTTGATGGCACTGCGTCGCCGTGGCGAAAGCCTGGCGCAGGCGCGGCAGGCGTTGCGCAAGTGCCCGCAGGTATTGGTCAATGTGCGTTTCGCCGGTGGCGTCGATCCGGTCAAGCACCCGAAGGTGGTGCAGGCGTGCGAGCGTGTCACCGAGGCCATGAACGGTCGCGGCCGCGTGCTGTTGCGCAAGTCCGGCACCGAGCCACTGGTGCGGGTCATGGTTGAAGGCGAAGACGAAGTCACGGTTCGTGGCCATGCCGATGCGCTGGCAAAACTGGTGACTGAAGTTTGCGCCTGATTTCGGCTTGCCAGTGAGGATGTGGTTGGGTAACATCTGCGCCCACTTTGACCTGCGAGGTACAGCATGCGTCGCCCAATGGTAGCTGGTAACTGGAAGATGCACGGTACCCGCGCCAGCGTCGTCGAGCTGATCAAGGGTCTGCGTGGCCTGGCCTTGCCGAGCGGTGTGGACGTGGCGGTATTCCCGCCGTGCCTGCATATCAGCCAAGTGGTTGAGGGCTTGAAAGGCAAATCGATTTCGGTCGGTGCGCAGAACTCGGCCGTGGAATCCATGCAGGGTGCCCTGACCGGTGAAATTGCACCGAGCCAGCTGCTCGATGCAGGCTGTTCCCTGGTGTTGGTCGGGCATTCCGAGCGTCGCCTGATCATGGGCGAGACGGATCGCACCCTCAATCGCAAGTTTGCGGCAGCGCAAGCCTGTGGTTTGATTCCGGTGCTCTGCGTAGGGGAGACCCTGGAGCAGCGCGAAGCCGGCAAGACGCTGGAAGTGGTGTCGCGTCAGCTGGGCAGCATCATCGAGAAGCTGGGTGTCGGCGCTTTTGCCAAGGCTGTCATCGCTTACGAACCAGTCTGGGCCATTGGCACCGGGCTGACAGCTTCGCCGCAACAAGCGCAGGATGTGCACGCCGCCATCCGCGCGCAGTTGGCGGCAGAGAATTCTGAGGTCGCACAAGGTGTGCGGCTTCTATACGGCGGCAGCGTGAAGGCGGCCAATGCGGTCGAACTGTTCGGCATGCCGGATATCGATGGGGGGCTCATTGGTGGGGCTTCCCTGAATGCAGATGAGTTCGGTGCGATCTGTCGCGCCGCGGGAAACTGAAAAAATGCTGGAAACAGTCGTAGTCGTTCTTCATCTGTTGGGTGCGCTGGGCGTTGTCGCTCTGGTATTGCTGCAACAGGGTAAAGGTGCGGACGCTGGTGCGTCTTTCGGGGCAGGTGCTTCAAATACTGTGTTCGGAAGCCAAGGTTCCTCTACCTTTCTTAGTAAGTTTACTGCTATACTTGCCGCAGGTTTCTTCATAACCAGCTTGGGGTTAGGTTACTTTGCTAAAGAGAAAGCTCATGAGCTGACTCAAGTAGGTTTGCCAAACCCAGCGGTGTTGGAAGTGCCAAAGCAGAAACCGGCATCTGATGATGTACCGGTGCTCCAGGAACCTAAGTCGGCCTCACCGATTGATGTACCCAAGGCTCCAGAGCAGAAGTAAAATGGGTTTCACGCTGTAAACGTTGTATTGCCGAGGTGGTGGAATTGGTAGACACGCAACCTTGAGGTGGTTGTGCCCATAGGGTGTAGGGGTTCGAGTCCCCTTCTCGGTACCAATTATCAGGAGAGCCCGCTGTTGCGGGCTTTCTTGTAGGTGGAAGGTTACATTGACCCTGCAAGGGATCGGTCGTATACTTCCGCCCCAGCTTTGTCGCGGGGTGGAGCAGTCTGGTAGCTCGTCGGGCTCATAACCCGAAGGTCGTCGGTTCAAATCCGGCCCCCGCAACCAGTTTTAGCGGAGCCCCTTTTCAGGGGCTTTTTGTTGGCTGGGTACTTTATGACGCCGCTGTTCGACGGCGTTTCAGGGATGGGCGATTCGCCCATTTTTTGTTTATTTCTATTGCATGCACAGAGATGCACGAGGGGGTTCAGGTGTCGAGCAAGCTAGAACAGTTGCAGGCCTTGTTGGCCCCGGTGGTCGTGGCCCTTGGCTATGAATGCTGGGGTATTGAGTATTCGGCTCAAGGTCGCCATTCCGTGTTGCGCGTTTATATCGATAAAGAAGGCGGTGTGCTGGTGGACGACTGTGCCATCGTCAGCCGCCAGATCAGTGGTGTCCTGGACGTCGAAGACCCCATCACCAGTGAATACACCCTTGAGGTTTCCTCTCCTGGCATGGAACGCCCGCTGTTCACCCTTGAACAGTTTGCCTCGCATGCCGGCGAACAAGTGAAGATAAAGTTGCGCTCGCCTTTCGAAGGTCGACGTAATTTTCAGGGCCTTCTGCGCGGAGTGGAAGAACAGGATGTCGTGGTGCAGGTGGAAGACCATGAGTTCCTGTTGCCGATCGATTTGATCGACAAGGCCAACATTATTCCCAGTTTTGACTGAGACGCGGATCCCGCGGATCCAATGGCTTGCGAAAGGCGAGGCGTACGATGAGCAAAGAAGTATTGCTGGTTGTTGAGTCGGTATCCAACGAAAAGGGTGTACCGGCAAGCGTGATTTTTGAGGCGCTGGAGATTGCTCTGGCGACCGCTACCAAGAAGCGCTTTGAAGACGAAGTTGACCTGCGTGTGGAAATCAACCGCCACACCGGTGCCTATGAGACTTTCCGTCGCTGGACAGTCGTCGAGGAAGCCGATCTTGATGATCCGGCGATCGAGACCTGGCCGAGCAAGGTTGCGGAGACCCACCCAGGTGCCAAAGTCGGCGACGTCGTCGAAGACAAGATCGAGTCCATCGAATTCGGTCGCATCGCCGCTCAGACCGCCAAGCAAGTCATTGTGCAGAAGGTTCGCGAAGCCGAGCGTGCACAGGTCGTCGACGCCTATCGCGAGCGCCTGGGGGAAATCATCTCCGGCACCGTGAAGAAAGTCACCCGTGACAACGTCATCGTTGACCTGGGCAACAACGCCGAAGCCCTGCTGGCCCGCGAAGACATCATTTCCCGCGAGACTTTCCGCGTCGGCGTGCGCGTGCGCGCCCTGCTCAAGGAAATCCGCACCGAGAACCGCGGCCCGCAGTTGATCCTGTCGCGTACCGCGCCGGAAATGCTGATCGAGCTGTTCCGTATCGAAGTGCCGGAGATCGCCGAAGGCCTGATCGAAGTGATGGCCGCCTCCCGTGACCCGGGTTCGCGCGCCAAGATCGCGGTCCGCTCCAAGGACAAACGCATCGACCCGCAAGGCGCGTGCATTGGTATGCGCGGTTCGCGTGTCCAGGCCGTTTCCGGCGAGTTGGGTGGCGAGCGCGTGGACATCGTCCTGTGGGACGACAACCCGGCGCAGTTCGTGATCAACGCCATGTCGCCGGCGGAAGTCGCGGCAATTATCGTTGACGAGGATGCCCACGCGATGGACATCGCCGTCGGCGCAGACAATCTGGCTCAGGCCATTGGTCGCGGTGGTCAGAACGTGCGTCTGGCCAGCCAGTTGACCGGCTGGACCCTGAACGTGATGACCGAATCGGACATCCAGGCTAAGCAGCAAGCAGAGACCGGTGACATTCTGCGCAACTTCATCGACGAGCTGGAAGTCGACGAAGATCTGGCGCAGGTACTGGTTGATGAAGGCTTTACCAGCCTGGAAGAGATTGCCTACGTACCGTTGGAAGAAATGCTCAACATCGATGGCTTTGACGAAGACACCGTCAACGAGCTTCGCGCTCGGGCCAAGGATCGTTTGTTGACTAAAGCCATCGCTACTGAGGAAAAGCTGGCAGACGCCCATCCGGCCGAAGACCTGCTCTCGCTTGAGGGTATGGACAAGGATTTGGCGATGGAACTGGCGGTGCGCGGCGTAATTACCCGCGAAGACCTGGCCGAGCAGTCTATTGACGACCTGCTCGACATCGACGGCATTGACGATGATCGTGCCGGCAAGTTGATCATGGCCGCCCGAGCCCATTGGTTCGAGTAATTAGGCGCGGCCTGAGGAGAGAAGTGCATGACGCAAGTCACGGTGAAACAACTGGCCGATGAGGTCAAAACACCGGTAGAGCGCCTGTTGCAGCAGATGCGTGAGGCAGGTCTGCCGCACACCGCCGCCGAGGAACATGTGACCGACAGTGAGAAGCAATCGCTGCTGACTCACCTGAAAAGCAGCCACAAGGCGAAAGTGGAAGAGCCGCGCAAGATTACCTTGCAGCGCAAGACCACCAGCACCCTGCGTGTTGCCGGTAGCAAAAGCATCAGCGTTGAAGTGCGCAAGAAGAAAGTCTTCGTACAGCGCAGCCCGGAAGAAATCGAAGCCGAGCGCAAGCGTGAGCTGGAAGAACGTCGTGCCGTAGAGAATGCGGCCCGTCAAAAGGCTGAAGAAGAAGCCAAGCGTCGCGCCGAAGAAGAAGCGCGCCGCCAGCCTGCTGCTGCTCCGGGGAATGCTGCGGTGGTCGACGCTGTTGCCCAGGCACCTGTTGTCGCTGCCGAGCCTGTCCGCGAAGCTGCGGCGGCCGCTCCTGCACCGGCCGTCGAGCGCAAGCGCGAAGAGCCGCGTCGTCCAGACAAACCACGTGCCGACGATAACAATCGTCGTAGCGGCGGAGCTGATGGCGAGCGCAAAAACGCTCCGCATCGTGCTTCGGTCAAGGAAAAGGCGCCGGCGCCACGTGTGGCTCCGCGCACTACCGACGAAGAAAGCGACGGTTTCCGTCGTGGCGGTCGCGGCAAGGCCAAGCTGAAAAAGCGCAACGCCCACGGTTTCCAGAGCCCTACCGGCCCTATCGTGCGTGAAGTGAAGATCGGCGAGACCATCACTGTCGGCGATCTCGCCCAGCAGATGTCGGTCAAGGCTGCCGAAATCATCAAGTTCATGTTCAAGCTGGGTACGCCAGCCACCATCAACCAGGTACTGGACCAGGAAACTGCCCAGCTGGTTGCTGAAGAACTGGGCCACAAAGTGACCCTGGTCAGCGACACCGCCCTGGAAGATTCCCTGGCCGAGTCCCTGAAGTTCGAAGGTGAAGCGTTCTCCCGTGCACCGGTTGTGACCGTTATGGGCCACGTCGACCACGGTAAGACCTCGCTGCTCGACTACATCCGTCGTGCCAAGGTGGCGGCTGGCGAAGCCGGTGGTATCACCCAGCACATCGGTGCGTACCACGTTGAAACCGATCGCGGCATGGTCACGTTCCTCGACACCCCGGGTCACGCCGCGTTTACCGCGATGCGTGCCCGTGGTGCCAAGGCCACTGACATCGTGATCCTGGTGGTTGCAGCGGACGACGGCGTGATGCCGCAGACCATTGAAGCTGTCCAGCACGCCAAGGCGGCCGGTGTTCCACTGGTGGTTGCGGTGAACAAGATCGACAAGCCGGGCGCCGATCTCGATCGCATCCGTAGCGAACTGTCGGTTCACGGCGTGACCTCGGAAGAGTGGGGCGGCGACACCCCGTTCGTCTCGGTTTCGGCGAAAGTCGGTACTGGTGTCGACGAGTTGCTCGAAGCCGTCCTGCTGCAAGCCGAAGTCCTGGAACTGAAAGCAACGCCTTCGGCTCCTGGTCGTGGTGTCGTGGTTGAATCGCGTCTGGACAAAGGTCGTGGCCCGGTGGCTACCGTTCTGGTCCAAGACGGTACCCTGCGCCAAGGCGACATGGTCCTGGTCGGTTCGAACTATGGCCGTGTACGGGCCATGCTCGACGAGAACGGCAAGTCGATCAAGGAAGCCGGTCCTTCCATTCCGGTCGAGATCCTCGGCCTGGACGGTACCCCGGACGCTGGCGACGAGATGAGCGTTGTTGCCGACGAGAAGAAAGCCCGTGAAGTGGCTCTGTTCCGTCAAGGCAAGTTCCGCGAAGTCAAACTGGCCCGCGCCCACGCTGGCAAGCTGGAAAACATCTTCGAGAACATGGGTCAGGAAGAGAAGAAGACGCTTAACATCGTCCTCAAATCCGACGTCCGTGGTTCGCTGGAAGCGTTGAACGGCGCCTTGAACGGCCTGGGTAACGACGAAGTGCAAGTGCGTGTTGTCGGTGGCGGTGTCGGTGGTATCACCGAGTCCGACGCCAACCTGGCACTGGCCTCCAGCGCTGTACTGTTCGGCTTCAACGTGCGTGCCGATGCTGGCGCACGGAAGATCGTCGAGCAGGAAGGCTTGGATATGCGTTACTACAACGTGATCTACGACATCATCGAAGACGTCAAGAAAGCGTTGACCGGTATGCTGGGCAGCGATGTCCGGGAGAACATCCTGGGTACCGCCGAAGTTCGCGACGTGTTCCGCTCGCCGAAATTTGGCGCGATCGCCGGTTGCATGGTGATCGAAGGTGTTGTTCACCGTAACCGTCCGATCCGCGTACTGCGTGAGGACATCGTGATCTTCGAAGGCGAGCTGGAATCCCTGCGCCGCTTCAAGGATGACGCTTCCGAAGTCCGTGCCGGCATGGAATGCGGTATCGGCGTGAAGAGCTACAACGACGTCAAAGTCGGTGACAAGATCGAAGTCTACGAGAAGGTTCAGGTTGCTCGCAGCCTCTGACTCGCGCACTTCAAGGGCCACGCTGAGCCGCCGCATGCAAATGCGCGGCACAGTGTCAGGACTCTAAACGCAACGCCCGGTCCGGCTTCTGCCAGGCCGGGCGTTTGCCGCTTTCAGACCTTGCGGGTTTCACCGCAGGGCAGCTACAGGTAACAAGACATGGCAAAAGAATACAGCCGTACCCAACGCATCGGCGACCAGATGCAGCGTGAGCTCGCGCAGCTGATCCGTCGTGAAGTCAAAGACCCGCGCGTCGGCCTGGTGACCATTACCGCCGTCGACGTCAGCCGTGACGTCGGTCACGCGAAGATCTTCATCACCGTGATGGGCCAGGACAGTGCCGAGGACATCGCGCAGAGCATCAAGGTGCTCAATGCCGCCGCTGGCTTCCTGCGCATGCAGTTGGCCCGTGAAATGAAGTTGCGCAGCGTGCCGCAGTTGCACTTCCACTACGATGAGAGTGTCGTGCGTGGTGCTCACTTGTCCGCGTTGATCGAGCGCGCCGTGGCTGAAGACAATCAGCACCTTGGCGAAGCTGCTCCAGAAGACAACCTTCCAGAAGACGGTCGGGAGTAACCGGTGGCTCAGGTCAAGCGTATCCGTCGTAATGTCAGCGGCATCATTCTGCTGGACAAGCCGTTGGGGTTCACCTCCAACGCCGCCTTGCAGAAGGTCCGCTGGTTGCTCAACGCCGAGAAGGCCGGTCACACCGGCAGCCTCGATCCGTTGGCTACCGGCGTGCTGCCACTGTGCTTCGGCGAGGCCACCAAGTTCTCGCAATACCTGCTTGATTCCGACAAGGGTTATGAAACCCTGGCGCAATTGGGCAAGACCACCACCACCGCAGACGCCGAAGGCGAGGTTTTGCAGACGCGCCCGGTGACCGTTGGTCGTGCCGATATCGAGGCGGTGTTGCCGGAATTTCGCGGTCAAATCAGTCAGATACCGCCGATGTACTCGGCGCTCAAGCGTGACGGACAGCCGTTGTACAAGCTGGCCCGTGCCGGGGAAGTAGTGGAGCGCGAACCGCGTTCTGTTACTATTGCGCGCTTGGAATTGCTCGCCTGCGAGGGTGATACTGCCCGACTGGTGGTGGACTGCAGCAAGGGCACCTATATTCGCACCCTGGTGGAGGATATCGGTGAGAAGCTCGGTTGTGGTGCGTACGTGGCTGAATTGCGACGGACCCAGGCCGGCCCCTTCACTCTGGCCCAGACCGTCACGCTCGAAGAGCTCGAGGCGGTGCATGCCGAAGGCGGCAACGAGGCGGTCGACCGCTTCCTCATGCCCTCGGACAGCGGTCTGCTAGACTGGCCGCTGCTGCACTTTTCCGAGCACAGTGCGTTTTATTGGCTTAACGGCCAACCGGTACGTGCCCCGGACGCGCCGAAGTTCGGCATGGTGCGGGTACAAGATCATAACGGTCGCTTTATCGGTATCGGTGAAGTGAGCGAAGACGGGCGCATCGCGCCGCGTCGACTGATTCGGTCAGAATGACCGGAAACCAGCCTGTGTCACCGCAGGCTGGAGAGGGTGGCTGTCAACAGGCACGGTCACTGCTCATTTATAGATACAGGGATCTGTCCCTGGCCTGTTGAAACTGTTTTTCTGAAACAGTTTCTTGATAAAAGGATTGCCTCATGGCTCTCAGCGTTGAAGAAAAAGCTCAAATCGTTACCGACTACCAGCAAGCCGTTGGTGATACTGGTTCGCCAGAAGTGCAAGTTGCACTGCTGACCGCCAACATCAACAAACTGCAAGGTCACTTCAAGGCCAACGGTAAAGACCACCACTCCCGTCGTGGTCTGATCCGCATGGTTAACCAGCGTCGTAAGCTGCTGGACTACCTGAAAGGCAAAGACGTGAGCCGTTACAGCGCTCTGATCGGTCGCCTGGGTCTGCGTCGCTAATCAGCGATTGCGCTATGAGGTTGGTTGTTTGCTGTGCGTCAGCGGGTTTCCCGCTGGCGCATGGCAAGCTCCCAGCCTCTAGTTTTATCTGAGTACCCGCTTTATCTGGACAATGACCGTCGGGCCGATTCCCGGTGTTGCCCAAGAATTTCGCAAGAAGACAAGTTCCCCAAGAGCCACAAAAGAAGGTAGGACACCGTGAACCCGGTCATCAAAAAATTCCAGTTCGGTCAGTCGACCGTTACCCTCGAGACAGGCCGTATCGCCCGTCAGGCCTCCGGCGCAGTATTGGTCACCGTTGACGACGACGTCAGCGTATTGGTGACCGTTGTCGGTGCCAAGCAAGCGGATCCAAGCAAAGGCTTCTTCCCGCTGTCCGTGCACTACCAGGAAAAAACCTACGCTGCCGGCAAGATTCCTGGCGGCTTCTTCAAGCGTGAAGGCCGTCCTTCCGAAAAAGAAACCCTGACTTCGCGCCTGATCGACCGTCCGATCCGCCCGCTGTTCCCTGAAGGTTTCATGAACGAAGTGCAGGTTGTCTGCACCGTCGTCTCCACCAGCAAGAAGACCGATCCGGACATCGCCGCGATGATCGGTACCTCGGCGGCCCTGGCCATCTCCGGTATTCCGTTCGACGGCCCGATCGGCGCCGCGCGCGTGGCTTTCCACGAAAGCACCGGCTACCTGCTGAACCCGACTTACGAGCAGCAGAAAGCCTCGAGCCTGGACATGGTCGTTGCCGGTACCTCGGAAGCGGTACTGATGGTTGAATCGGAAGCCAAAGAGCTGACCGAAGACCAGATGCTGGGCGCGGTACTGTTCGCCCACGACGAATTCCAGGTGGTTATCCAGGCCGTCAAAGAACTGGCCGCCGAAGCTGCCAAGCCAACCTGGTCCTGGACCGCCGCTCCTGAAGCCACCGCCCTGCTGGGCGCGATCCGTGCCGAGTTCGGCGACGCGATCTCCCAGGCTTACACCATCACCGTCAAGGCCGACCGTTACGCGCGTCTGGGCGAGCTGAAAGACCAAGTGGTCGCCAAGCTGTCCGGTGAAGAAGGCCAGCCTTCTTCCAGCGAAGTGAAAGCTGCTTTCGGCGAAATCGAATACCGCACCGTTCGCGAAAACATCGTCAACGGCAAGCCACGTATCGACGGCCGCGACACCAAGACCGTACGTCCGCTGAACATCGAAGTCGGTGTCTTGCCGAAGACCCACGGTTCGGCCCTGTTCACCCGTGGCGAAACCCAGGCCCTGGTTGTGGCCACTCTGGGTACCGCGCGTGACGCCCAGCTGCTGGACACCCTGGAAGGCGAGAAAAAAGACCCCTTCATGCTGCACTACAACTTCCCACCGTTCTCGGTCGGCGAGTGTGGTCGCATGGGCGGTGCTGGTCGTCGTGAAATCGGTCACGGTCGTCTGGCCCGTCGTTCGGTCCAGGCCATGCTGCCGGATGCCGCGACATTCCCGTACACCATCCGTGTGGTCTCGGAAATCACCGAATCCAACGGTTCGAGCTCCATGGCTTCGGTCTGTGGCGCTTCCCTGGCCCTGATGGATGCTGGTGTGCCGATGAAGGCACCGGTTGCCGGTATCGCCATGGGTCTGGTGAAAGAAGGCGAGAAATTCGCCATCCTGACCGACATCCTGGGTGACGAAGACCACCTTGGCGACATGGACTTCAAAGTAGCCGGTACCGCCAAAGGCGTTACTGCGCTGCAGATGGACATCAAGATCAAGGGCATCACCGAAGAGATCATGGAAATCGCCCTGGGCCAAGCCCTGGAAGCGCGCCTGAACATCCTCGGCCAGATGAACCAGATCATTGGTCAGTCGCGTACTGAACTGTCGGAAAACGCTCCGACCATGATCGCGATGAAAATCGACACCGACAAAATCCGTGATGTCATCGGTAAAGGCGGTGCGACCATTCGTGCGATCTGTGAAGAGACCAAGGCTTCGATCGACATCGAAGACGACGGCTCGATCAAGATCTTCGGCGAAACCAAGGAAGCGGCTGAAGCAGCACGTCAGCGCGTCCTGGGCATCACCGCGGAAGCTGAAATCGGCAAGATCTACGTCGGTAAGGTTGAGCGCATCGTCGACTTCGGCGCATTCGTCAACATCCTGCCGGGCAAGGACGGTCTGGTGCACATCTCGATGCTGAGCGACGCTCGCGTAGAGAAAGTCACCGACATCCTGAAAGAAGGCCAGGAAGTGGAAGTGCTGGTACTGGACGTGGACAACCGCGGCCGTATCAAGCTGTCCATCAAGGACGTTGCCGCAGCCAAGGCGTCGGGCGTTTAATCGCGCTTCGACTTTACGCTGAGAAAAAGCACCCTTCGGGGTGCTTTTTTATGGGCGCTGGAAAAGCCCGATATTGCAGAAGGTGCTCGTCGCGCAAAACCGCAACTTGCATGCAGTTTGGCGGCCGGTCATGCATTCTGCACGATTCAGATGTTCGGGTATTATTTTAACTCATTGATTTATATGTATTTATTTCGCTTTAAAAGGTTGGCACAGCGCCTGCAACCTTACAGATAACCCTGCCGCCAGGACCAAGGCGCAGACTTTTCCAGAAGAACAGGAGTTATTTGTATGAAGAAGTTCGCTATTGCTGCCGCCACTGCCACCGCTCTGACCCTGACCTTGGCCAATGCTGCATTCGCTGCCCAATCGACTTCTCAAGCTCCGATGGTTGTCGCGGCCGGTGAAGTCACCAAGGTCAAGGAAGAGACTTCCGACACCTGGATCACCACCAAGGTCAAAGCTGATCTGGTCACCGAAAAAGGTATCCCGGGTACTGACATCAAGGTTGAAACCAACAAAGGTGTGGTTTCCCTGTCGTCCATGACCCCCGTGACTCCCCAACAGAAGGACTTGGCAGTCCAGATCACCAAGAACATCAAAGGTGTCAAAGACGTTTCGGCCGCTGGCCTGAAAACCGAGTAACGCTCATGGATCTCGCTTGAAGCCGCTTTAGGGTGAAGCAAGTGCTGTTGCAGTACGCTTGTTGAGTCTTGAGGTCCAGGTGATGGGTCACAGGAAGTGACCCACCACAGGCCCCGACGTAGTGCGTCGGGGCCTGTTTTATTATGGGCGGACGAAATTGATGTCTTGCACGGCCCCCTGTAGGAGCTGGCTTGCCAGCGATGGCGTCCGTGAAGGCGGTACAAGGCTCCAGGGCCTCATCGTCGGTAAGCCGGCTCCCACAGGTGGGTCAGTTACCGCGCTTGCTGTCGATGCGCTCCAGGCGCCCGCCAACAAAACGCAGGTACTGGACCATGCCACCACTCTGGGGATAGACCCACTCTTCGATCTGCACCTCGGTGCGTCGGTCGAAGCTGCGCTGATAGCCCACCAGGTCCCGGGAGCGCGGCTCGCCGCATTTGTCGAGCACCTCCGACTTGCGGTCGCCGACGCTGATCAACTGGCTGCCACAACGCAAGGTGTCGGCCTGGGCCTGGCCGGCGAGCAACGCCAGCGCCAGGCCGAACATCAGCGGCTTGAACATGCTTACTCGCTATCCAGGTGCAACGGGGTGACGACCCGGCCATCGCTCTGCGCGTCGCCGAGATTGGCATCGATAAAGTACACGCGATCATCGGCCAACTGGCCCTTGTCCACGAGGAAGTCCTTGATACTGCTGGCGCGGTCCTGGCCAAGCTTGCGCAGCAGCGGTTCATTGCCGCTCCAGGCGCTGATCACCCCGGCCTTCAGCTTGGCGGTACGTTCGTCGCTACCCAGCTTGGCCCACTCGGCGGGCGGTTGCTGTTTGAGCAGGGTGCGATAGATACCTTCGAGCATCGGCGCTTTTTCACCGTCCGGTACCTGGATCATCGATTCCTGGGCCGGCACCTTGTCGCCGCGGCGCTGGAGCATCTTGTAGTAGGTGGCCTGGTATTCGCGATCCAGGCGTTGCTGGGCGATCAACGCGCCATCGCTGCTCTGGGCCGCAGTGCCTTCGATCTCCAGGCGCAGGTTGGGACGTTCCTTCAGCGCGGCCGCGAGCTTGGTCAGGGACGACTGGGCGTCATTGCTCAGCTCGCTGGAGCCGGGAGCAAAGGACACGTTACTCAGGTCCTGGGCGTCGCCGCCGGAGATCAGCCCGCCAATGAACTTGAAGGGCGCGGTGGCGGCCCGCACGATCAGGTTGCGCAGGCTCTGCCAGATGATCGGCATCACGCTGAACTGCGGGTTGTTGAGATCGCCGCTGACCGGCAGTTCGATGGAGATCTTGCCGTCGGAGTCCTTGAGCAGGGCAATCGCCAGCTTGATCGGCAGGTCCACGGCATCCGGGCTGTCGACCTTCTCACCCAGTTGCAGTTGTTCGACCACCAGCTTGTTTTCGGCTTTCAGCTGGCCCTTGGTGATCAGGTAGTGCACGTCGAGATTGAGCCGGCCCTTGCGGATGCGGTAGCCGGCGAACTTGCCGGAGTAGGGGGTCAGCGTGGTCAGCTCGACGCGCTTGAAGCTGGTGGCGATATCGAGGCTGGCCATCGGGTCGAACGGGTTCAGCGCACCCTTGATGGTCACGGGCGCGTAGCGGTCGACCTTGCCCTGGATATCGACGCCCGCCGGCTTCGGCTGGCGGCTGTCGATGGTGCCGATCTGGCCGTTGAGCTGTTGGACCGCCGTGGCGAAGTGCGGGGTCAGGCTGAAGTCGGCAAAGTTGGCCGAGCCGTCATTGATGGCAATACCGCCAACGTGGATGCCCAGCGGCTTGCTGCTCGATGCGGTGGAGGGCGCCTTGGGTTTTTCCGTCGACTTGCTCGCCGGCGGTTGCGGGATCAGCAGGTCATCGATGTTGGTGGTACGGTCATCGTTGATCATGAAGCGTGCATAGGGTTGCAGCAGGTTGACCTTGTCGATCGAGAGGCTGTCGCCGTGCTGATAGCTCAGGCCATCGATCGTCAGTTTCTGCCACTTCACGAAGTCGCGGCTCTTGAGGGTGTCGAGGGTGTGCAATTGGTCGACCTGGGCCTTGCCGATCACGCTGAAGGCCAGCGGGTCGACGCTTTTCAGATTGACCGCGAGGTCGCTGCCGAGCATGCCGCTGCGCACTTCCAGGCGAATGAACGGCTCGACATAGGCCTGGGCCACCCGCAGGTCGATGTCCTGGGTATTGACCTTGAGCTTGGCGCTGACCGGGCTCAGGTTGACTTCGCCGCTGGCGAGGATCTTGCCCTGCTTGCCCAGCCCGGTATCGAGCTTGAGGGTGAAGGGCGACTGGTTGAGGCTGTCGAAGTTCTCCAGGTCCAGGTTCAGTGGACCGAGCTCCAGGGCTACCTGGGTTTTCGGCGCGCGGTCGGCCAGGTGCACGCGGTAGTCGCGCAGTTGCACATCCTTGAGCAGGACCTGCCAGGGTTTGCTCGGGGCCGGCGGTTCGGTCTTGGCGCTGTCGGAGGCGGCTGGGGCTGCCTTGGGCGCCGGTTTGGTCGGTTGCTCGGCAAAGAGTTTCTGCCAGTCAAGTTGCCCGTCCTTCTCGCGGGCGGCCCAGGTTTCAAGTTTGTTGCTGCGGATCTTACCGACAACCACTTGCTGTTTGCCCAGGTCGACGCTGGTTTCGCTGACGTCGAGGCGCTCCAGGCGTACCAGTGGGCGTCCGTCCGGGGCCTTCATGGCAAAGGGCGCGACACTGACGGCGGTGTTGCTCAGCAGCAACTCGGTGTCTTTGGCGAGGCTGAACTTGTAGTCGGTGCTGAGGTTGATCACACCGTCTTCCAACACCAGCGGCAGGGCATCGCGGACATAGGGCCACCAGGCTTTCATCTGGCTGTCGCTGACCTTGAGCGAGCCCTCGGAGGTGACGGGTACCAGGCTGAGGTTACCTTTCCAGTCGATCCGTCCGCCTTCGCCGCCGATGGCCACCAGGGTCATGTCGGCGTTGTCTTCAGGCAGGGTGCTGAGGTTCTTCAGCGCCAGGTCCATCGGGGTATAAGTGAACTCGATCGGTTCGCTGGGGCGCAGGTCCTGGAAATGCAGGCGCCCGCCGGCCAGTCCGATCTGGTCGATGCGCACCGGGAACGGCTTGCTGTTGGGCGCGGCCGGGGTCGGTTGGCTGGGCGGCAGCTTGAACAGCTGGGTGAGGTTCAGGGTGCCGTCCTTGTTGAATGTCACCTCGGTGTTGGGCTTGTCCAGCTGGATATCGGCCAGGTGCAGGGCGTGGGTCCAGAGACTGTCGATCTGCAGGTTGACGTAGAGACGCTCGAAGGCGACCTGCTCCTTGCCCGGCTCACCGATATTCAGGCCCCACAGGGTCAGTTCCAGACTGAAGGGATTGAACTCCAGGCGTTGCAGGCTGGCGTGCACCGTGGCGTAGTTCGCCAGTTGCTGGTTGGCGATGCGCAGGCCAACCCCGGGGATGATCAGGAATCCCAGTACGCTGTACAGCGCGAGGACGGTCAGCAAGGCGCCGAGGGCGCGTTTCAATCCTTTGGGCATGTGAGTCGTCGTCTCTCTCAGTCGGAGGTGCCTTGGAGTATGGCATGCGTTTGCGGTTCCGAAGCAAGCCCCTTGTTGCGCCGGAATAATGGGTGTTTGCGAGTCATTCCTACAGCTGCAGTACCAGGGTCTTCAGCGGCGGTTGTCGGTCGCGGGAAGGGAAGTCGGCGGCGGGGGCCAGCACCTGCCATTCGCGGACCGGACGCCCGGCTTTTTCCGCGCAGCGCAGGACCTGTTCGCGCCAGTCTTCCAGGCTGACTTTCGCCAGGTTGTTGCAGCAGATCAGCACGCCATTGTCGGCGGTCGTCAGCAGGGCCGGCTTGAGCAGGCTCTGGTAGTCGCGCAGCAGGTCGACGGTGCCGAAGGCGCTCTTGGCCCAGGCCGGCGGGTCGAGCAGCACCAGGTCATACTGGCGCTGTTCCAGGCGCTGGTAGCTGGGCAGCTTCTGCCCGCGGCGCTGGCTGATGGGCAGGCCGGCGAGCTGGCGGATGGCGGGGAAGTAGTCGGACTGGATAAAGTCCATCTCCGGCAACTGCGGGTTGAGCTGGCCGTTCTCCCGGCCGACCGCGAGGTTGCCTTCGGCGAAGTCCAGGTTACAGACCTCCCGGGCCCCGCCGGCCGCGGCGCTGAGACCGACGCCGCAGGTGTAGGCGAAGAGGTTCAGTACGCGCTTGTCGGCACTGTGTTGCCGAACCCAGCCGCGAGCGTTGCGCAGGTCGAGGAACAGCAACGGGTCCTGGCCGGCGTGGCGGCCGCGGACGCGATAGTTCAGGCCGCCTTCATGACCGACCAGGTCGGCGAGGGCCGCCTCGTCGGCGCGATAGACCGGGTCTTCACGATCGATGCGCGAGTTGCCCCGGGAGCGGTCGTTGTAGACCAGCAGGGTGTCCAGCGCCAGGTGCTGGTTGATCGTCGCGTGCAGGGCGAGCAGGTCTTCGCGTTCCAGGGTCTGATGGAAGGTCTGCACCATCAACTGTGGACCGTAGCGGTCGATGGTCAGGCCACCGGCGCCTTCCTGGCTGCCATGGAACAGGCGATAACAATCGGTGCCCTGGCTGTGCAGCTCGGCCAGCAGGTCCTGGCGATGATCGAGGGCGGCGCGCAGCGCCTGGTTCAAGGAAGACATGCACGGCGCCTTGGGTCGGATTTGGCGCGGGAGTTTACCAGTCTTCAGGGGATCAGGCCCATGCGGCGTTTGGCGCGCTGGGCGGAGCCGTTGCGCATGGCCCAACGCAACAACGGTGCGCTGCGCTTGACGCCGGCGCGGATGACCTGGCGTTGCAGCGGGTTTTGCGACTGGCCGAGCATCTCGCCGGCCCAGTCCGGCAGCAGGTCGATGCCGGCCTGC
This sequence comes from Pseudomonas sp. GW821-FHT03C07, assembly GCF_059420925.1. Lineage (NCBI taxonomy): Bacteria > Pseudomonadati > Pseudomonadota > Gammaproteobacteria > Pseudomonadales > Pseudomonadaceae > Pseudomonas > Pseudomonas sp. GW821-FHT03C07. Next base: position 352,008 of record NZ_JBWKUQ010000006.1, read on the forward strand.
ATCATCAGGTTGCCGAACGGCTGGGCCAGGCGGCTCGGCGCCGGGGTGGCCAGCAGCAGGCGCAACACCTCGCGGCTGCGGGCATCGCAGAGCAGTTGCGGGCGCATGCGTTGCAGGTACTCGGCGATGGCCTGGCGCGAGCGCGGCACGTCCCGCGCGCCCAGGCGTTCGGCGATCAGGGCGACCTCCGCGTAATAACGATCCTGGTCCGCCGCTGACAGCTGTGGATTGCGGTAACGCAGATGGGCCTTGAGAAAGCTGCTGACCTCGGCCACATGCACCCAGGTCAACAGCTCCGGATCGCTGGCGGCGTAGGGCCGACCATCCGGCGCGGTGCCGACCACCTGCAAGTGAATGGTGCGCACCTTGTCGATCAGCCATTCGGCGTCCTTGCGCGAGCCGAAGGTGGTCCCGGCAATGAACTGGCTGGTGCGGCGCAAGCGCCCGAGCATGTCCTGGCGAAAGTTCGAATGGTCCCAGACCCCGGCCAGCGCCAGCGGGTGCAAGGCTTGCAGCATCAGTGCGCTGATACCTCCGATCAGCATGCTGCTGAAGTCGCCATGCACCTGCCAGCACACCGAGTCCGGGCCGAAAAGGCCGGGATCGCCCTTGGGGTTTTCCAGATCGAGCATGCCCAGGGACAGGCCGGTCAGGCTCATGATCTGGGTTTCGATGCGACTACGAAGGAATTCCATGTGGGCTCGGTCAATAGGGCGGTGAACAGTGTTCACCGCTCGGGTTCAGGGATTCAGGCGCTGCTCGATCAGGCCGTCGACCACGCTGGGGTCGGCCAGGGTCGAGGTATCGCCCAGGCTGTCCAGTTCGTTGCTGGCAATCTTGCGCAGGATACGCCGCATGATCTTGCCCGAACGGGTTTTCGGCAAGGCCGGCGCCCACTGGATCAGGTCCGGCTTGGCAAAGCTGCCGATCTCCTTGCCGACCAGGGCCAGCAACGCCTTTTTCAGTGCATCATCGGCGTCTATGCCTTTCATGGGCGTGACGAAGGCATACAGGCCCTGGCCCTTGAGATCATGGGGATAACCGACCACGGCGGCTTCGGCGACGCTGTCATGCAGCACCAGGGCGCTTTCCACTTCGGCGGTGCCAATGCGGTGGCCGGAGACGTTGATCACGTCGTCGATGCGGCCGGTGATCCAGTAGTCGCCATCCTCGTCGCGGCGGGCACCGTCACCCGTGAAATAGTAACCGGGGTAGGCTTTGAAATAGGTCTCGAGCATGCGCTGTGGGTCGCCGTAGACACTGCGGATCTGCGCCGGCCAACTGCTTTTCAGGGCCAGCACGCCGCTGCCGGCACCGCTGATTTCCTGGCCGTGCTCATCCAGCAGGACCGGTAGCACGCCGAACATCGGCTGGGTCGCGCAGCCGGGCTTGATCCGGCTGTTGGCGATCAGCGGGGTGAGCATGATGCCGCCGGTCTCGGTCTGCCACCAGGTGTCGACGATGGGGCAGCGCTGCTCGCCGACGGCATTGAAATACCATTCCCAGGCTTCCGGGTTGATCGGTTCGCCGACACTGCCGAGCAGGCGCAGGCTGTTCCGCGAGGTGTTTTCCAGCGCAGCCGGGCCTTCGCGCATCAAGGCGCGCAGGGCGGTGGGCGCGGTGTAGAAGATATTCACCTGGTGCTTGTCGATGACCTGCCAGAAGCGCGAGGCGTCCGGATAGTTCGGCACGCCTTCGTAGATCAGGCTGGTCGCGCCGTTGGCCAGCGGGCCGTAGACGATATAGCTGTGGCCGGTGACCCAGCCGACATCGGCGGTGCACCAGAAGACTTCGCCGGGGCGATAGTCGAACACGTACTGGAAGGTCATGGCGACCTGCAACAGATAGCCGCCGGTGCTGTGTAGCACGCCCTTGGGTTTGCCGGTACTGCCGGAGGTGTAGAGGATGAACAACGGGTCTTCGGCATCCATTGGTTCGCAGGGGCAGTCGCTGCTCATGCCATGCAGGGCTTCGTGGTACCAGAAGTCGCGGTCCGCGACCCAGTTCACTTCGGCCTGGGTGCGTTGCACCACCAAGACGGTGCTGACATTCGGGCAACTGAGCAGCGCCTGGTCGACATTCTGCTTGAGGGGCACATATTTGCCGCCGCGCACGCCCTCATCGGCGGTGATCAGCGTGCGGCAGTCGGCATCGAGGATGCGGTCGCGCAGGGCGTCAGGGGAGAAACCGCCGAAGACCACCGAGTGAATGGCGCCGAGGCGGGCGCAGGCGAGCATGGCGTAGGTGGCTTCGGGAATCATCGGCATGTAGATGCACACCCGGTCGCCTTTCTTCACGCCGCGGGCCTTGAGCACATTGGCCAGCCGGCAGACGTTATGGTGCAGTTTGCGGTAGGTGATCTGCGCCGATTCGAGAGGATTGTCGCCTTCCCAGATCAGGGCGATCTGCTCGCCACGGGTATCGAGATGGCGGTCGATGCAGTTGTGGCTGACATTCAGTTGCCCGCCGGCGAACCAGCTGGCCTGGCCGGTATGCAGGTCGCAGTGCTGGACGCTGTCCCAGGGCGTGGACCAGTCGAGAAAACGTTTGGCCTGTTCGGCCCAGAAGGTGTCGGGTTGGTCGATGGACTGGCGGTAGAGACGCCGGTAGTCGTCCTGGCTCAACTGCGCGGCTTGGCGCACGGCGTCGGCCTGGGGATAGGTACGAAGATCGAACATGGCGATTCCTTGTTCTTGTCTACGACAAGTCTCAAGGGTGCACCCTGTTGCGTTGGGGTTCAAGCGGATAAAAGGTCGACGCAGATCCTTGTGGGAGCGGAGCTTGTCGGATCGCCGCACCGCCGCGAAGGCGCCCTCAAGGACGCTAAAAGCTTCGCGGGCAAGCTCCGCTCCCACAGGTCTGTGTCACAGGTTTCTTCAGTGGTGTCCCGGGCAGATGGGCCTGCCCGGGACGCCGCTATCAACCGCGATGACGGCCGCGGAAGTAGTTGATCAACCCTTGGGTCGAGGCATCTTCGGCCGAAGACTCTTCGTTACCGGTCAGGCGGTTGTAGACGCCCTTGCCCAGTTCCTTGCCCAACTCCACGCCCCATTGGTCGAAGGCGTTGATGCCCCAGATCACGCTCTGCACGAAGACCTTGTGTTCGTACATCGCCACCAGGGCGCCGAGACGCCGCGGGCTGATGCGCTCGACCACCAGGGTGTTGCTCGGACGGTTGCCCGGGATCACCTTGTGCGGGGCCAGTTTCTGCACTTCGGCTTCGCTCAGGCCCTTGTCACGCAGCTCGCTTTCCGCTTCGCCACGGGTCTTGCCGAGCATCAGCGCCTGGCTTTGCGACAGGCAGTTGGCGTACAGCCATTGATGGTGGTCGGCGACCGGGTTGAAGCTGACGATCGGTACGATAAAGTCGGCCGGGATCAACTGGGTGCCCTGGTGCAGCAATTGGTGGTACGCATGCTGGCCGTTGCAGCCGACGCCGCCCCAGATCACCGGACCGGTATCGGTGGACACCGGCGTGCCGTCCTGGCGCACGCTCTTGCCGTTGGATTCCATGTCCAATTGCTGCAGGTGCTTGGTGATGTTGCGCAGGTAGTGGTCGTACGGCAGGATCGCGTGGCTTTGCGCGCCCCAGAAGTTGCCGTACCAGACACCCAGCAGGGCCAGCAGCACCGGCATGTTCTGTTCGAACGGCGCGGTCTGGAAATGCTGGTCCATGGTGTAGGCACCGGACAGCAGTTCCTTGAAGTTCGACATGCCGATGGCCAGGGCGATCGGCAAGCCGATGGCCGACCACAGCGAATAACGCCCGCCGACCCAGTCCCACATCGGGAAGATGTTCTCTTCACGGATGCCGAAGGCCACGGCGGCGGCGTTGTTGCTCGAAACCGCGATGAAGTGCTTGTACAGCTCCGCTTCGGAGCCGCCCTGGGCCAGATACCAGTCACGTGCGGCACGGGCGTTCTTCAGGGTTTCAAGGGTGGTGAAGGTTTTCGACGAGACAATGAACAGGGTGGTCTCGGCGCGGATCTTGGCGGACAGCTCGTGAAACTCACTGCCATCGATATTCGCCAGGTAATGGCAGCGTACGCCTTTATGGGCGTAGGACAGCAACGCCTCGGAAACCAGTTCCGGACCCAGGAACGAACCACCGATACCGATATTCACCACGTCGGTGATCGGCTTCTCGGAGTAGCCGCGCCACAGGCCGTCGTGGATTTTCCCGACCAGCTCGGTCATCTGGTTCAGCACTTTGTGCACGTCGGGCATCACGTTGACGCCGTTGACCGAGAGCTTGTCGCCAACCGGACGGCGCAGGGCGGTGTGCAGGGCCGGACGACCTTCGGAGGCGTTGACCAGTTCACCGGCAAACAGCGACTTGATCGCGCCTTGCAGGTCGACTTCATTGGCCAGGCCCACCAGCAGGTTGCGGGTTTCCTGGGTGATCAGGTTCTTCGAATAGTCGAGAAACAACCCGCAGCTGCTGAGGGTGAACTGATTGAAGCGCTGCGGATCGGCATTGAAAGCTTCGCGCATGCTGAAATCGTGCATGTTGTCGCGGTGTTGGTTCAACGCCTGCCAAGCGGGCAGGGCGGTCACGTCGTGAGGAGTGCGGTAGTACGCCATCGCTGCGGGTTTCCTTTTACGAGAGCTGCCTTTTGGACATTTGGCTTTTTGGACACCAGAAACGCCGGAACGTCCTGCTTTTGTCGGTGGCAGTGTCCGGCAACCTGCGTCAGCACGGTTGAATGATGCAGGGGCGATTACAGTACCGCTCGCGCCTGCATCTGTCTTGGCTTTGTCTGACCTTTACTCGGTACTTTTTCGCACTCTCGGGGCCGAAAGGCGTTTTCGCACAGGCGGTCGGACGGCGATCAGGCGAGCTGCACCGGAATCGACTGGCTGGTGTGGCTCAGCTCGTTGCCCGGGGCCATGTACAGCATGCGTGGCTTGAAGTTGACCAGCTCGGCCTCGCTGTAGTGGGCGTAGGCGCAGATGATCACTCGGTCGCCGACAGCGGCCTTGTGGGCGGCGGCGCCGTTCACCGAGATGATCCGCGAACCTTCCTCGCCGCGAATGGCGTAGGTGGTGAAGCGCTCACCGTTGTCGACGTTGTAGATCTGGATCTGTTCGTATTCACGGATCCCGGCCAGGTCCAGCCACTCGCCGTCGATGGCGCAGGAACCTTCGTAATCGAGTACCGCGTGGGTGACTTCGGCGCGATGCAGTTTGGCTTTGAGCATGATGGCGTGCATGGGATGTTTCCTTGGTCGGATCCTCGTGCGGCGCCACGCATTTGTGCTGCGTGGCGCCGGGCCGCGGCAGTTTGCCCGAAGCCGTGGGGCCGGGCAATCGGGCTGTCAGGCCGGACTGTCGAGGTTCAGGTGCAGGTTGTCGATCAGGCGGGTGGTGCCGAGGAAGGCGGCGACCAGGATCACCAGGTCACGGTCCTCGGCTGTCGCCGGGCGCAGGTTCAGGGCGTGGCGGATTTCCAGGTAGTCGGGCCGGAAACCGGCGCTTTCGATCTGGCGGCTCTGCTCGGCCAGCAACTTGGGGTAGTCGCGTTCGCCTTGTTCGATGGCCGTGGCGATCTGCTTCAGGCTGCGATACAGCGCCGGCGCCTTGGCCCGTTGTTCTTCGCTGAGGAAACCGTTACGCGAGGACAGCGCCAGGCCGTCGATGGCGCGCACGGTCGGTTCGCCGATGATCTGGATCGGCATGTTCAGGTCATGCACCAACTGGCGGATCACCGCCAGTTGCTGGAAGTCCTTCTGACCAAACACCGCCAGGTCCGGCTGGACCATGTTGAACAGCTTGCTGACCACCGTCGCCACGCCTTCGAAATGCCCGGGACGGCTGGCGCCGCACAGGCCTTCGGAAAGCTGCGGGACGCTGACACGGGTCTGGCCGCCCATGCCGCCGGGGTACATTTCCTCGACGCTGGGGGCGAACAGCAGATGGCAACCGGCCTGGAGCAGTTTTTCCTGATCGGCGGCGAGGGTCCGCGGGTACTTGTCGAGGTCCTCGTTGGCGCCGAATTGCAGCGGGTTGACGAAAATGCTCGCAACCACAAAGTCGGCACGCTGGGCGGCCTTGGTCACCAGGGCCGCGTGGCCGCTGTGCAGGTTGCCCATGGTCGGCACGAAACCGATGCGTTTGCCCTCGCTGCGGGCGCGAGCCACGGCGGCGCGCAGTTCGCGAACGGTCTTGACTGTATTCATGCGCTGAATCCGTGTTCGATCCCAGGGAAAGTGACGGCCTTGACTTCGCTGACATAGGCGCTGAGGGCGCCATGCAGGCTGTCCTGGCCGGCCATGAAGTTCTTCACGAACTTGGGCACGCGACCGCTGATGGACAGGCCGAGCATGTCGTGCAGGACCAGGACCTGACCGTCGGTGGCGCTGCCGGCACCGATGCCGATCACCGGGACTTTCACCGCCTGGGTGATTTCCGCGGCCAGCTCGCTCGGCACGCATTCGAGCAGGATCATCGCCGCGCCGGCCTGTTCCAGGGCGATGGCGTCGGCGCGCATCTGCCGCGCCTGGGCTTCGCCGCGGCCCTGGACCTTGTAGCCGCCGAAGAGATTCACCGACTGTGGGGTCAGGCCCATGTGCACGCACACCGGGACGCCGCGTTCGGCCAACTGGCGGATGGATTCGGCGAGCCAGGCGGCGCCTTCGACCTTGACCATATGCGCACCGGCCTGCATCAGCAGGCCGCTGTTGTGAAAGGTCTGCTCGAGGGTGGCGTAGGCCATGAACGGCAGGTCGGCAATGATGAAGGCGCCCTGGTTGCCGCGTTTGACGCTGGCGGTGTGATAGCAGATGTCGGCGACGGTGACTGGCAACGTGCTGTCATGCCCTTGGGTAACCATGCCCAGCGAATCGCCGATCAGTAACACCTCGACACCGGCTGCGCAGCTGGCGTGGGCGAAGGTCGCGTCGTAGCAGGTCAGCATGGTGATTTTTTCACCCTTTTGCTTGAGGCCTTGCAGGGTGGTCAGGGTAATGTCTGGCATGAAAAAGTCCTCATTCAGGCGCCGTGCAAATGACTGCGAGTAACGCGCGTGATTCGTCGTGTATACAGGCGCACGTTCTGGGGTCGTGCTTGCAAAGCCTGGATTGCGCCCTTCAAACGCCGCAGGGGCGGCGACGGGACGCCTATAGTCGTGAGGAGAACTGGGGAAGTCAATCGTGTGTGTTACCGCAATGTTACGCCGTGAGTGTTACCGGCATCACTGATGCGATTCAGCAGGGGGGCAGGAGGCAACCTTGCTGGCGACACCGGCTTCTTGTGGAAGCGCAGCTTTGTGGGAGCGGAGCTTGCCCGCGAAGCTTTTGGCGTCCTTGAGGGCCCTTTCGCGGGCAAGCTCCGCTCCCACAGGTTTTGTGTCTCTCCCACAGGTTTTGTGTCTCTCCCACAGGTTTTGTGTCTCTCCCATAGGTCTTGTGTTTCGCCCGTGGGGCGGTGTGTCTCCCACAGGGTTTGTGCTTACTGGGGAAGGCGCTCCAGGCCGACGAACGGGCAATCCGCCAGTAGCGCCCTCAGGCTGCGGCCATCGGCCAGCTGCAAATCGGCCGGTACCAGTTCCGCCAGCGGATAGAGCACGAACGCCCGGGCCTGCATATGGTAATGCGGGACTTTCAGGCGCGGCTCGTCGATCAGGCGCTCACCGAACAACAGGATATCCAGGTCGAGGGTGCGTGGCCCCCAACGCTCATGCCGTTCACGGCCCTGGTCGATTTCGATGGCTTGCAGCGCATCCAGCAGCGCCAGGGGCGCGAGGTCGCTGTCGAGGGCGGCAACGGCATTGGTATAGCGCGGCTGGCCGGGCAGCAACGAATCGCTCTGGTAGAACGCGGAAACGCCTACCAGCACCGTGTCGGGCAGTTGCCCCAGGGCCTGGACGGCGTTGCGCAATTGCTCCGCCGGGTCCGCCAGATTACTGCCCAGCCCGATATACACGTGTTCCATCGACTTACTCGTCCGTACCCGCGGCGCGCTTGCGCTTGCCGGCCGTGCTGCGCCGGCGTTTACGCGGACCGCTGCCGGTGGCGTCGTCCTTGCTGCCCAGGTCGCGGATCATGTCACGCCGCCCGGCATCATTGGCATCCTGGTAATCGGTCCACCATTCACCCAGGCCATCGGTCTGCTCGCCAGCGGTTTCGCGTAGCAGCAGGAAGTCGTAGCCGGCGCGGAAACGCGGGTTGTCCAGCAGCAGGTCGGCACGCTTGCCGCTGCGCCGTGGCAGGCGTTCCTGCATGTCCCAGATCTCGCGGATCGGCAGGGTGAAGCGCTTCGGAATCGCAATCCGCTGGCATTGTTCGCTGATCAACTCGTGGGCGGCTTCCTGCATCGCCGGAATCGGCGGCATGCCCTTCGCCTGCAAACGCAATACGCGGCCCGGCAAGGCCGGCCAGAGCAATGCGGCAAACAGGAACGCCGGGGTCACCGGCTTGTTCTGCTGGATGCGCAGGTCGGTGTTGATCAAGGCTTCGCTGATCAGCGTATGGGTGTAGGTCGGGTTGTGTTCGAGGGCCTCGAAGCTGGCCGGGAACAGCGGTTCGAACAGCTTGAGGTCGACCAGCATTTCGAAGGTGTCGGCGGCATAACCCGAGAGGAACAGCTTGAGCACTTCTTCGAACAGGCGCGCCGAGGGGATCTCGCGCAGCATCGGCGCCAGTTTGCGAATCGGCGCGACGGTGTGCTTCTCGATGCCGAAGTCCAGCTTGGCGGCGAAACGCACGGCCCGCAGCATCCGTACCGGGTCTTCCTGGTAACGCTGGGTCGGATCGCCGATCAGGCGGATCAGGCGGTTGCGGATATCGTGCACGCCATTGGCGTAATCGAGGATGCGCTCGCTGACCGGATCGTAATACAGCGCGTTGATGGTGAAATCGCGGCGCTGGGCGTCGTCTTCGAGGGTGCCGTAGACGTTGTCGCGCAGGATCCGCCCGCTTTCGTTGCGCGAGGACTGGTTGCTGTCCTCGTCTTCGTCCTGCGGGTGGTTGGCGCGAAAGGTCGCGACCTCGATGATTTCCCGGCCGAAGTGGATATGTACCAGCTTGAAGCGACGACCGATGATCCGCGCGTTGCGGAATTCGGCACGGATCTGCTCCGGTGTGGCGCTGGTGGCGACGTCGAAATCCTTGGGGGTGATATTGAGCAGCATGTCGCGCACGCAACCGCCGACCAGGTAGGCCTGGTAGCCGGCGTTCTGCAGGCGTTCGACGATGTTGACCGCATACCGGCTGAACTGGGCTTTTTGCAGCGAATGTTGGCTGCTGTTGAGCACTTCAGGGGTGCTGCGTTTATGTTGCGTTCGACGCGAGGGAGAACGTAATGACTGGAACAGCTTCTTCAGCATGGGAGGCACTGTTTGAAGGAATATTCGGCCACCTCAAAGAATGACCGCACGATGGGCGAGGATTCTAGCATTTAGTCGAGGGATGGTGTAGGAAGCCGCCGCAGTATCGGCCAGGGACCGTGGTAGAAGGCCAGCCGCAGGCATTGCGAGGCTGCAAATCCATCAGTCGAGGGCGGTGGGTCGGGGGGAGCAGGGTGGGCTGGTCGGTATCGCGGAAACTACAAGGGGAGCCGAAGCTCCCCCAGAAGTAGTTGCGTGCTCTATTTTTATTATGGTTGCGGGCTTCTTGTTTTTGTTGATCGCCCTGTGCCACTAGGCTTTACGCCTGTGGGCTCTCCCAATCGGGAGCCAAGAGCAAACGGATTGCTTTGATCGCTGTAGTGTCATGATCCAGAGGATCCAACCAGTTCAGGCGCTGCTTTGAGGGCAGTTTTTGTTGTTCTCAGCCTGGTCGTGGGGCAAGCCCCAATTACAGTACTTCTCCAAAAGAATCAGTTAGCTACGCCTCTCGCCGTGTTGTTTTTATTTTGCGTGAGTCGATACGTCTTGTTTTTATTGTCTGGTGCATTGCTTGTTATTGTTCTTGTACCAAAGCTATAGCAGGTGCCGTGCCAACTTTTACGAAGCCCCGTAAACATTGGGTTTCGTTGGGAAAATGCTTTTCCAAAGGCGAAAAAAAACCGGATCTTCGTTACCGATAGACCCGGCTTTTGTTACGTGAAAATCCTCAGGTAACAGTTTTTTTACCAAGTGCTGTGTTACCCATGGGCGGCGCGCGCCCGGTTCAGCTCTCGCTGGCCACCCCGGTCTTGCGCCGTGGAATGCCCAGGCGCTGGCGCCGTTCCCACAGGCACTTGCGGCTGACACCGAGTTTGCGTGCCAGCTCGGTCTCGGTCATGTGGTCCTGGTGCTCGAGGACGAAGTGCTGGAAGTAGTCTTCCAGCGACAGGTCTTCGGTCGGCTCGTGGCTGGCGTTGCTGGCGCTGGCCTGTTGCGGCGCCAGGCCGATGAATTCTTCTTCTTCCAGGTCGCCGAGCTCGATGTCGATGCCCAGCAGGTCGGCGGAAATTTCCGGGCTTTCGCACAGGATCACCGCACGCTCGACCGCATTCTCCAGTTCGCGGACGTTACCTGGCCAGGCGTAATGGCGGATGGCTTGCTCGGCGTCGGGGGCGAAGCGCAGGTCGGTACGACCCACCCGTGCACTCTGGCGCGCGAGGAAAGCACTGGCGATCTCGTTGACGTCGGCGCCGCGCTCGCGCAGGGCCGGCAGTTTCAGCGCGATGACGTGCAGGCGGTAGTAAAGGTCTTCGCGGAACTGGCCGATCTTGGCCAGGCTCTTGAGGTCGCGGTGGGTCGCGGCGATCAGGCGCACATCGACCTTCTGCGACTGTACCGAGCCGACGCGACGGATCTCGCCTTCCTGCAATACCCGCAGCAAACGCGCCTGGGCTTCGAGCGGCAGTTCGCCGATTTCGTCGAGGAACAGCGTGCCGCCATCCGCCGCTTCGACCAGGCCGGCGCGACCGGCGCTGGCCCCGGTGAAGGCGCCCTTTTCGTGGCCGAACAATTCGGATTCGATCAGGCTTTCCGGGATCGCCGCGCAGTTGACCGAGATCATCGGCGCCTTGGCGCGCTTGGACAGGTTGTGCAGGGCACGGGCCACCAGTTCCTTGCCGGTGCCCGACTCGCCCTGGACCAGGACGTTGGAGTCGGTGGGCGCGACTTTGCGGATCTTGCTGTAAAGGTCCTGCATCGGCGGACAGGAGCCGATGATGCCGATTTCGCCATTGGTGTTATTGGCGCCGGCTTTTTCCGCCGCGCCATTCTTGCCGGTAACTTTCTCCGCCGGCGCACCTTGGCTGCCCTGGCGATCACGGAGGATGCGGGCCACGGCCTGGAGCATTTCGTCGTGGTCGAAAGGCTTGGCGATGTAGTCCACCGCGCCCATTTTCATCGAGTCCACGGCCGAGCGCAGGCTGGCATAGCTGGTCATGATCAGCACGGGGGTACCCTGGCCGAGCTTGATCAATTCGGTGCCGGGGGCGCCGGGTAGACGCAGGTCGCTGACGATCAGGTCGAACGAGGGGATACTGAAACGTTCCTGGGCTTCCTGCACCGAACCGGCTTCGCTGACCTGGTACTGATTACGTTCCAGCAGGCGACGCAGGGCGGAGCGGATAATGGTTTCGTCTTCGACGATCAGAATGTGCGGCATTGATTCGGTTCTCTCGACGGTCTCAGTTCACAGCGGACGTCGCTTCGACATGACGCGGCAGGGTGACCCGGATACGGGTGCCACGTTGGCTTTGGATGTCAGCCGGGCTGTCGATGGTGATTTGTCCATAATGCTCTTCAACGATGGAATAGACCAGAGCGAGGCCCAGTCCGGTGCCCTCGCCAGGATCCTTGGTGGTGAAGAAAGGTTCGAACAATCGATCCATGATGTTCTTCGGGATACCGGTGCCTTCGTCCTCGACGATCAGGTCGACGGTGTGTTCGAAGGCTTCGCTCTTGACCCGCACCGCGCCGCCGGCAGGCGAGGCGTCACGGGCGTTGGAGAGCAGGTTGATGAGCACCTGGGCGAGGCGTTGGGAATCGCCGTCGACCCAGTGCTCGGGATCGCACAGGTTGAAGAACTGTACTTCGAAGTTGCGCCGGTTCAAGGCCAGCAGACCAATGGCATCCTGGGCGACTTCGGCCAGACAGACGGCTTCGTCGTTATGCTGGTGACTGCCGGCGTGGGCGAAGCTCATCAGCGACTGGACGATGCGCGAGACACGCTTGGTCTGCTCGAGGATCTGCCCGCTGATTTCGGTCAGTTCGCTGTCGTCCTCGCGCTCTTCGCGCAGGTTCTGCGCCAGGCAGGCGATACCGGTGATCGGGTTGCCGATCTCGTGGGCCACGCCGGCCGCCAGCCGGCCGATGCTCGCCAGCCGCTCGGAGTGCACCAGCTTGTCTTCGAGCATCTGCGTTTCGGTGAGGTCTTCGACCAGCAGCACCAGGCCGCTGTTGCCCGGCGCCAGTGGCTCGTCGATCGCCGCCTTGTGCAGGTTCAGCCAGCGGGTCTGGCCGTCGAGGGCCAGGTGTTGTTTGTGCAGGTGTTCGTCGGGCAGGTTGATAAAGCCTTGCAGCAAGTCCTTCCACGGCTCGCCGAGGGTGCTCAGACGTGAGCCGACCACGCGTTGCGCGGCGACGCCGGTGAGCTCTTCCATGGCCTTGTTCCACATCAGGATCTCCTGGTCCTTGGCCAGCGAGCAGACGCCCATCGGCAATTCCTGCAAGGTTTGGCGATGGTAGCGGCGCAGGGCGTCGAGTTCGGCGGCGAGGCCGGTGAGACGCGAGTGGTAGTCTTCCAGGCGGCTTTCGATGAAGTGGATGTCTTCGGTGACATAGCTTTCGCCGCCGGCCTTGTAGGGCAGGAAGGTCTCCACCATGTCCTGGGCCACGCTCGGGCCCATCAGCCCGGACAGGTTGGCCTCGATACGGTCGCGCAGGCGGCGCAGGGCATAGGGGCGGCGTTCGTCGAAGGGCAGGTAGAGATCGCGCAGGGCCTGCTCGACCTCTTTCTGCGCGGCCTTGGCCCCCAGCGGCTTGGCCAGTTGGGTGGCGAATTCCTGTGGCGAGGCGGCGTGCAGCTCACGGCGTTGCGGGCGACGCACATTGTCCACCGCGCAGGCTTCGGCGGCGCTGGCCTCTTCGGGGCTGGCGCTGGTGAACAGCGAGATCAGGGTGAACATCAGCACGTTGGCCGCCAGGGAGGCGATGGCCGCCATGTGCCAGCTGGTGTCGTCGAGCACATAGATCATGTTCAACAACGGTACATAGAACCCCTGCAGGTTACCGATCAACGGCAGCAGCATGGTCACCAGCCAGACCAGGATCCCCGCCAGCAGGCCGGCGATGAAGCCGCGCCGGTTGGCGGTCGGCCAGTACAGCACCGAGAGCACCCCGGGGAGGAATTGCAGGGTCGCGACAAAGGCGACGATGCCGAGGTTGGCGAGGTCCTGCTCGGCGCCCAGCAGCAGGTAGAAACCATAGCCGGCCATGATGATGGCGACGATCAGGGCGCGGCGTGTCCACTTCAGCCAGCGATAGATATTGCCTTCGGCCGGCGGCTGGTAAAGCGGCAGTACCAGGTGGTTCAAGGCCATGCCCGACAGCGCCAGGGTGGTGACGATGATCAACCCGCTGGCGGCCGAGAGTCCGCCGACATAGGCCAGCAGGGCCAGGGCCTGGTTGTTGGCGGCAATGCCGATGCCGAGGGTGAAGTATTCCGGGTTGGTGGTGGCGCCGAGCTTGAGCCCGGCCCAGAGAATCAGCGGCACCGCCAGGCTCATCAGCAGCAGGAACAGCGGCAGGCCCCAGCTGGCGCTGACCAGGGAGCGCGGGTTGAGGTTCTCGGTGAAGGTCATGTGATACATGTGCGGCATCACAATGGCCGAGGCGAAGAACACCAGCAGCAGGGTGCGCCACGGACCTTCCTGCAACGGCGTGTGCAACGCGGCCAGGGCGGTCTGGTTCTGCAGCAGCCAAAGCTCAAGCTGCTGCGGACCGTCGAACACCCCGTACAAGGCGTACAGGCCGACTCCGCCGATGGCGATCAGTTTGATCACCGATTCGAAGGCGATGGCGAACACCAGGCCCTCGTGCTTTTCCCGGGTGGCGATATGCCGCGAGCCGAAGAAGATGGTGAACAGGCTGATCAACGCGCAGAAGCTCAGGGCCACCCGATGCTGCACCGGTTCGCGGGTGAGGATGCCGATGGAGTCGGCCACCGCTTGGATCTGCAGGGCCAGCAGTGGCAGCACGCCGATCAGCATGAACACCGTGGTCAGGGCGCCGGCCCAGGTGCTGCGAAAGCGGAAGGCGAACAGGTCGGCCAGGGACGAGAGCTGGTAGGTGCGGGTGATCTTCAGGATCGGGTAGAGCAGCACCGGCGCCAGCAGGAAGGCGCCGGAAACCCCCAGGTAGCTGGAGAGAAAACCGTAGCCGTACTGGTAGGCCAGGCCCACCGTGCCATAAAACGCCCAGGCACTGGCGTACACGCCCAGGGACAGGGTGTAGGTCAGTGGGTGGCGAATGATCGAGCGCGGGATCACCCCGCGTTCACTGATCCAGGCCACGCCGAACAGTGCCAGCAGGTATGCGGCGCTGATCAGCAGCATCTGGGTCAGGCTAAAGCTCATCGGCATCTTTTTGGCTCTGCAGGATGAAGGTCACGACGATCAGGATCAGCCAGAGCAGATAAGGGCGATACCAGGCGCCGGTGGCGTCGATCCACCAATCCATGATGGCCGGCGAGAACAGGTAGATCCCGACCACCAACAGCAGGACCAAGCGATAGATGTACATCCCGGCCTCTCTTTATTGGGTGCGTGCCCGAAAACGTGCGGCGATGGTAACGGATGGGCGCCAACCTGCAAGGGGCGTCAGTGCAATTGCGCTTCGGCCAGGGTGGCTGTCCTCGGAATCAGTGTGGCATCCCAATGGCCAATCCCCCAGTCGAGCACCTCGCGCGGCGTGCCCTGTTCCAGTGCGACGGGCGGGCGTTGCCCCAGTGTACGCAAGGCGCGCATCAGCAAGGGCGTTGCCTGGTCGGCCGCCAGCGGTGGCGAGCGGTAGGACTTGCCGAGCTTGTGGCCGTCCGGCTGGATGATCAGCGGTACGTGCAGGTAACGTGGTTGTGGCAGCCCGAGCAGCTCCTGCAGGTAGAGCTGGCGTGGCGTGGAGTCCAGCAGGTCGGCGCCGCGGACGATATCGGTCACCCCTTGCCAGGCATCGTCCAGCACCACCGCCAGTTGGTAGGCGTAGAGTCCGTCGCGGCGGCGGATCACAAAGTCGCCGGCTTCACGGCCCAGGTGCTGCTGGAACGGGCCTTGTACCCGGTCCTCGAAGCGGTAGCTCAGTTCCGGCACACGCAGACGGATGGCGGCATTCTCGATGCCGTGGCCGAGGTTGCGGCACAACCCAGGATAGATCCCCTGATAGGGCTCAAGCTCTTTGCGCGAGCAGGTGCAGGCGTAGGCCAAGCCTTGGCTGAATAAGCGCTCGAGCACTTGGGCATAGGCGTCGTGGCGTTCGCTCTGGCGGACCAGTTCGCCGTCCCATTCGAAGCCGTAGCGCTGCAAGGTATCGAGGATCGAGGTCTGGGCGCCGGGTTCTTCGCGCGGCGGATCGAGGTCTTCCATGCGCAGCAGCCAGCGCCCGCCAACCGAGCGGGCGTCGAGGTAGGAGGCCAGGGCCGCAACCAGTGAACCGAAATGCAGGTGGCCGCTGGGCGTGGGGGCGAAGCGTCCGATATAGGCGGGAGTGGCGGTCATGGTTCGGATATTACTGGAAAACCCGTAGGCAAGAGACGGCGTCGGCGGCACAAACGAAAACGGAGCGTTTGCACGCTCCGTTTGCTCAGGTATCGGCGGGGATTACTTGCCGACCTGTTTTTCCTTGATTTCCGCGAGGGTCTTGCAGTCGACGCACATGTCGGCGGTCGGTCGGGCTTCCAGCCGACGGATGCCGATCTCGACGCCACAGGACTCGCACCAGCCATACTCTTCGTCTTCGATGAGCTGCAGGGTCTTGTCGATTTTCTTGATCAGTTTGCGCTCGCGGTCGCGGGCGCGCAGTTCGAGGCTGAATTCTTCTTCCTGGCTGGCACGGTCAGCTGGGTCAGGGAAATTCGCCGCTTCGTCCTTCATATGATCAACGGTGCGGTCGACTTCATGCATCAATTCCTGCTTCCATTTCTGCAGGATCTTGGTGAAGTGTTTGCGCATGGGCTCGCCCATGTACTCCTCGCCCTTGCTTTCAACATAGGGTTCGAAGCCGCCGATCTTTGGCTCAGTGCTTTGCTGCTTTGCTTGGGTGGGCATGAATGGACCGCCTCTACTCTTCTAATCCATTGCGCAGGATTTCAACATCACCGACACCTGCCGGCCCTGCGGCTGCAAGCGGGCGAACTTACCAGATCGAATCGGGGTGCGCTACTCCCGGTTGTCGAGGCTGGACTTGTCGAGCCGAACGTCACGGCTTGACGCCCCTCTTGTAGGAGCGAGCTTGCTCGCGATGGTCGTCAATGATAACGCGGGGGGCCTGATACCCCGCGGTGCCTGGGCCACCATCGCGAGCAAGCTTGCTCCTACAGGGGCTTATATGCCGGATGGAAGGCGTCAGCTTCGTGAAGCAATGGTTAATTGTTCATTTTAGCCAATCTTGCGCGGAACGCAGGATGCTTTAAACACTCCAGGGTGCCCGAGGTTGGGTAGAATCGATCTATCGCCCATTCCCCTGTCCAATCAAGGAAGGCTAATGTCTCAGCACTACAGCGCGCGCAGCCGCGCAATCGAACCCTTTCATGTGATGGCTCTGCTGGCGCGCGCCAACGAGTTGCAGGCGGCCGGGCATGATGTGATCCACCTCGAGATCGGTGAGCCGGACTTCACCACGGCCGCGCCGATCATCCGCGCCGGTCAGGCCGCGCTGGAGTCGGGTAAGACCCGTTACACGGCGGCGCGCGGGCTGCCGCAATTGCGCGAGGCGATCGCGGGTTTCTATCGGCAGCGCTATGGGCTGGATATCGATCCGCAGCGCATCCTTATCACCCCGGGCGGCTCCGGGGCGTTGCTGTTGGCCACCAGCCTGCTGGTGGACCCTGGCAAGCACTGGCTGCTGGCCGACCCGGGCTATCCGTGCAATCGGCACTTCCTGCGCCTGGTCGAGGGCGCGGCGCAACTGGTGCCGGTCGGGCCGGAGGTGCGTTATCAGCTCACCGCCGACCTGGTGGCGCGGCACTGGGACCAGGACAGTGTCGGGGCCCTGGTGGCATCGCCGGCCAACCCCACCGGGACCCTGCTGACTCGCGACGAACTGGGGGCGCTGTCGACGGCGGTCAAGGAGCGCCATGGCCATCTGGTGGTGGACGAGATCTACCACGGCCTGACCTACGGTTGCGATGCGGCCAGCGTGCTGGAAGTCGATGACAGCGCCTTTGTGCTCAACAGCTTCTCCAAGTACTTCGGCATGACCGGCTGGCGACTGGGCTGGCTGGTGGCGCCACCGGAGGCCGTGGCGGACCTGGAAAAGCTCGCGCAGAACCTCTACATCAGTGCACCGAGCATGGCCCAGCATGCGGCGCTGGCCTGTTTCGAGCCGGCGACCCTGAGCATTCTCGAAGAGCGCCGGGCCGAGTTCGGACGTCGTCGCGACTTCCTCCTGCCGGCATTGCGCGAGTTGGGTTTCGGCATTGCCGTGGAGCCCCAGGGCGCTTTCTACTTGTACGCTGATATCAGCGCGTTCGGCGGCGATGCCTTCGCGTTCTGCCGTCATTTCCTTGAGACCGAACACGTGGCCTTTACCCCGGGACTGGACTTCGGTCGTCACCTGGCCAGCCATCATGTGCGGTTTGCCTACACCCAGAGCCTGCCGCGACTGGAACAGGCGGTGGAACGGATTGCCCGTGGTCTGCGGAGTTGGCAAGGCTGATGGATTTTTCTCCCGCCCTCGAAGAAGGTCGTCTGATCCAGCGCTACAAGCGGTTCCTGGCGGACATCGAAACCGCCTCCGGCGAGTTGCTGACCATCCACTGCCCCAATACCGGTTCGATGCTCAACTGCATGGTGCCGGGCGGGCAGGTCTGGTTCAGCCGCTCCAACGACCCCAAGCGCAAGCTGCCCGGTACCTGGGAAATCGGTGAAACCCCGCAGGGCCGGTTGGCTTGCGTGAATACCGCGCGGGCCAACCCCTTGGTCGAAGAGGCGTTGCGCGCCGGGGTCATCAGTGAACTGAACGGTTTTACCGGCCTGAAGCGCGAGGTGGCCTATGGTCAGGAGAACAGCCGGATCGATTTTCGCCTCGACTATCCCCGCGGGCCGGCATTTGTCGAAGTCAAAAGCGTCACCCTCGGTTTCGATGGCACGGCGGTGGCGGCGTTTCCGGATGCGGTGACCCAGCGTGGCGCCAAGCATCTGCGCGAATTGGCGACCCTGGCGCGTGAGGGGGTGCGGGCGGTGCAGCTGTATTGCGTGAACCTGACCGGTATCGAGGCGGTACGGCCGGCCGAGGAAATTGATCCGGGTTATGCCGCGGCGCTGCGCGAGGCGCTGGCGGCCGGGGTCGAGGTGCTGGCCTACGGGGTGAGCCTGACGCCGGAAGCGATCCGCGTCGAGCGTCGTTTGCCGGTGTTGCTCTAGCGGTTCACGGCACCAGCCAGATGCCTTGCGCGTCTTCCGTGCAGGGGATTGCCAGCAGCGCCTGCCCGGCGCAAGGCCCGGCCACGCACTCACCGCTCTCAATCAGGAACAGTGCGCCATGGGTCGCGCACTGGATCAGGCTGGCGCTGGGGTCGAGAAACTGGTCGGGTCGCCACTCCAGGGCGATGCCGCGGTGCGGGCAGCGATTCTGGTAGACGTAGACCTGGCCCTCACGGCGTACGGCCAACAGTGGCTGGCCGTCCATCTCAAAACCACGACTGCTGTTGTCGGCCAGGGTGTTCGAGTCGCAGAGAAATTTCATGCTGATCCTTGGGGGTGTGGGATGTTTCTTGTTCTGGTGTGGGCCGAGTCTTTGTCTTTGGCTGGCGCATGCGCCGGCGAAGGCGAGTCCTTTATTGTGACTCCCATAGCGTATTTCGCGCCATCCGGCTGCTCAGGACTGCCGAGGAGGCGCCTTGGACGCTCGTCACGTTTATGCAACGACCCGGGGGAGTGAAGATGAAGCAGATGAATGAAGCCGATCAACAGCTGGCACGTCAAGCCATTGGCCTGCTCGACTTGACCTCGCTGAGCGGCGACGACGATGCCGAGCGCATCATTTCGCTGTGCCAGCGGGCGCAGACAGCGTTCGGTCCGGTGGCGGCGGTGTGCGTGTTTCCGCGTTTCGTCGGCCTGGCGCGACGGGCCCTCGATATCCTTGGCGGGCAGGTGATCCGGGTCGCCACGGTGGTCAACTTCCCCCACGGCGGCCCCAATGTCGCCGTGGCGGTTGCCGAAACCCTGGAGGCGATCGCCGCCGGCGCCAATGAAGTCGATCTGGTCTATCCCTACCGCTCACTGTTGATGGGCGATGCGCAGACCGGCATGAGCATGGTTGCGGCCTGTCGTGACGCTTGCGCGGGCCGGGCCAAACTCAAGGTGATCCTGGAAACCGGCGAGCTACGCGACCCGCAGATGATCCGCCAGGCCAGCCAGGACGCGATTGCCGCCGGGGCCGATTTTCTCAAGACCAGTACCGGCAAAGTCCTGGTCAACGCCACCGAGCAGGCGGTGCGCATCATGCTCGAGGCCATTGCCGAGCGGGGCGGGCTGGTGGGGTTGAAGGCGGCTGGCGGGATACGCACGTTCGACGACGCACGTACCTATATCGAACTGGCGCGCGCGCGGTTCGGGTCGGCCTGGATCAATGCCGATCACGTCCGGCTCGGGGCTTCGGGCTTGTTGGATGAGTTGCTGGCACGACTGGAGAGCCCGGTAGCACCACTGGTCGGGGAGACGTGACGGGGCGTTGGCTTTTCGGACGGGCAAAAAAAACCCGGCAAAAAGCCGGGTCAATAACCGTGATTAGCCTGATGAGGAGATAATCTGAGAGTCCGAACCAGGGCCTTCCAGAAAATCCGACCGATCTCGCGATCAGTTGTGATAATCATAACGATTCTCATTTCTAAGTCAATGTCTTTTTACCGACCGCTTGTCCGGGGTGTTGCCGTGGACCAACGGTCGAGGCGGCTGCGGTTCAGCGTGCCGTGCCGACGGCGCTCAGGCGCGTGACTTCCTTGTTCAGCAGGTCGATGCGCCGCGCCATGCTTTCGATCAGGCTGTGGGCGATGCGCGGGTTGCTCTGGGTCAGGCTGAGGAACTGCTCCTTGGGGATCAGCATGACCGTGCAGGGCTGGCTGGCGATCACGCTGGCGCTGCGTTTTTCGCCGGTGAACACCGCCATGGCGCCGAAAATCTCGTCCTTGGGCACATCGCCGACCTTGTGTCCGTCGACAAAGGCCTCGGCGTGTCCTTCGGTAATGATGAAGACATGGTCGGCATCGTCGCCCTGGCGGATCATCACTTCGCCGCTGGCCACCTGCTGGAAGCCGTTGCTGCTGCGAAATTCCGGTTGTTTCAGGCGGGTGACGGCATCGGAGAGCAGGGCGGTCTGGCCGATCAGGTAGCGTAACAGCGCTTCGGCGCGGCTGTTGTCGGCGTAGATATGGGCAAAGAGATCGGCGCGCTGGTAGGGGATCAGGCGCAGTGGGTTGTCACTGCTCAACACGCAGCGCGGCCAGTCGATGCCCTGGCGCAATCCGACCAGGTCGCCTTCGTGCAGATAGAACAGCGCACGCTCGTCGACCCGCGCATGCAGCAGGCCACTGTCGATCAGGAACACTTGATCGGCCGGCAGCAAGGCACCGAGATCAGCGATTTGCTCAAGCTCAAGGGGGGCCGCGCAGGGGGGTAAGCCTTTGAGCAGCTGTGCCGGGATCGCCTGCAGGCGATTGATCAGTTCTTCGGCGTAGGCCGGTTGCTCCCCGAGTAAATACATGCCAAACCTGCGAAATCAGTTTTTGTGACGCGACGATATCGCTTCCAACTGTTTATTCAAGGCTTCTTTGCGTTCTTGAGGGATATCGTTCCAGTGAATGTCCATCAAGGCACCTTCGATCGCATACAACAGCACTTTTGACGCCCGGAATCCGCGGGTCCTGACTGCGCGGTAGGCATCCACCGCGCCCAATCGACGCAAATCCGATGCGCTGTGGATACCCACCGCATGGAGCCATTGCGCCGAGGTCTTGCCAAGGTTTTTCAGGTGTTGCAGTTCATCGTTCATCAAGCCTCCTTGCGACGGCCGAACGCTGCGTGGACGAGAATAGGCAAGCCTGAAAGGAGTGTAGCGGTCAGTAGGAAAAGCGTGGTTCTTTGCTCGGCGCTGGTGCAAACGCTTCTAAGCCGCAGCCTTCGCCCACAGGGTTACGTGGAGCAGGGAAGGGGCGAGTAGGGAAAAATCGTGCAGCACCAGCATTATCCCGGTCGTGAGCAGGCCCCAGGCGGCAAGCGCTGCTGCCATCCTCGTGCCCGCGCCACGAGGGCTAGGCGTTGTAGCGCAGGCGCGTACCGAACTGCATCGACATGAGAATCTCGGCCGGGCTCAGTTCCACGGGAAAGTAAGCGCCGGAAATCTGCGCATGGGCGACGCTGGCACCGATCAGGATGGATTTCTGCAAGTCCAGGCCACGCAGGTCGGCGGAGCGGAAATAGGCGTCGGTGAAGTCGATCCCATCGGCATTCAGCTCGCGCAGGTCGAGGCCGCGAAAGTCACCGCCGCGCATATCGATCGGACCGTCCTTGGGCCGGGCCTTGTTGAAGCCGGCGATGTCATCCTTGTGCAGCAAGGCAAACAAGGGTGAGTCGAGCAGCTTGGGATGGCTCATGAGACGTCTCCTGTTGGATTTATGACGCCAGTATAATGCCACTATGTTTCAGCCGTGAAGCACTTGCGGCGTCACGGCTGAAATAGTTTTTACAGACCTGGCAGGCGCTGGCGAATCTGCTCGACCAGGGCGTCGAGGCTCCCGCTTTCATGGGTTTCGACGCGCTTGGTGCGCAGCACTTCATCGGCGCCCAGGGCTTCGCGGCTGGCTTGCTGGGCGGCGATCACTTGCAGTGTAGCGTCGGACGGATCGACGTCATCGGCCTGACGCTGTGCCAGCCAGCTTTCGATCACGGCTTGCGGGGCGTTGCAGTCGAGGATCAGGCAGGGTACGCCTGTGGCTTCGGCGACCAGGGCGGCGGCGTCGCGTTGTTCGCGCTTGAGGTAGGTGGCGTCGATCACCACCGGGAATCCGGCGCGCAGAACGCTGTCGGCGATCTCATGCAGGCGCTGGTAGGTGCTCACGCTGGCGTCGCGGCTATAGATGCCGTCGCCGACGCGGTTCTCCTGCGACTGTTCGCCGAACAGGCGTTTGCGCTCGACATCCGAGCGCAGCCGCACGGCACCCAGCGCTTCCACCAGGCGCAGGGCGACGTGGCTCTTGCCGACGGCGGAGACGCCGCTGGTGATCGCCAGGAAGCGCGAAGGAATGGT
This sequence comes from Pseudomonas sp. GW821-FHT03C07, assembly GCF_059420925.1. NCBI lineage: Bacteria > Pseudomonadati > Pseudomonadota > Gammaproteobacteria > Pseudomonadales > Pseudomonadaceae > Pseudomonas > Pseudomonas sp. GW821-FHT03C07. The sequence continues at coordinate 374,401 of NZ_JBWKUQ010000006.1, forward strand.
GCTGTAGCTTTCCGCCAGGTTGGCGTAGTTGCGGTACTGGCGCATGCTGCTGGCGCGTTGCACCGGATCTTCGGGCGGCATGCTGAACAGCGCGACCTTGGCACGCACCAGGGCGCGGTAGGCTTTGTAGAAGTTCAGCAGGGCCAGGCCCTGGTAGTCGCCGGTCAGTTCCAGGTACTGGCTGATGAAACGCCGGGCCAGGCTCTTGAGGCCACGGTCCTCGAGGTCCATTGCGAGGAAGCCGGTGTCGGCGTAGACGTCGGTGAAGCGGAAGGGTTCGTTGAACTCGATACAGTCGAAGATCACCACCTTGCCGTCGATGACGGTGGCGTTGCCCAGGTGGATGTCACCATGGCATTCGCGGATGAAACCCTCGGCCTTGCGCTGGGCCAGCAGCGGCTTGAGGCGTTCGAAGCTGGTTTCGGCCCAGGCTTGCAGGGCGTCGAGTTGCAGCAGATCGGCTTTTTCGCTGAGGAACGGGCGAATCTGTTCGAAATTCTGCCGGACCGGGTCCATGACCGCTTCCGGGGTGCCCTGGTAGTGGTCTTTCGGCACTTCGGGGGCGCTCTGGTGGAACGCGGCGATCTGTTGGGCCATTGCATCGATGTGTGCGGTGGTCAGTTCGCCGTTGGCCTGCAGGGTGCTCAGCAACTGGCTCTGCGGGAACTGGCGCATTTTCAGCGCGTATTCGATGGCTGGGCCGTCGCCGCCGAGGATCGGAGCCTCGACGCTGCCGCTAATCGGCAGGACTTCCAGGTACAGGTCGTGGGTCAGGCGCTGGTTCAGGCGCAACTCTTCCGCGCAAAAATGCGCGCGCCCGCTCAGTTCGGTGAAGTCGAGGAAGCCGAAGTTGACCGGCTTCTTGATCTTGTAAGCATAGGGCCCGGTGAGCAGGACCCAGGAGATATGGGTTTCGATAACCTGGAAACCTTCCACCGGATGGGGGTAGAGGGCCGGGTTCTGCAGGGCGTTAATCAGGGACTGGCTCACTGGCGATCCTTCAGAGGGCGGTAAATTCAAGGCGCTCATTATGGCCGCTGGCGGCTCAGGTGCAAACCGCCGGACGTACATGTTGATCATCAATAAAGTGCGTATAATCCGCCGCCATGACTCGTACCCGATCCCCCCGTTCCCGTGCTAAATCCAAACCTCCCGCTGGCCGCCTGCGTCCCTGGCTTGGCTGGGCGATCAAGCTCAGCCTGGTCGGCCTCGTCGTGCTGGCCGGTTTTGCCGTCTACCTCGATGCCATCGTGCAGGAAAAGTTCTCCGGCAAGCGCTGGACCATTCCGGCCAAGGTCTATGCCCGGCCGCTGGAGCTGTTCGTCGGCCAGAAGCTGAGCAAGGACGACTTCCTCACCGAACTCGATGCCCTCGGCTATCGTCGCGAAGCCGTGGCCAATGGCCCGGGGGCGGCGGCGGTCAGCGGCAACAGCGTGGACTTGAACACCCGTGGCTTCCAGTTCTATGAGGGCATGGAAACGGCCCAGCCGGTGCGGGTGCGCTTCTCTGGCGATTATGTGACCGAGCTGTCCTCGCTCAACGGCTCGAAGCTCTCGGTGGTGCGCCTTGAGCCGCTGCTGATCGGCGGGCTGTACCCGAAGAACCTCGAAGACCGCATCCTGATCAAGATCGACCAGGTACCGCCGTACCTGCTCGACACCCTGGTGACGGTCGAGGATCGGGATTTCTATCATCACTTCGGCGTCTCGCCCAAGTCGATTGCCCGGGCCATCTGGGTCAATACCTCGGCCGGGCAGATGCGCCAGGGCGGCAGTACCCTGACCCAGCAGTTGGTCAAGAACTTCTTCCTGACCAACGAACGCAGCCTGAGCCGCAAGCTCACCGAGGCCATGATGGCCTTGTTGCTGGAGTTGCATTACGACAAGAAAGAGATTCTCGAGGCCTACCTCAACGAGGTCTTTATCGGCCAGGACGGCCAGCGCGCGGTGCACGGCTTCGGCCTGGCCAGCCAGTTCTTCTTCAGCCAGCCACTGGCGGAGCTGAAATTGCATCAGGTGGCCTTACTGGTGGGCATGGTCAAGGGCCCGTCCTACTACAACCCGCGACGTTACCCGGATCGGGCGCTCGAGCGGCGTAACCTGGTGCTCGACCTGTTGGAGCAGCAGGGCGTGGCGACTGCCGAGCAAGTGGCGGCGGCGAAGAAAATGCCACTGGGGGTGACCGCCCGCGGCAGCCTGGCGGATAGCTCGTTCCCCGGCTTCCTCGACCTGGTCAAGCGGCAACTGCGTGAAGACTACCGCGACGAAGACTTGACCGAGGAAGGCTTGCGCATCTTCACCAGCTTCGACCCGATCCTGCAAATGAAGGCCGAGGCCTCGGTCAACGACACCTTCAAGCGCCTGGCCGGGCGCAAGGGCAGTGACGATATCGAGGCGGCCATGGTGGTGACCAACCCGGAAACCGGTGAGATCCAGGCGATGATCGGCAGTCGCCAGTCCAGCTTTGCCGGGTTCAACCGCGCGCTGGATGCGGTGCGTCCGGTGGGCTCGCTGATCAAGCCGGCGGTGTATCTGACCGCGCTGGAGAAACCCAGCCAGTACACGCTGACCAGTTGGCTTTCGGACGAAGCCTTCTCGGTGAAAGGCGCTGACGGACAGATCTGGAAACCGCAGAACTTTGACCGTCGTTCCCACGGTACGGTTTTCCTTTATCAGGGCCTGGCGCACTCCTATAACCTGTCGACCGCTCGACTGGGCCTGGAAGTCGGCGTGCCGAATGTCCTCAAGACCCTCGGACGCCTTGGCGTTACCCGTGAGTTCCCGGCCTTTCCTTCGATGTTGCTGGGGGCCGCGAGCATGACGCCGATGGATATCGCGACCATGTACCAGACCCTGGCCAACGGTGGCTTCAATACGCCGATGCGTGGTATTCGCAGTGTCCTGACGGCCGAGGGCCAGCCGCTCAAGCGTTATCCGTTCCAGATCCAGCAGCGCTTCGACGCGGGCTCGATCTACCTGATCCAGGCGGCCATGCAGCGGGTGATGCGCGAGGGGACCGGGAGCGGGGTCTACAACGTCCTGCCCAAGACCCTGACCCTGGCCGGCAAGACCGGTACCAGCAACGATTCGCGTGACAGTTGGTTCGCCGGTTTCGGCCAGGATCTGCTGGCGGTGGTCTGGCTCGGTCGTGATGACAACGGCAAGACGCCGTTCACCGGTGCCAGCGGTGCCTTGCAGGTCTGGACCAGTTTCATGCGCAAGGCCGACCCGCTGCCACTGGATATGCCGCAACCGGATAACGTGGTCCAGGCCTGGGTCGATCCGCACAGCGGGCAAGGCTCCGATGCCAATTGCCCGGGCGCGGTGCAGATGCCGTATATTCGCGGCAGTGAACCGGTGCCGGGCGCTTCGTGCGGTGGCGCGGCGCCTGCGCCGGCCACTGAAGTGATGGATTGGGTCAAGGGCTGGTTGAATTGAGCGAAGAGGGTTTGACGTGAACAAGTGGTGGATTCCAGCTTTTGCAGCGCTGACCGTGTTGGGTGGTTGTTCCAGCGTGCCACGGGGTTCGATCCCGGTGGTTGATTCGGGGACCGCGGTCTCCAATAACGAGCGGATCTCGTCCACAGGCGGTTTCCGCAAGTCCGTGGTCAAGGGGCCGGTGCCGAGCCAGACCCAGGCGGTGCCGCAGGATTCCGGCGTGGTGGTGATGATTCCGGGCGGCGGGGCGACAACGTCGGCGCCGATCAGTAGCGAGCCGTTCACGCCGGGGCCGATTACCCCGGGCCCGTCGAACAACGCGCCGATCCAGGCCGCGCCGGTCGACTCGGGTGCCTATAACCAGGGCGCTTACAACCCGCCGGCGAATCAGGGCGGCTACAACATGCCGAGCCCGGTGGCGCCGAGCGGTATTCCGTCGAACAACAACAGCGGTGGCCTGTCCGCCGACGAGCAACTGGATGGCCCGGTACTGGCGTTGTTGACCACCGCCCAGCAGCAGCAATCCAGTGGCGACCTCAATGGCGCCTCGTCGAGCCTTGAGCGTGCCCAGCGTGTGGCCCCCCGTGAGCCGCAAGTGCTTTATCGACTGGCCCAGGTGCGCATGGCCCAGGGTGATGCGCCGCAAGCCGAGCAACTGGCCCGTCGTGGTCTGAGCTTTGCTAATGGACGTCCGGATCTGCAGGCCAACCTCTGGGGCATCATCGCCCAGGCGCGGAGCAAGCAGGGTGATGCCGCCGGTGCCGCCCAGGCGCAGCAGAAGGCCAAGGTCGGTTACTGATGGATGCGCGTTTTCCGTTGATTGCCGAGCAACTCCTGCTGATCGAACGGGAATTGCGGGCCCAGGGCTGCTGGGATGAGGTGTCGCCCAGCGCCGAGGCTTTGGCCAGTGTCGAGCCCTTCAGCGTCGATAGCCTGGAGTTCGAGCAGTGGCTGCAATGGATCTTCCTGCCGAGGATGAAGGTGATCCTCGAGGAGGACCTGCCGCTGCCCAATGCTTCCGGGATTCTGGCCATGGCCGAAATGGTCTATGCCCAGCGGCCAGGGCAGGGGCGCGGCTTGCAGCGGTTGCTGGCGCAGTTCGACCGGTTGATTGCCGAGACCCGCGGCTAGAACCGTCGTTACCTTGTTCGTCGTTCCTTGTGGGGGCCGGCTTGCCGGCGCTGGCTGCCGGAAGAACGATGCCTGGCGTGTGGGCCTCATCGCCGGCAAGCCGGCGCCTACACAGGGTATGAGGTGTTTACGAGCAGTTTTCCTCGATGCTCTTGCGCGTCTCCACCAGGCGCGCCTGACGCTCCTCTTCGGTCAGGCGCCGCAGCTCGCCATTGACTTCTTCACGCACCCGCGCATTGTTTTCCAACTGGGCCAGGTTGGTCCGGGCTTTCTCGCAATAGGCTTTGCGAGCCACTTCCTCATCGGCAAGTTGTTTCTTGACCTTGGCGTCCACGGCCTTCTGGTCGCCCACTGCGGTGCTCGCCGGCACGGCGGGGCGTGGCGGTGGCGCGGGGACATTGCCGATCGCCGGGGTCACCACGGTCGCCGTTTGCCCCGCAGGCGGCTGCGCGTCGAAATGCGTCACGCCCTGGGCATCGACCCATTTGTAGATCTGCCCGGCCTGGCACAGCGGGCTCAAAGCGAGTAGCAGGCCCGTTATCAGAATGCTTCTACGCATCAGGTTTCCTTGTCAGACAATGCGATAAGCAACGTAGCACATTCCCTCGGGAAAGGTTTTCTTCTGCGTTGTCATGCGCTTAGTTCGAAGAAAGCTCACAAGATGACTTGACTTGGACCGGACGAATCAGAACAATCCAAAGTCCGCTGTAGAGGGACTGCCAGAAGCAGGCCCACTCGGCAGATCATGAGGCGCACATCCGCGCCGACCTGTTACACCCGCAACGCGTTACCTCGCGCTGGGTGGGAAACCCCCGCAACACTTGGGGCACTCCCAATACTTGCTCAGTCAGTGCTGACGTAGTCGGCGACCACCGTCGCTCATGCTCTGCTGAGAAGTAAACCTATTAAGACCCGTCCTCCAGTGTGCGTGGACGGTATTCTGGCGTTTTAGAGGTGAACAACGTGGAGCTTTTATCTGGCGGTGAGATGCTCGTCCGCTTTTTGCGTGACGAAGGCGTCAAATATATCTATGGGTACCCGGGTGGTGCTCTTCTGCATGTCTACGATGCCTTGTTCAAAGAACCGGACGTGACCCACATCCTGGTTCGTCACGAGCAGGCGGCGACCCATATGGCTGATGGTTACGCCCGGGCCACCGGTAAAGCCGGCGTGGTTCTGGTGACTTCCGGTCCTGGCGCAACCAATGCCATCACCGGTATCGCCACGGCGTACATGGACTCCATTCCGATGGTGATCATTTCCGGTCAGGTGCCGAGCACTCTGGTCGGTACCGATGCGTTCCAGGAAACCGACATGATCGGTATCTCCCGGCCGATCGTGAAGCACAGCTTCATGATCAAGCACGCCTCGGAAATCCCGGAAGTGATGAAGAAGGCGTTCTACCTGGCGCAATCCGGTCGTCCTGGTCCTGTCGTTGTCGATATTCCGAAGGACATGACCAACCCGGCCGAGAAGTTCGAATACATTTTCCCGAAAAAAGCCAAGCTGCGTTCCTACAGCCCAGCGGTGCGTGGTCATTCCGGGCAGATCCGCAAGGCGGCGGAAATGCTCCTGGCGGCCAAGCGTCCGGTGCTCTACGCGGGCGGCGGGGTGATCCTCGGTGGTGGCTCCGCGCCCCTGACCGAGCTGGCCAAGATGCTCAACCTGCCCGTCACCAATACCCTGATGGGGCTCGGCGCCTACCCTGGCACCGACCGGCAGTTCGTCGGCATGCTCGGCATGCACGGCAGCTACACCGCCAACCTGACCATGCACCACGCCGATGTGATCCTGGCCGTGGGCGCGCGTTTCGATGACCGGGTGATCAACGGTCCATCGAAGTTCTGCCCGAACGCCAAGATCATCCACATCGACATCGACCCGGCATCGATCTCCAAGACCATCAAGGCAGACGTGCCTATCGTTGGGCCGGTGGAGAGCGTGCTGACCGAGATGGTCGCGACCCTCAAGGAAATCGGCGAGACCCCGAACAAGGAGTCGGTGGCCAGCTGGTGGAAGCAGATCGACGAATGGCGCGGTGATCGTGGCCTGTTCCCTTACGACAAGGGCGACGGCAGCATCATCAAGCCACAGACCGTGATCGAGACCCTCTGCGAAGTGACCAAGGGCGATGCCTTTGTCACCTCCGACGTGGGTCAGCACCAGATGTTCGCGGCGCAGTACTACAAGTTCAACAAACCCAACCGCTGGATCAACTCCGGCGGCCTGGGCACCATGGGCTTTGGTTTCCCTGCGGCCATGGGTGTGAAACTGAGCTTCCCTGACGCCGACGTCGCGTGCGTCACCGGCGAGGGCAGCATCCAGATGAACATCCAGGAGTTGTCGACTTGCCTGCAGTACGGCCTGCCGGTGAAGATCGTCAGCCTGAACAACGGTGTGCTCGGCATGGTTCGCCAATGGCAGGACATGAGCTACGGCAGCCGTCACTCGCACTCGTACATGGAATCGCTGCCTGACTTCGTCAAGCTGGTCGAAGCCTACGGTCACGTCGGTATCCGTATCACGGATCTGAAAGACTTGAAGCCGAAGATGGAAGAAGCGTTCGCGATGAAGGATCGCCTGGTGTTCCTCGATATCCAGGTCGACACCAGCGAGCACGTCTACCCGATGCAGATCAAAGACGGCTCCATGCGCGATATGTGGCTGAGCAAGACGGAGCGTACCTAATATGCGGCACATCATTTCCCTGCTTCTGGAAAACGAACCTGGCGCTCTGTCCCGTGTGGTTGGCCTGTTTTCGCAACGCAACTACAACATCGAAAGCCTGACCGTGGCCCCGACCGAAGACCCGACCCTGTCGCGTCTGACGCTGACCACCGTGGGGCATGACGAGGTTATCGAGCAGATCACCAAGAACCTGAACAAGCTGATCGAAGTGGTCAAGCTGGTGGACCTGTCGGAAAGTGCTCACATCGAGCGCGAACTGATGCTGGTCAAGGTCAAGGCCACTGGCGCCCAGCGCGCCGAGATCAAACGCACCACCGATATTTACCGTGGGCAGATCGTTGATGTCAGCGCTAGCGTGTATACCGTTCAACTGACCGGTACCAGCGACAAGCTCGACAGCTTCATCCAGTCCATCGGCACCGCCTCGATTCTGGAGACTGTCCGTAGTGGCGTCACCGGTATTGCGCGCGGCGACAAAGTACTCAGCATCTAAACCAAATTAGCGAATGGCCTGAACGGCCTGGATATATAGGGGAATTTCATGAAAGTTTATTACGAAAAAGACTGCGACCTGTCGATCATCCAGGGCAAGAAAGTCGCCATCATCGGTTACGGTTCCCAGGGTCATGCGCAAGCTTGCAACCTGAAAGACTCCGGCGTTGACGTGACTGTCGGCCTGCGTAAAGGTTCGGCCACCGTGGCCAAGGCTGAAGCCCATGGCCTGAAAGTGACCGACGTGGCCAGCGCTGTTGCCGCTGCCGACCTGGTCATGATCCTGACCCCGGACGAGTTCCAGTCCGCGCTGTACAAGAACGAAATCGAGCCGAACATCAAGAAAGGCGCCACCCTGGCCTTCTCCCACGGCTTCGCGATCCACTACAACCAGGTTGTGCCGCGCGCTGACCTCGACGTGATCATGATCGCGCCGAAGGCGCCAGGCCACACCGTACGTTCCGAGTTCGTCAAAGGCGGCGGTATCCCTGACCTGATCGCGATCTACCAGGACGCCTCGGGCAACGCCAAGAACGTTGCACTGTCCTACGCCGCCGGCGTTGGTGGTGGTCGTACCGGCATCATCGAAACCACCTTCAAGGACGAGACCGAAACCGACCTGTTCGGCGAACAAGCCGTTCTCTGCGGCGGTACCGTCGAGCTGGTCAAAGCCGGTTTCGAAACCCTGGTTGAAGCAGGCTACGCGCCAGAAATGGCCTACTTCGAATGCCTGCACGAACTGAAGCTGATCGTTGACCTCATGTACGAAGGCGGTATCGCCAACATGAACTACTCGATCTCCAACAACGCCGAATATGGCGAGTACGTGACCGGCCCTGAAGTCATCAACGCCGAATCCCGCCAGGCCATGCGCAACGCTCTGAAGCGCATCCAGGACGGCGAATACGCGAAAATGTTCATCAGCGAAGGTGCTACCGGCTACCCATCGATGACCGCCAAGCGTCGCAACAACGCCGCGCACGGCATCGAGATCATCGGCGAGCAACTGCGTTCGATGATGCCGTGGATCGGCGCGAACAAGATCGTCGACAAAACCAAGAACTGAGTCGACGCTCAGCCGGTTGCCCGGCCCCCTGGGGCTGGGTAGCGGTACATGCTGTACACAAACGCCCCGACTTGTCGGGGCGTTTTGTTTTGTCACATAAAGCTTTTGTGGCGGGCGTTGAACATTCCAGGCAAACGACGTAATTTACTTACATGTAAGATTTTTCGGAGGACTGATGCCCCGTAAAAAAGCAGCGGATGACAAGCCCTCAGTGGGTGAGAAGTCGTCATCACCGGCCAAGACCAAGACCACCGCCGACTATGTCCGCGACATGCGTGCTCGTCTGCGTGAGGCCGGCCTGGTGAAGCGGGAATTCTGGATTCTTCCCGAGAATGCGACGGCCCTGCGGGGTATCGAAAAGGCGTTACGCCAGCCCTTCCTGGGTGAACGGATCAAACTGGAGGCTTTCATGACTGAGAACATCAACTGGACGATCAACTCGCTGCACAAGGCGCTGTCGGAGCTGGAGGTAGTGTCCGCTGGGGAGATTGTCCTGACCCTCGCCGAGAACGCCGAGCAGAGCATCAAACTGAGCATGACCGAGTTCGGCGACCTGCCGCTCTACCTCGCCGTGTCCGGTGACCAGATCCTGGTGGACGCAACCTTGGTCGAGGTCAGCCGGGTCAAGGATCCGGCGGTCTTCAACGGCCTGGTGCTGCGCAGCCGCGACCTGTTCCCGCTGTCCTCCGTGGGGATCGAACGGGTCGGCGACGGCACCGAGGTCTACTGCATGTTCGGTGCGCTGAGCGCGGCTTCCACGATCACCGTGATCGTCCAGGAAATCTTCACCCTGGCCGAGAACGTGATCCGTGCAGTGGAAGCGTTCGAAGACCACATCCACGTTTAATGAAGTCCCCAAGGAGTTTTCGATGAGTATTTGGAAGAAAGTCATAACGGCCATTCGTGGTGGTGTTTCCGAGGTCGGTGAGACCATTGTCGATGCCAACGCCATCCGCATCCTCGAACAGGAACAGCGCGACGCCGAGAATGCCGTGGCCAAGGCCAAGAACGGCCTGGTGGACATCAAGGCCCGCTACAAACTGTCGCAACAACGCCTTGATGGCCTGAACAACGACATCGCCAACTGGGAAGGCAAGGCCATGGCCGCGCTGGACAAGGGTGTGGAAAGCCTGGCCGGCGAGTGCGCCAACAAGGTGGCCGAGATCGAGGCCCTGCGCGACCAGGAGAAACTCCTGGCCGATCAGTTCGGCGCCCAGGTCGAGATGCTGCATGCTCAGGTGATCAAGGCGGAAAACCAGATCAAGGGTTTGAAGCAGCAGGTCGAGATGGCCAAGGCTCGCGAGACGGTCCAGCAGGCACGGGTTGCTACCGCGGCGGCCACTGGCGGGGCGAATGGCAAGTTGGAAACGGCGGTCGGTTCGCTGGCCCGGATCAAGCAGCGCCAGGATGAGCGCGACGCCAAGCTGGATGCCGCGCAGGAATTGGCCGACGAGTCCAATGGCGGTGATCTGGAGCGGCGTCTGCAGGATGCTGGTATCGGCGCCAAGTCAGGCAGCGGCAGTGAGGTGCTGGCACGGCTGAAAGCCCGGCAGAATCCTGGCTCGGGCCAGTAAGCAGCAGTCCTAGGGCAAATGCGTGAGCGCTTTGCCCTTTTTGCCGTCTGAAAAACGGGCAGGGTAGCGCGTTGTCGCGACAGGAAGGAGAGACACGATGAGTTGGATCAAGCGCGTCATGGGCTTCGAGGCGCCGACGCCTGCGGCGGGCGCGACCTCGCTTGCGCCGGGTAACCCCCTGGGGCTGGCCTCGGGGCGGATGCTGTGCCTGGATCGCTCCTTGAAGCTGTTGCTCGAGGGGCAGTCCCATGTGGTGGTGCCTGATGACGAGAAAGTCTGGGCAGTGGGTGATATCGATCTCGGGCAGTCGATGCGTTTGCAGCGGTTTTACCTCGATAACGAGGATTACTTCCTGCAAGTGGTCATGGACGGCCCCGCGGCCGAGGACATTCAGGACCTGATCCTGTTCGGCTACCACGACGTCACCCCGATCAACAGCAAGGAACAGTTGCTGCAACTGACCGGCCCCAATGCGAAAATCGGCATGCCGCTCTACGAGCTCGAGGGCGAGGAGTATGCCCGGCAATGGGGGAGCGAAGACGGGCAGACCGAACTCACGCCGATGCAGGAGTTCGTCAAGAGCCCGGACGGTGCCTACTCGATCAAGCACCTGAGCATGCTCTATGCGCGCGAGACCGGTCTGCTCAACCGTCGGGAGTTCCTGCTCTTCTCGGTCGAGGAAGACGAGGAGGGGGTGATCACCCTGTCCAGCGCTGTTGGCGTGACGCTGCAAATCACCGATATCGAAGTTCTCTGACAAGGAAATCATCATGCTCGAAGCGCTGCGCATGTCGCTCAACGCCACCGCGGTATTCGGCTTCATCGTCTATATGGCGGTGGCGGCTGTTCTGTTCGTGTTGTTCCAGTTCATCTACACCTGCCTGACGCCCCACAAGGAATTTGCCCTGATCCGCGAGGGCAATACCGCCGCGGCGATTGCGCTGGGCGGTTCCATGGTGGGTTTTGCCCTGCCGGCCAGCAATATCATCGCCAACAGCATCAGTGTCGTCGACGTCGTCGTCTGGGTGCTGATCGCGGCCGTGGTGCAGTTGCTGGCGTTTGCCGTGACCAGCCTGGTGCTCAAGGGGCTGTCCGCGCGTATCGTGCGCGGCGAGCTGGCGGCGGCGATCTACTTGGCCTCGGTGGCCATCAGTGTCGGGCTGTTGAATTCGGCCTGCATGACGCCGTCGACCTGAGCCCAGGGCAAGGATAAGGATCATTCGATGAGAACCCGTAGCTCCGTAAAACTGTTGCTGGCTGGCACCCTGCCTTTGGCGCTTTCCGCCTGTGGTGCGTCCCAGGACACCGTTGCCGTCAACTCGAAGAGCAACTTCAAGTCAGTCGAGGAGTGTGTGGCGGCGAAGGTCCCGGTGGAGGTCTGCTCCGATGCCTTCATGCAGGCGCTGGCCGATCACCGGCGTATCGCGCCGACCTATGACGACCAGGCGTCCTGCGACAGCGACTTCGTCCCCGGCTATTGCCAGGTCACCCCGGACGGCAAGTACATGCCGAAGATGGGCGGCTTCGAGCTGGCGATGTCCGGCGATGTGCCGCGCAAGGATCTTGAACAAGCCCAGCAACAAGCGGCCGCACAGTCGGGCAATGGTGGTGGCGGTGGGAATGGCGGTCTGCTGACCGGGTTGTTGCTTGGCAATCTGCTCAGCAACAGCGGGGGTGGCGGGCGTTACTATTCCCAGCCGATCTACGACAGTCGCGACAATCGCGGTAGCTATAGCAGTTCGACGCTGTCGCAGCAGATCGAGCAGGGCAAGTCGTTCAGCCGTTCGACCCAGGCCCGCAGCAGCTCCACCAACACCTACACCCCGGCGACCCTCGGCAAGAGCCTGGGCAGCGGTTCCGGCTCGGTTTCCTCGACGGTCTCGCGTGGCGGTTTCGGCAGCCAGGCTACCGCGCGCAGTGGCTGGGGCGGCAAAAGCAGCAGCATCTTCAGTTCCGGTGGTTGAGGGGCGCGACCAGGGTGAAAAAGATCGGTATCGAAGAGCGCCCATACTGGCGTGACAGCGTCGAGCACGAAGGTTTTGCTTTCCACACCATCGGTGGCGAGCGCTATTGGGATGAGCGCGGTTATTACCTGTTCACCGAAAAGCAGATCACTCGAGACCTGGAAGCGCCGACCAAGGCGCTTCACGACCTGTGCCTGGATGTGGTCGAGCGTGTCGTCGACAGCGAGGAGCTGTTGATGGGCCTGGCCATACCGCCGGCGTTTTTCGATCTGGTTCGCGACTCCTGGAAGCAGGGGCATCCGCATTTGTATGGTCGCTTCGACCTGGCGTACGACGGCAGCGGTCCGGCCAAGTGCCTGGAAGCCAATTACGACACGCCCACCAGTCTGCTTGAAGCCGGCTCCGTGCAGTTGCTCTGGCTTGAGGAGCAGATCGCTCGGGGCGTGTTGCCGGCGCGCGCCACTCAGTTCAACACGATTGCCGAGGATCTGGTCAGGGCCTTCGCGGCCTTTCCCGCCGGAGGGGCGTTCTACTTTTCGGCCATGTCCGGTTCGCAGGAGGATCGCGGGACCACGGACTTCCTGCGCAGGATGGCCGCGCATGCGGGGATCGAGGCGCGGCATATTGACATCGAGGATATCGGCCTCACCACCCAGGGCCGCTTTGTCGATCTGCACGGGCGCTGGATCGAGCGGTTGTTCAAGCTGCATGCCTGGGAACATATCTTCCACGAGGCGTTCGGCCAGGCGGTGCCAGGCTGTGATACCCAGTTTATCGAACCCGCCTGGAAAGCCATTGTCAGTAACAAAGGTATATTGCCGCTACTGTGGAAATTCCACGAAGGACATCCCAACCTGCTTCCCGCCTATGTCGACCAGAATCCACAGCGCCCCGTGCCCAAGGGCTGGGTGCGCAAACCGTTCTTTTCCCGTGAGGGCGCGAACATCGAGATCCGTACCGGTGACGACCAGGTGGTGGCCGAGGATGGGCCTTACACCGATGCGCCCTATATCCTGCAAGCGTTCTCCCCGCTGCCGAAGTTCGACGACAGCTACACCGTGATCGGTTCATGGGTGGTGGGGGATGTGGCGGCCGGGATCGGTATTCGTGAAGACGACAGTCTGATTACCAAGGACAGCAGTCGATTCCTGCCCCACGTTGTCCTGGGCTGATCGACCTGTCTGGCCCGGGTTTTTCCGCAGGCCGGGGCGCTTCTGGTATAAAGCGGGATCGTTTTGCGGTCCTAGAGCGGTCGCCGAGTGCTGTTGAAACCATTCATTTAGCTACAAGGTAATGTCATGACTGAACGTCCCGAAGAGCCTGGTCAGGGCTCCGACGCCGAAAGCCTGCTGCCCATCGACGAACATGTCGAGGAAGGGCATGACGCCAACGGCCAGAAAGTCCGCCATCGCGGTATCTATCTGTTGCCGAACCTGTTCACCACCGCGAACCTGTTTGCCGGTTTCTACGCCATCATCAGTGCGATGAGTGCGCAGAGTGCCGCGAGTGCCGGGGACCCGGCGGGGGCGAGCAAGTATTTCGCTTTTTCCGCCATCGCGATCTTCGTCGCCATGGTGCTCGATGGCCTGGACGGTCGCGTGGCGCGCATGACCAATACCCAGAGTGCCTTCGGCGCCGAGTATGACTCGTTGTCCGATATGGTTGCCTTCGGTGTCGCCCCGGCACTGCTGGCATTCGGTTGGGCGCTGGGGGATATGGGCAAGGTCGGCTGGATGGTCGCCTTCCTCTATGTGGCCGGTGCGGCGTTGCGTCTGGCGCGTTTCAATACCCAGGTCGGCACCGCCGACAAACGCTACTTCATCGGCCTGGCCAGTCCGGCGGCGGCTGGCGTAGTGGCCGGTACGGTGTGGGCGTTCAGCGACTACGGCATCCAGGGATCGAAGATGTCGTTCCTGGTGGCCTTGTTGGTGGCGGCGGCCGGGATGCTGATGGTCAGCAACATCAAGTACAACAGCTTCAAGGAGCTGGATCTCAAGGGGCGCGTGCCGTTTGTCGCGATCCTTGCGGTGGTGCTGGTGTTCGCCGTGGTATTCAGCGATCCGCCGCGCATCCTGCTGCTGATTTTCCTCGCCTATGCGGCCTCGGGTCCCATCCAGTACCTGTTGCATCTTCGTCGGCACAAAGCCGGCGAGTGATGTAATTTCCCGCAGACTCCGTAGTCTATTGGTCCATCAGTCCTCCAATGCTACGGAGTTGCCATGCTTATCAAGCTTCCCAAGCGATCCGATTGCCAAGACTCGGACGTCACGCCCGAATCTCTCTATCTCTCCCGTCGTGCATTACTCGGTGCTTCGGTCGCCGGGCTGGCGATCGGCAGTCTGCCGCGCTGGGCCAGTGCCGCCGAGGCGGCGCGTTATGCCGATGTGGATGCGGGGAATGCGCCGTCCTGGTTTAGCGGGAAACTACCCGAGACCCGATGGGGCGCGGTGACGGTCAAGGGAGAGGCGATTACCCCCTACAAGGACGCGACCCACTACAACAACTTCTATGAGTTCGGTACCGACAAGGGTGATCCGGCACAGAACGCCGGTTCCCTGAAAACCGAACCCTGGTCGGTGGTGGTGGACGGTGAGGTCGGCAAACCGGGGCGTTATGCCCTGGAAGACTTCATGAAGCCTTACCAGTTGGAGGAGCGCATCTATCGCCTGCGCTGTGTCGAGGCCTGGTCGATGGTGATTCCCTGGATTGGCTTTCCCATCTCGGCGTTGCTCAAGCAGGTCGAGCCGACCTCGAAGGCCAAGTACATTCGTTTCGAAACCTTGCAGGACCCCAAGAGCATGCCGGGCCAGCGTTCCGGTTTCGCCCTGATCGACTGGCCTTATGTAGAAGGCTTGCGGCTGGACGAGGCGATGAACCCCTTGGCGATTCTGGCCGTGGGCATGTATGGGCGGGAGCTGCCGAATCAGAACGGCGCGCCGTTGCGTCTGGTGGTGCCATGGAAGTACGGGTTCAAGAGCGTGAAATCCATTGTCCGCATCAGCTTGGTGGAAGAGCAGCCCAAGACCACCTGGCAAAGCATCGCTTCGGATGAGTATGGTTTCTATGCCAATGTGAACCCTGGCGTCGACCATCCGCGCTGGACCCAGGCTCGGGAGCGGCGTTTGCCCAGTGGGCTGCTCAGCCCCAATGTGCGTGAGACGCAGATGTTCAACGGCTACTCGGATGAGGTTGCTTCTTTATATAGTGGCCTGGATCTGCGGAAGAACTACTGATGCGCTATCCGTTCTGGCGTGTGGGGGTCTTTATTGCGGTGGGGATCTGGCCGTTGCTCTGGTTGTATCAGGCCTGGAACCTGGCCTTGGGGCCGGATCCGGGAAAGGTCATGGTTGATCGGCTGGGCTTGGGTACGCTGATTCTGTTGTTGGTGACCTTGAGCATGACGCCGTTGCAGAAACTCAGTGGCTGGCCAGGCTGGATTGCGGTGCGCCGGCAATTGGGCTTGTGGTGTTTTGCCTACGTGGTGCTGCATTTGGCGGCTTACCTGGTGTTTGTGCTCGGGTTGGACTGGTCGCAATTGGTTGTCGAGTTGCGCAAGCGGCCTTACATCATTGTCGGTGCGCTGGGTTTCCTCTGTCTGCTGGCGCTTTCCGTGACCTCGAACCGTTACAGCCAGCGTCGCCTGGGTAAGGGTTGGAAGAAGTTGCACCGCCTGGTTTACGTGATCCTCGGGTTGGGGTTGCTGCATATGTTGTGGATCGTGCGGGCCGACCTGAAGGAGTGGACGGTGTATGCCTCTATAGGGGCGCTGCTTATAGTGTTGCGCATCCCTGTAGTGACGCGCCGAATTCCCCGTCTTGTGGCCAAGAAGCCGCTCCCCACAACAACGCGGTCCTTGTAAGGAGCCCGGCTTGCTGGCGATGGCGTCCTTGAAGCCGCTAAAAGCTTCGCGGGCAAGCTCCGCTCCCACAGGACCGAGTCGCACCGCAAACTCTCGGTTAGCCCCGGACCTTGTAGGAGCCGGCTTGCCGGCGATGGCGTCCTTGAAGCCGCTAAAAGCTTCGCGGGCAAGCTCCGCTCCCACAAGGACCGAGTCGCACTGCAGGCTCTCGGTCAGCCTCGGATCTTGTAGGAGTCCGGCTTGCCGGCGATGGCGTCCTTGAGGCCGCTAAAAGCTTCGCGGGCAAGCTCCGCTCCCACAGTGTCCGGGTCT
>NZ_JBWKUQ010000007.1:0-318320 GCF_059420925.1 Pseudomonas sp. GW821-FHT03C07
CTCGCTGTCGTTGGCTTCATTAGAATGCCACCGTGGCGCTACAGACGCCTCGGCTTGGGCGAGTCCATCCAATTACAAGGTTGCCTCGTGTTCACAAGAGCGTGCCAGGTCTGCGGAGATGGGCCGTGCCAGTAGCGCTGTAAGAAAATCCTGTAATGGATAGTGATTTTGCTTTCATCCGGAAGACGAAACACTGGAAACCCATACGCCAGCTGTTCTACCCTAGCGCGTTGGCTACCTTTGCGACGTCTGGACCCCGGCTTGTGTGCACCGGCTCACCAGATGCATGAAGGGTAGCGTGTCCTTTTGACTTCTGTGACGACGCCCGTGAAACTCATCATCATCGCTGTTTACGTCTTGTCCATCGCGTACGTACACCTGCGCGGCAAGGTCCGGCACAAGCTGAGCCGGCAACTGAGTGACCACTCGACCTTCCTGGCCCCGATCAACTGCTTCCTCTACCTGTTCTCCAAGGTGCCGAGCCGTCCGTACCTGGAGCCGGCCGACTTCCCCGAGCTCAAGCCGCTGCAGGACAACTGGCAGGAAATCCGCACCGAGGCCCTGGCGCTGCTGCGTGCCGGTGAGATCAAGAAATCCGAGACGCCCAACGACGTCGGCTTCAACTCTTTCTTCAAGACCGGCTGGAAGCGTTTCTACCTCAAGTGGTACGGCGACAACCATCCTTCCGCCGTCGAGCTGTGCCCGCGTACCACGGAGCTGCTCAACAGCATCGGCAGCATCAAGGCCGCGATGTTCGCCGAGTTGCCGCCGGGTTCGCGCCTGGTTCGCCACCGCGACCCCTACGCCGGTTCCCTGCGCTATCACCTGGGCCTGGAGACGCCGAACGATCCGGGCTGCTACATCAATGTCGACGGCCAGGACTACCATTGGCGCGATGGCGAGCCGGTGATGTTCGATGAGACCTTTATCCACTACGCCGAAAACAAGACCGAGCAGAATCGTGTGATCCTGTTCTGCGATGTCGAGCGTCCGTTGAAGTATCGCTGGGCGACAGCGTTCAACCGCTGGTTCAGCCGCAACGTGATGTCCGCCGCCGCCTCGCCGAATGATGCGAACGACAAGACCGGTGGGATCAACAAGTTCTTCACCAAGATCTACGGTATTCGCCTGCGGGGCAAGGAATTGAAAAAGCGCAATCGCACCCGCTACTACCTGGAAAAGTGGGCGATCTTCGGTGGCTTGCTGGCGTTGTTCCTGCTGATCTAGTTCACCCTGTCGTCATCCGAACCCGACCGCCACCGCGCAGACAAAGCCTATGAAGTGCTGTACCTGGCGCAGCCGGGCATCGCGCGGGCGTGAGGCGGCGCTGTCCGCAAGCCGGGAGCGTCGGGATGCCCTGGGTTGGCATCTGCTCGGGCTGGGTGTCGGTGCGGGGTTGATCCTCAGCCTGACGCTGCTGATCGGCCTGCCGATGGTGAATTTTCATTGAAATGATTCAAGCCGTCGCACAATCCGCATAGCATGGGCGACTTCACCGACTCTGGAAGCGCCCATGTCCCTCGAAATACGCGAAGCCCGGCCCAGCGATGCGCCGCAGATCCTGGCCTTTATCACTGAACTGGCCGAGTACGAGCGAGCCCGCCATGAAGTGATCGCCAATGTCGTCGACATCGAGCGCAGCCTGTTTGGCGAAGGCGCCACGGCCCATGGCCTGATCTGCCTGCGTGACGGCGAGCCGGTCGGGTTTGCGGTGTTTTTCTTCAGCTACTCCACCTGGCTCGGGCGTAATGGCCTGTACCTGGAAGACCTCTACGTGTCGCCGCTACAACGCGGTGCCGGGGCGGGCAAGAAGCTGTTGCGGCATCTGGCGAAGATTGCCTGCGCCAATGACTGCGGGCGCCTGGAGTGGAGTGTGCTGGACTGGAATGAGCCGGCGATTCGCTTCTACGAATCCATCGGCGCGCAACCCCTGAGTGAATGGGTGCGCTACCGCATGGACGGTGAGGTGCTGAAGCGCTTTGCCAACACCGAAGACTGAGCTCAACGGCTGAAGACGTACTGTCCCTTGATCTTTTTCGGTGACATGAACACCACGTCCGGAAACAGCAGTGACTTCACGTAGATGACGTACACCAGGCTGGCAAAGCCGATCAGCACGCCGAT
This sequence comes from Pseudomonas sp. GW821-FHT03C07, assembly GCF_059420925.1. Classification (NCBI taxonomy): domain Bacteria; kingdom Pseudomonadati; phylum Pseudomonadota; class Gammaproteobacteria; order Pseudomonadales; family Pseudomonadaceae; genus Pseudomonas; species Pseudomonas sp. GW821-FHT03C07. The sequence continues at coordinate 2,125 of NZ_JBWKUQ010000007.1, forward strand.
AACCGTAGTGATCGGCTCCTCGCTGAATCCGTCGAACGCTCGGTGGAACTGCGAGACGTTGAGCAGGACGTAGACGGTGTAGTAGCTGGAGTGGTTGCGGTAAACGCCGTAGGCCAGCAGGAAGGGAATGGCGGCGAAACCCAGGGGCATCAACCAGACAGCCGTCGGGCCGATACTCGCCCCGAACACAAAGCCGACGGCGGCCGCCAGCAAGCCCTGCAGGATCATGATGGCGAGTACCCCGATGACTTTCCAGCGATGGCGCTGGTATAGCTGCGGATCGGGATGATTGGCCAGCAACACTGCCAGCGCCTTGTCTTTCAGGGCGCCGCCACGCAAGGACTGGAAAATCTGACTTTTCGGTGTCCCGGCGTCCAGTAACTCGAGCGCCTGTTGCCGGGTTTGCTTTTTGTCCATGACGACTATTCCTTGAGTCAGGTTATTCCCTGGGGAAAGGCGCCATTATCCCAGTTGGGAGGCGCCTTCCGTCAATCTTCAACTCGTCGCAATGGGTTACTGGAACCACTGCCACAGTAACAGCGTGCCGATCAGGCCAACCACTGAAACAATGGTCTGCAACACCGACCAGACCCAGATTGTCTGCTTGAGCTGCAAGCCGAAGTACTCGCGGACCATCCAGAAGCCGGCGTCGTTGACGTGGCAGAAGAACACCGAGCCGGCGCCGATCGCCAGGGCCACCAGCGAGCTCTGGGTGCTCGCCAGGCCGGCCATCAGCGGCGCGAGAATACCCGCCGTGGTGGTGGTTGCCACGGTAGCCGAACCGGTGGCCTGGCGCAGCGCCACGGCAATCAGCCAGGCCAGCAGGATGTAGGACATGTTGGCGCCAGTGGCGACTTTGCTGATGGTGTCGCTGATGCCGGCTTCCAGCAGGGTCTGTTTCAGGCCGCCGCCGGCGCCGATGGTCAGCAGCAGCATGGCAATCGGCCCAAGGCTCTTGCGCAGCACGCTGCCGACCTGGTCGCGGGCCATGCCGATGGACCAGCCCAGGCAGATCACCGCCGCGATTACCGCGATGCCCAGGGCGACCAAGGGCTCGCCGAGGAACTTCAGGGTGATGGCGAAGTTGCTTTGCGGCGCCATGGCGACCTTGGCCAGGGTGCTGCCGAGCATCAGCAGCACCGGCAGCAGGATGATCAGCAGCGAGATGGCGAAGCTCGGTTGGCGCCGGGTCTGGACCTTGGCGGTGAACAGGGCGCCGAGTTCGGCCGGCTCCTTCACATCCATGCGCTTGGACAGCCAGATCCCGTAGAGCGGGCCGGCGAGGATCACCGCCGGAACGGCGATGCAAAAGCCCAGCAACATGGTCATGCCAAGGTCGGCGTGCAAGGCACTGACCGCGATCAGCGGGCCCGGATGGGGCGGCATCAGTGCGTGCAGGGTGGTCATGCCGGCCAGGGCCGGGATCGCCACCTTGAGCAGCGGCTGGCCGGATTGGCGGGCGATCACGAAGATGATCGGCACCATCAGCACCAGGCCGACTTCGAAGAACAGCGGCAGGCCGATGATCATCGCGACCATTGCTATGACCCAGGGCAGGGCCTTGCCCCGCGCATGGCGCAAGAGGGTCGAGGCGATACGGTCGGCGGCCCCGGACTCGGCCATCAACGCGCCGAGCATGGCACCCAGGGAAATGATGATCCCGGCTTCGCCGAGCAGGCTGCCGGCGCCCTTGCTGAAGGCCTTGGCCACTTCTTCTGGCGGCAACGAGGCGCCGATCCCGGCGACGAAGGTGCCGATCAGGATGGACAGGAAAGGGGGCAGTTTGGTCAGGCTGATCAGCACGATGATGGTGGCGATTGCCAGCAGGCAGCAGACGATCAGGCGGGTGTCGTGGGCAAGCCACGCGGCATGTGAAAGATCCAACGGGAACCCCTTCTTGTATTATTTTGTTACGCGGTTGGAGGGAATATACCTGATGGATTCATATAGATGATTAGATGAGACAGGTTTTTTTGCGAACAGGGGTATGAAAGTTCGGACGGCTTTACGTTGTTCGATGGCCATGCCCGGGTGGGTTCAGTCCATCAGCATCGGCGGTAGCGTGCCCAACAGCGATACCGCGAGAATCGCCCCCAGCCCGAGCAGCCATTCGACCGCCACACTGGTGCGCAGGATGCTGAAACGTCCGCGAGGACTCATCACCCGGTTGAACAGCGCCAGTCCCAGCATCAGCGTGACCATCAGCACCTTGATCAGCAGGATCAGGGCGAAGCCGCTGAACAGTGGCGTCGGCCAGATGGCGCCAGTGAGCACACGCACATTGATCAGGCCGGTGACGATAATCACCGCGACCATCAGGTAGCCGAGGCTGCCGAACCGTCCCAGGACCTGCTTGATGTCATGTTCCGCTGGCTGGTTCAACATCAGGGCGAGCAACATCAGGCCACCGACCCAGGCACCGACGCCGCTCAGGTGGATGAACTGGTTGAGCATCAGCAAGCGCCCGTCGAGGCCGTCGAGCATGGCGCCGTGGCCGACCGGGGCAAGGGTTGCCAGCAGCAGGAAACCGAGCAGCAGGTTGACGGCCGGGCGGGCGTTGGCCAGCAGGCTGAGCAACAGCAGCAGGCACAAGCTCAGATGCCAGCTCCAGACCTGACCGAAAAAGGTCTTGCCCAGAACCAACTGCAGGGTGGCCGGATTCAGGGCGTCGGCCCAGTCGCCGGTCATATCGGCGGTGGTCAGCAGCAGCCAACCCCCGGCGCTGAGCAAGCCCAGCAGCGCCAGCCAGCGCTTGATCCGGAGCAGCCGTTGATCCAGTGCCGGTCGGGCTGCGCTGCCGATCAGCCAGGGTCTGAACAGGCAGGCCCCGAACAACGACAACACCACGGCGAAATGCAGGAAGCGGCACAGGACCATGGCGTTTTGCATAGACTCAGTTGCCCACCTTGAAGCTGTAGTTGCCTTCGCTCTTGTGGGTATCGACCGACACCGCGTGCCACACAACCTTGTACTCGCCGGCCGGGAGCGGTGCGGCCGGGGTGACGATCAGGGTTTTCTTGTCGGCCGGATCGGTGGCGATGCTTTTCAGTATGACGTTCTTCTCGGCGCTGCTGACTTCGACCTTGCTCAAGGCCGCTTCGACCCCTTCGCTGAACACCAGGCGCAATTCGGCCGGGGCGCTGACGGTGGCGTCCTTGGCCGGGGTTTCGCTTTTCAGGTGGGCATGGGCGAAGGCGGCGTTCGCCCCGGCCAGGCCGGCCAGCAGGAGCAGGGCGCCGAGGGTTTTCTTGAGCAGGGCAGCAGGCATCGAGCGGTTCCTCGTGGAATGAAGTGAGCTGACTATACTAGCTCGCTCTGCAGCCGAACGTCGCATTTGAGCCTGGGTTCGCGTGAGCGATACTTGCAATACGGGTCGAGTGACTTCCCGGTATGTTGAGCCACGACACGGACTGCCTTTCGGAACACACCCTTATGCCGACGCGTTTGAGCTTTGTTTGTCATGCCCGCACCGAGGCCCAGCGCCTGGGGCGTTTCCCGCTGGACGAGCCGGTGGAGCCCAAGGGCTTGCTCAAGGCCGCTGAACTAGCGGCGCGTCTGAAAAAACCGGTGCGTATCCTCAGTGCCCCGGAAACCCGCGCCTGGCAGACCGCCGAGGCCTTGGGTGGCGAGATCGAAATCGTCCCGGAACTGGGCGATCTGGATTTTGGCGAATGGCAGGGTGTTGCGCTGACCGACTTGCTTGAGAGCGAGCCCGACTTGCTCGCGGCCTGGACCTCGGACCCGACGCAGGCCCCGCCGGCGGGCGAGTCGGTGGCGGCGTTGTGTGCCCGGGTCGGGGCCTGGCTCGAGGGCTTTCGCGAGGAGGGGCATTTTATCGTGGTGACCCATCCCTTTGTGATGCGCGCGGCACTGCTGCATGCCCTGGGGGCCGGCCCCGCTTCCTTCAACGCGATCGATATCGAGCCTTTATCCGTGGTTGACCTGCGTCGTAACGGGCACTGGCGGTTGCGGATTTGAGAGAAGGGGACTTTTGCTTGCGGTACTCTTGTGGGTATCACACGGAAGGAGAAACACCCCATGCAAGCAGACAATGCACAGCGTTCGGCTTTGTTGATCATCGATATGCAGGTCGGTCTGTTCCACGCTCCCGACCAGCCCTGGGAAGGGCAGCGGGTGCTGGAGAATATCAATCAATTGATTGGCAGGGCGCGGCAGGCCAATGCGCCGATTTTCGCGGTCAGGCATAACGGGCCTGAAGGCTCGCCGATTGCGCCGGGCAGTGCCCTGTGGCAACTGGTGCCGGAACTTCAGGTTGATCCCGCGGTGGATCGTTTGCTCGACAAGACGCGCCCCAGTTGTTTCTTCAATACCGGGTTGGCCGAGCAACTGGATGATGCCGGTATCGGGCGCTTGGTGATCGTCGGGATGAAGACCCAGTATTGCGTCGATAGCACGAGCCGCTTGGCGCGGGATCTGGGGTTCGAGGCGCTCCTGGTGGGCGATGCCCATACCTGCATGGATACGCCCGGGCTATCGGCCCGGGCGATTGTCGAACATCACAACGCGACCTTGAACGGGGCGTTTGTGCAGGTGTTGAACACGGCTGACGTGCGGTTCTGAATGGCGACCGCTACGCGGTCATCGCTGGCCAAGCAGCTCCCACAGAGATCTGTGTCTACTCCAATGGAGCGTTCACGGTTGCTCTTCTGTGGGAGCCGGCTTGCCGGCGATAGCGGCCTATCCGACAGCGCTGGCCTCAGGGCTTTTTCACCGGCGTCGGCAAGGTTACCAGCGACACGTAGTCGTTCCAGAATTTCTTCTGGTCCACCGCGAACACGATCCTGGCTTTCTGCGTCCCCACCGGCGGGTTCTTCTTGTAGCCCAGCGCGCGACCGTAGTCCGGGCCGAAATGGGTGTCGACATCGATCCACATATCGCGCGATTCGGTGACGATTTCCGGCTCCGCGAGGAACAACGCCGGCAGGCTGTCCCAGGTAAAGCTGTGATAACCCGGGTCCTTGGCGAATTGCGGTCCGAACACGCTCTTGTACAGCTCCGGCACCGCCCCCTTGGCCGCAATCACCCGCTGGTAGACCGAGGCATCGAAGGTGACTTTCTCACAGACATCGTTGGGGAAGATCACGTGTTCGATCGGCGAGCGCAGGACGATCCTCGCCGCCTCGGGATCGAACCACCAGTTGAACTCCGCCGCCGGCGTGGTGTTGCCGGGGATCTCGATGGCGCCGCCCATGTACACGATGCGCTTGATCAGCGGCACGATGTCCGGCGCCTGGCGGATCGCCAGAGCCAGGTTGGTCAGCGGACCGATAGCCAGCAGGGTCACCTCATGGGGATTCTTGCGCACGCTGTCGATAATGAACTGCGGCGCGGTTTCGCTGCGCAGTTTGGTATGCGTTGCCAGGCCATCGGGCGGTGCGATCAATTGTGTCGCCGAGGTCGGCCGCGGGTTCTTGAACGCCCCCGGCCAGCCTGCGCCGAACAGCGCCTGCTCCTGTGGATAAGTGGCGAAGTCATGCAGCAGCGGATAGGCCGCGCCGGAGTAGACGCCAATTTCCTTTTCCACCCCCATGCGCTCCACGGCCTTGAGCGCGTCGACCTGTTCCTGGTCGACCCAGGCATTGCCGCTGACCAGGGTCATGCCCAGCAGGTCGATCTTCTTCTGCGCGTGCAACTGCGCCAGCATGATAAAGGCCTGGCCGTCGTCGTTGAGGACGTTGAAATCGGTGTCGATGATGACTTTTTCGGCTGCTTGCAGCGAGCCGGCCGACAGACCGACAGCCAGCGCCAGCGCGCAGCCCTTGAGAAAGCGTTGCATGGTGATATGCCCCAATGAGTGGTTGTTGTATTGCGCTAATCCAGCCTGCCTGCCGATGCCTGGAAACGCCATCGGCAGGTCAGTGGCCTACTTAACGATTGACCAGCTTGGCCGGCAAGGCGATCACCAGGAAGCTGCTGAGGATCAGGCAACCGGCGAAGAACCAGAGGGCTCCGGCACTGCTGCCGGTGAGGTCGATGGCCACGCCCATCAGCGAGTTGCTGACCAGCCCGGCGATGTTCGCCAGCGAGCAGGCCAGGGCAAAGCCGGTGGCCGCCGCGGTGCCCTTGAGGAAGGTCGCCGGCAGGCTGAAGAACACCGGTACCGCGCCGATGATCGCCGCCGAGGCAATGGCGAACAGGGCCACCGTCGCCACCACGTTATGGGTGAAGAAGGTGCTGGTGGCCATGGCGGCGGCGCCGATGAAAAACGGCACGATGATGTGCCAGCGGCGTTCGCGGTGCTTGTCGGAACTGGCGCCGATCAGCAGCATGCCGAGCAGTGCAGCGACACTCGGCAGGGCGGTGAGCACACCGATATGAAAGGTGTCGGTGATCCCCGCGTTGCGGATGAAGGTCGGCATCCAGAAGCCCATGGCATAGGCGCTGAGCAGGATCGAGAAATCGATACCGCCGAGCATCCAGACCTTGAGGTTGAAGAAACCGTCGCGGAAATGCTGCTTGCTCTCGGGGCTGCTGGCCTCGTCGCTCAACAGTTCACTTTCCAGTACGGCTTTTTCCTCTTCGTTGAGCCATTTGGCCTGCTGGAAGTGGTTCGGCAACACCCGGAAGGTCAGGAGGCCGAGCAACACGCTGGGCACGGCTTCGATCAGGAACAGCCATTGCCAGCCGCGCAGTCCGTTGACCTGGTCGAAGTGGCCCATGACCCAGCCCGACAGTGGTCCGCCGATGACGCTGGAGAGCGGCAGGCCGATCATGAACAGGGCGATGATCCGCCCGCGCCGATTGGTCGGAAACCAGGTGGTCAGGTAGAACAGCACGCCCGGCAGGAACCCGGCCTCGGCGGCGCCGAGGAGGAAACGCAGGATGTAGAACTGGGTGGTGGAGGTCACCAGCATGGTGCAGGCCGAGAGCAGGCCCCAGGTGATCATGATCCGCGCGATCCAGATTTTCGCCCCGACCTTTTCCAGCACCAGGTTGCTCGGTACTTCGAAGAGGATATAGCCGACGAAGAACAGCCCGGCCCCGAGGCCGAAGGCGGTTTCACTGAAGTGCAACTGGTCGAGCATCTGCAGTTTGGCGAAGCCGATATTGATCCGGTCGAGGTACGCGGCCAGATAGCAGAAGCACAGGAACGGGATCAGTTTCCAGGTGATCTTGTGGTAAAGCGCTTGAGTCGGGTCGGCGACCGTAGTCGCGGTTGTCGCATTCGCAATGGGCATTGGTTGTCTCCTGGCGGTGACTTATGGTTTTTATACAGCCGCTTTTTCCAGCACTCTGGAGCGCAGTAAAGGCGGCTTCCAAAGGCAGTGTCAGAAGACTGGGAGCTGCACTGGTTTTTCAATGTGGGAGCTGGCTTGCCAGCGATGGCGGTCGTTCAGAAACATTGCTGTCGTCTGACACTCCGCTATCGCAGGCAAGCCAGCTCCCACAGTTGATCGGCTGTGTTCAACAAGCCGTATTCCAAAGTGGGCTCTCAGTTTTTCAAGACCACGCTCTATGGCGCGGTTCTTCGTAAAACCTTATTGCTCCTTGAACTTCTCTATCGCTTCCTGTTTGCTGACGACATCGCCGTACTTGCTGTCGATGTCGAACAGATTCGCTTCATGGGGCGCCGGATGGCGGTCACCCACGCATTCACGTACCACGATGGTCCGGAAACCATGCTGGACGGCATCCACCGCTGTCGCGCGGATGCAGCCACTGGTGGAACAACCGGCCAGCACCACGGTGTCGATGCCTTGGGCGTGCAACTGCGAGGCCAGGCTGGTACCGAAAAACGCGCTGGCGTATTGCTTGCTGATCACTACTTCCGAAGGTAGCGGCAGCACCGCTGCGCAGAAGGCCGCGAGCGGATTGCCCTCGACCATGTCCTTCATCACCGGTGCCTTGCGCACCCAGATGCCACCATCGGCGAAATGCCCCGGATGGTAGCGAATATTGGTGTGCACCACCGTAACTCCATGACGACGGGCACAATCCAACAACTCGACGCTTTCGGCCACGGCGCTGACCACCCCGGGGGCAAATAGCGGCGCGCCTTCGGTGGTGTAGCCTTGCATGAAGTCGATCATCAGCAGGGCCGGCTTGTGGCCGAAGCCGATCCGCTGGCCCCAGACGCCCTGGTAATTGTCATTGGCGCTTTGTTCGCTCATGGCGAGATTCCTCGATCAGTACGCGCCGGAGAGCAGGGCGCCGGCACCGGGCACGATCGGCTCCAGGTCCAGGGCCTTGAGCATCGCGTAGGTGGTGGCGATGGCGGCGGTCAGCACCGGTTTGCCGGTCTGCGCCTCGACCTTGGCGACTGCCGGCAGCGACTGCATCTGCACGCAGGCCGAGAGCACGATCACATCGACGCCTTCCAGGTTCATGCCGGCGACGATGCCTGGCAGGTTGTCCGGGTCGTGACGGGCCACTTCGAGGTTGTCGGGGATCTCCAGGGCGCGCCAGTCCACCACCTCGAAACCTTCTTCGCGGATGTAGTTCACCACCAGCTCGGTCAGCGGTTTCATATACGGCGCGACAATCGCGATGCGCTTGGCGCCCATGACTTTCAAGCCTTCGATCAGGGCGCCGGCGCTGGTGATCACCGGGGCGTTGCCGTCATTGTCGGCGGTGGCCTTGCGCAGCCGGGCCTCGGACTGGCGGTGATAGCCCAGGCCCATGGCCATGATCGCCACCAGGCAGGCGTAGCCGAGCACATCGACCTTGGCGTCGGACAGCTCGACGGCGCAACGGTCGGATTCACCGTCCATGGCCGCCAGTTCTTCCTTGCGCACCTGCTTCATGCGCATGCGGGCAGAGTGAAAGGTGAAGCGTTCCGGACGGATCGCCTGGCGCGCGTTGAGCATCGCCGGGATCTCGGTCTCCATGGTGGTGTTCGAGCTGGGTACGATCTGGCCGATACGGTAGGGCTTGATCATGCGGGTCTCCTTATAAGGTTCGGGTCATTACCCTGTAGGAGCGAGCTTGCTCGCGATGGTTGTCCAGGCACCACTGGGTATCAGGTGCCCCGCGTTATCGTTAACGTCCATCGCGAGCAAGCTCGCTCCTACAGGTTCAGGTCAGGCTGACGCCGAGGAAGTCGCCGAAGGCGGTGAAGAAGCCTTCCAGGTCATCCCAGGGAATCATGTGGCCGGCATTGGCCACGTGGGCGATCCGGATGCTCGGTTGCAGCTCACGGATTTCGGCTTGGTCCTCGGGCAGGATCACGCCGCCGCGACCGGCCACCAACAGCAGCGTGGGGGCGCTGAGCTGGGGCAGATCCTGGTGGAAGTCCACCGTATGGAAGTCGTTGAAGGCCCTGACGATGGCCGGCTCATAGCAGGTGTGCAGCCATTCGGCGCGCAGTTGCAGTTGCTCCGGGGTCCAGCTGGCGCAGAAGGCGCGCATCGCCTCGGCGTCCATGCCGATCAGCGCCTGGCGGATCGAGTCGACGTACCAGGGCAGCTTGCTCGGATACTCGCGCCGACCCGGACCGGACACCGGCGGATCGATCAACACCAGGCTCTTGACCCCGGCGGGGCTGAGCACGGCACTGCGCACAGCGAAGCGTGCACCCATGGAATGGCCGACCAGGTGGTAGTTGTCCAGGCCCAGGGCGGCGGCAAAGGCGGCGATATCCTTCGCACAGGCCTCGGCGCTGTAGTCCAGCTCCGGACCGCTTGCGGACAGGCCGCGGCCGCGGACGTCCAGCACATAGGTGTCGAAGTGCCGGCCGAAGCGTTCGGCAACGAAGCCCCAGGTGATCGCCGGGCTGGTGATGCCGGGGATCAGGATCAGCGCCGGGCCCTGGCCGCCATAACGCAGGTAGTGCTGGCGAATACCGTTGGCCTGGACGTTGCCGCCATGGACGAAAGTGCTCACGCCGCCACCCCCGATTTCAGTACCTGGGCGTAAAGGTCGTAGCCGTAGACCCAGGCCGGATCTTCCTGGGTGCGTAGCCAGGTATTGGCGTTGGACACCGCCTGGACCCGCGAGGCGCGTTCCTTGCGGTTGGCTTCATAGAGTTCGAAGGCGGTGCGGTAGTCGCCGAGGCCGGTTTCCTGCAGGCAGCGAGTGAGCATGGCGGCGTCTTCGATGGCCATCCCGGCACCCTGGGCCATGTGCGGTTTCATCGGGTGACAGGCATCGCCCAGCAGCACCAGGCGACCGCGGCTCCACAGAGGCAGCGGATTGCGGTTGCGCAACGGCCATTTGGTCACGCTGTCGGTGGATTCGATCAGCGCCTGCACGGTGGGGTGGTAACCCTGGAAGGCTTCGAACATCTCTTCGCGGCTGCTGTCGACGAACGGGCCCTCGAAGTCCAGCTCCGGGTGCGGTACGCCGGTGACATAGTAGTACTCGTCGCGCTTGCCGGTGGTGTAGTAGACCATCATGTGCCGGTCCTCGCTCCACCACTTGATGCAGTCCTCGAAATCGAGGTCGTAGCGGGCCAGTTTGTCACGGGTGATCAGCGCGCGGTGGGCGACCCAGCCGCTGTACAGCGGCGCTTCATGGCCCAGCAGTTCCTCGCGGATCTTCGAGTTGATGCCATCGGCCCCGATCACGATATCGGCGCTGGCGCTGGTGCCGTCGGTGAAGTTCAGGCGTACCTGATCACCGCAGTCCTCGATCTTTTCCAGGCGCTTGTTGAAGTGCAGGGTGCCGGGCTTGATCGTCGACATCTGCAACGCATGCAGATCGCCACGGTGCACGGTGATGTAGGACGCGCCGTATTCCTTGCGAGCGAATTCGCCCAGGGGAATGCGCGACAGGTAGTCACCGCTCATGCCATCGCGACTGAACCAGTGATCGGGGTGCGAGCCCATCTGGTCGAGCTGCTGCTCGATGCCCATGCGCCGGAAGATCTTCATGATATTCGGACCCATGTGGATCCCGGCGCCCAGGCGGGAAAACTCCGGGGCCTGCTCGTAGATCGATACGTCGAATCCGGCTTGTTGCAACAGCGTGGCGGCGGCGGCGCCACCCAGGCCCGCGCCGACGATGGCGATTTTTTGCGTGCTTGCCATGGGGCTTGCTCCTCGTTCCGAGTGTGGGGCGGCGGTTTTTTCCACCGGGTTTTAAAGTGTATACGCTCTTTTTTTCAAAAGAGAAGATCCTCTATAAAAATTAAATTTTCACCGCGTTTCGCCATGGGTAACGCTAAGTAACCAAACTTTATTGGCTGTGTGTGGGTTTGTAACGTTTTGGTCTGCTGCTTGCAGAGTGCCGTTAATTCAGGTCTTATCGATATTAAATGGCGTATACGCTACAAATACGCACTAAGCTGAAGCGTCGCGCCTCGACTTGGTGCAGCGCGAACGAAGAGGAGAGAAGAAAATGCCGGTAAGTGATTGCGAACTGACGCAAATGTTCGAGCACGTGTTGAAACTGTCGAAAGTCGACTCGACCCAGAGTGTCGCGGTGCTCAAGAGTCATTACTCCGACCCGCGTACCGTGCGCTCGGCGATGGAGGCGGCGCAGCGCCTGGGGGCCAAGGTGTACGCGGTGGAATTGCCGTCGTTCAACCACCCGACGGCCATGGGCAACGACATGACCGCCTACTGTGGCGACACCGCGCTGACCGGCAATATCGCCGCGCAGCGGGCGCTGGAAGCGGCGGATTTGATCGTCGACACCATGATGCTGCTGCATTCACCGGAACAGGAGCAGATCCTCAAGACCGGCACGCGCATCCTGCTGGCGGTGGAGCCGCCGGAAGTGCTGGCACGCATGCTCCCCAGCGAGGCGGATAAGGTGCGGGTGCTGGCGGCGGAAGCGCTGTTGAAGAAGGCTCGTTCGATCCATGTGACCTCCCGGGCGGGTAGCGATTTCCGTGCGGCGCTGGGGCAGTATCCGTCGGTGACCGAGTACGGTTTCGCCGACGAACCGGGACGTTGGGACCATTGGCCGAGCGGTTTCCTGTTTTCCTGGCCGAACGAGGAAACCGCCGAGGGCGTGCTGGTGCTGGATGTCGGCGATATCCTGCTGCCGTTCAAGACCTACACCCGGGAGAAGATCACCCTGGAGATCGAGAAGGGCTTTATCACCTCGATCCACGGTGGTTTCGAGGCCGGGTACCTGCGCGACTACATGAAGTATTTCAATGACCCTGAGGTGTACGGCATCTCCCATATCGGCTGGGGCCTGCAACCCCGGGCGCAGTGGACCGCGATGGGGTTGCACGACAAGAACGACGGCATGTGCATGGATGCCCGGGCGTTCTATGGCAACTTCCTGTTCTCCACCGGGCCGAATACCGAGGTCGGCGGGACGCGCAAGACGCCGTGTCATATGGACATTCCGTTGCGTCATTGCGATGTGTACCTGGATGACCAGGCGGTGGTGATCGGCGGTGATGTGGTGGCGCCAGAGGCGTCGCGGGCCCGCTGAGTCCGGTGGGAGGGGGCTTGCCAGTGAGGCTTCGGGTGGTCTTGCTGGCCTCTTCGCGGGCAAGCTCCGCTCCCACAATTCTGGCGTCTACCGATACTGATAGGTATGACGCGGTACTGTGGGAGCGGAGCTTGCCCGCGAAGAGGCCCTGTCAGACAACCCCACACTTGAGTCCCTCCCACAATCTGTCCATCATGCCTGCCCATTCTCCCTCGCCTTTTCGAGCCCGCCGTGTCGGATATTCCTGATTCCAATCCTTATGTGTTTTCCGAACAAGTCGGCCACCTGCTGCGCAAGGCCTACCAGCGGCATATGGCGATCTTCCAGCAGAATGTCGGCGATTCGCAGCTCACCGCCGTGCAGTTCGTGACCTTGTGCGCGGTGCGCGATCACGGTCCCAGCTCGCTGACCGAGCTGGTCAAGGCCACCGCCGTGGACCAGGCGACCATTCGTGGCATCGTCGAGCGACTGAGGGCGCGTGAACTGATCAGCCTGGAGCCGGACCCGGAAGACCGGCGCAAGGTTATCGTCGGTTTGTCCGAGGCCGGCAGCCGGTTGGTGCAGCAGACCGTGCCCTGCGCGGCGAAGATCAGCGAGCTGACCATGAGCAACCTCAATCCCGCCGAGCGGGTTGCGGTGCTGTTCCTGTTGCGCAAGATGATCGACGACCGCGACGAATAACTTCTTGTGCACGGGCTCTTGTAGGAGCTGGCTTGCCGGCGATGCGATCTGGTAGCCGACATCGCTGTCGCCTGATAAACCGCTATCGCCAGCAAGCTGGCTCCTACAGGGTCTGCGTATTCACCGCGAATCATGTTGGTGCGCGGGCTCTTGTAGGAGCTGGCTTGCCGGCGATGCGATCTGATAGCCGACATCGCTGTCGCCTGATAAATCGCTATCGCCAGCAAGCTGGCTCCTACAGGTTTTGCGTTTCGCCAATGGCTGACGCAAGCACCCGAATGGCCAACTGGCACTCTTCTTGCTCTCTCTTCATGTAGTAACCACTTCATCGAAAAAAGTGTGTCGTCAGGAGACATAGTTCTCAACCCATACCCTTTTCATGTAGTAGTTGCTTCATCAAATGAAGCGAGCGCAAGCCATGACGACGCAGGAAATCACGCTAGCCCTTGAGGTCAACGGCCAACGCCATTCGGTCACGGCCATGGCCGACACCCCGCTGTTGCTGGTGCTGCGCAACGACCTGCGGCTCAACGGCCCCAAGTACGGCTGCGGCCTGGGGGAGTGCGGGGCGTGCACGGTGATCGTCGACGGCGTGGCCGCGCGCTCCTGCGTGTTTCCCCTGGCCGGCGCCGTGGGTCGACAGATCGTCACCCTCGAAGGCCTCGGCAGCCGCGAGGCGCCGCACCCGGTGCAACAGGCCTTTATCGACGAGCAGGCGGCCCAGTGCGGCTATTGCCTGAACGGCATGATCATGACCGCCAAGGCCTTGCTCGACCGCATCCCGCACCCCAGTGAAGCTCAGATCCGCCAGGAACTCTCGGCCAATCTCTGTCGCTGCGGCACCCATATCGAAATCCTTCGCGCGGTGCTGCGTGCCGCCCGTCCATTGCCTTGAACCAGGATCGACGACCATGAGCGACGCCATCCCAACCCGCGACCAATGGCTGGCCAAGACCGGCGTGCTGTTGGTCGTCGATGACATCCTGCCGCCCTCGGGACCGGTGGCCAAGGGCGGCACGCCCTTGGTAAAACCCAAGGAGCTGGGACTGTTTATCGCGGTCAATGACGATGGTCGGGTCTATGCCTTCAACGGCCATGTGGACCTGGGCACCGGCATCCGCACCTCGCTGGCGCAGATCGTCGCCGAAGAGCTGGACCTGGAGCTGGAGCAGGTGTGCATGGTGCTCGGCGATACCGAACGGGCGCCGAACCAGGGCGCGACCATTGCCAGCGCGACCCTGCAGATTTCTGCGATTCCGTTGCGCAATGCCGCGGCCGAAGCCCGGCGTTTCCTGCTGGCGCGGGCCGCCGGGCGCTGGTCGCTGAACGTGGCGGCGCTGCGGGTCGAGCACGGTATCGTCAAGGCAGCAGATGGCCGGGCCTTGAGTTACAGCGAACTGGTGGCGGGCGAGCATGACCAGTTGCGCATCAGCGGCAATGCGCCGCTCAAGCCGGCCGAAGACTATCGGCTGGTGGGCAAGGGCACGGCGCGGGTGGATATTCCGGCCAAGGCCACCGGCGAACTGGTCTATGTCCATGACATGCGTGTGCCAGACATGCTCCATGGCCGGGTCGTGCGCCCACCTTATGCCGGTTTCGACAGCGGCGACTTTGTCGGCAACAGCCTGCTGGAAGTCGATGAGTCATCCATCGCGCATATCCCCGGGATCGTCGCGGTGGTGGTGATTCGTGACTTTATCGGGGTGGTCGCGCTGCGTGAAGAGCAGGCGGCGAAGGCCGCCCGGGAACTGCGGGTGCGCTGGAAGGACTGGACGCAGAAGTTGCCGGACCTGAGCAATGTCGAACAGGCGATTCGCGACAACCCGCGGATCAAACGCACGGTGCTGGACCAGGGCGATGTGGATGGGGCGCTTGCCGGTGCCAGCCAACGCATGCCGCGCACTTATCTTTGGCCCTATCAGATGCACGCCTCCATCGGACCGTCCTGTGGCCTGGCGGATTATCACGAGGAGGGTATCCGGGTCTGGTCCGGCAGCCAGAATCCGCACCTGCTGCGGGCTGACCTGGCCTGGCTGCTGGAGTATCCGGAAGAACGTATCGAGATCATCCGCATGGAGGCCTCAGGCTGTTACGGTCGCAACTGCGCCGATGACGTCTGTGCCGACGCCTTGTTGCTGTCCCGGGCGGTGGGCAAGCCGGTGCGGGTGCAACTGACTCGCGACCAGGAGCATGCCTGGGAGCCCAAGGGCACGGCGCAACTGATGGACATCGATGGCGGCCTGAATGCCGACGGCAGCGTGGCCGCCTACGATTTCCAGACCAGCTACCCGTCCAACGGCGCGCCGACCCTGGCCTTGCTGCTGACCGGCCGGGTGGAACCGGTGGCGGCGATGTTCGAAATGGGCGACCGCACCTCGATCCCCCCCTACGCCTATGAACACATGCGGGTCAGCATCAACGACATGTCGCCGATTGTCCGGGCCTCGTGGATGCGCGGGGTGTCGGCCTTGCCCAACACCTTTGCCCATGAGTCCTATATCGACGAGCTGGCCTTTGCCGCCGGGGTCGATCCGGTGGAGTATCGCCTGCGTTACCTGCCGGACCCGCGGGCGGTGGACCTGGTGAAGTCCACCGCCGAACGGGCCGCCTGGACTCCACGCACCGCGCCCATGCAAACGCCCAGCGACGACCATCTGTTGCGCGGTCGCGGTTTCGCCTATGCGCGTTATATCCACAGCAAGTTTCCCGGTTTCGGCGCGGCGTGGGCGGCCTGGGTCGCCGATGTGGCGGTGGACCGACAGACCGGCGATGTCTCGGTGACCCGGGTGGTGATCGGCCATGACTCGGGGATGATGATCAACCCCGACGGGGTGCGGCACCAGATTCACGGCAATGTGATCCAGTCCACCAGCCGGGTGCTCAAGGAGCGGGTGACCTTCGAGGAGTCGACGGTGTCGAGCAAGGAGTGGGGCGGTTATCCGATCCTGACCTTTCCCGAGGTGCCGCAGATCGATGTGCTGATGATGCCGCGCCAGAGCGAACCGCCCATGGGCGCCGGCGAGTCGGCCTCGGTGCCGAGCGCGGCGGCGATTGCCAACGCGATCTTCGATGCCACCGGGATTCGTTTTCGCGAGTTGCCGATTACCCCGGAGCGGGTGTTGCAGGCGCTCAATGCCGGGACTGCCGGGGATCCGCCGAAGTCGCCGGAGAAACGTTCGAAATGGTTGTTCGGTTCGTTGTTCGCGGCCTTTGGCGCACTGCTCGGCATGGCTGCCACGGCCTGGCCCTGGCATGGCGAAATCGCCCCCATCGCGCCGCCCAGTGCCGGGACCTGGTCGACGGCGACACTGGAGCGCGGGCGCTTGCTGGCGGCGGTCGGCGATTGTGCGGTGTGCCACACGGCGCCGGGTGGTGCGAGCAATGCCGGTGGGCTGGCGATGGAGACGCCGTTCGGCACTTTGTACAGCAGCAATATCACCCCGGATGTGCAGACCGGCATCGGCAGTTGGTCCTATCCGGCGTTCGAGCGGGCGATGCGTGATGGCATCGGCCGTGACGGGCGTAACCTGTATCCGGCGTTTCCCTATACCGCGTTCCGCAATATCAACGATGCCGATATGCAGGCGCTGTATGCCTACCTGATGTCGCAGACGCCGGTCAGCCAGCCGGCCAAGGCCAATGCGATGAGGTTTCCGTTCAACCAGCGGCCGTTGATGGCCGGCTGGAATGCCTTGTTCCTGCGCCAGGGCGAAATCCAGGTACAGCCGCAGCGCAGTGAGCAATGGAATCGTGGCGCCTACCTGGTCAATGGCCTGGGGCACTGCGCGGCCTGTCATTCACCGCGCAATCTCTTCGGTGCGGAGAAGGGCGGGGCGGCGTTTCTGTCCGGGGCCATGGTCGATGGTTGGGAGGCGCCGGCGTTGAACGGCTTGTCGAAGGCGCCGACGCCGTGGACCGAGGATCAGTTATTCAGCTACCTGAGCACCGGTTACTCCGACGCCCATGGTGTGGCGACGGGGCCGATGGGGCCGGTGGTCACTGAGCTGGCGAAATTGCCGAAGGACGATGTGCGGGCGATGGCGGTGTACCTGGCGTCGCTCAATGGCGCGCAGGCCGAGGCGCGGGTGGTGGAGAAGGCGACCCGGCCGGTAGCTGCCGCGGAACGCCGGGTGCCCGAGGTGAAGTTGTCTTTGAACAACGGCCAGCGCCTGTTCGAAGGTTCCTGCCAGGGCTGCCATGCCGATGGGTTGGGGCCGAAGCTGTTCGGGGTCAGCCCGTCGCTGGCGACCAACAGCAATGTGCACAGCGATGTGCCGGACAATCTGCTCAAGGTGATCCTGCAGGGCATCCAGAATCCGGCAACCCGGGACCTGGGTTATATGCCGGGGTTCAAGGACAGTTTTTCCGATACCCAGGTGGCGGAGTTGGCGGCGTATCTGCGCAGTCGGTTTGCCGGTGAGGCGCCGGCGTGGCAGGGGTTGGAAAAGACCGTGGCGCATGTACGGGCCAATCCCGGAACCCACTGATGGGCACTGTTCGTTGCCACACCGCGAACCTGTAGGAGCCTGGCTTGCCAGCGATGGCGGCCGGATTAGCGCTGCAAGGCTTGATGGCCTCATCGCTGGCAAGCCAGCTCCTACAGGTTTTGCGTCGGGCGCAAGAGTTACGGCAGGCGCAACACCCCACGCACCACCAAATCACTGATAAACGCCAGCCAGTCCTGCTGCTGGCGTTTCTCCGCCAGCGGCTCACCGAGGAACGAACTCAGGGTGTGCTGGTTGGAATTATAGAAATAACAGAGCGAGGCGATCATCAGGTACACGTGCTTGAGGTCCAGGTCCTGCCGAAAGATCCCCTTGGCCTGGCCCGCTTCGATGATCGGTCGCAGCACGCCCACGGCTTCACCGGAGAGGCGCCGCAGTTCGCCCGACTGCTGGGCATGCTGGCCCTTGTGCAGGTTTTCGATGCTCAGGATGGCGACGAATTCGGGGTGCTTGACGTAGTAGTTCCAGACGAAGGCCACCATGTCCTGCAAGGCTTGCAGGGGCTCTTCCAGGTTCAGCTTGAGCTTGCTTTCAGCTTTGTTGAACTGCTCGTAGGTGTGTTCCAGCACGCAGATAAACAGGCGTTCCTTGCTGCCGAAATAGTAGTAGAGCATGCGGTCGTTGGATTCGGCCTCACGGGAAATGCTCTCGACCCGGCCACCGGAATAGCCATCGCGGGTGAACACCGTCACCGCCGCCTTGAGGATCCGGGCACGGGTCTGGTCGGCTTGTTGGGCTCTGATGCCGGTCTTCTTGTTCACCGTCGGCATTCCTTCTGTGGGTCGGAAAGGGACGCGAATATAGCATGGGGGCGTTGCCCGAAGGCAGACGCGCCACCCGGCAGGGTGGCGCGCGGCGGGGATCAGACCTTGAGAGTCGCCATGTCGATCACGAAACGGTACTTCACGTCACCGGCAATCATGCGGCTGTAGGCCTCGTTGATCTGGCGGATGTCGAGCATCTCGATGTCGCAGCTGATGCCGTGCTCGGCGCAGAAATCCAGGACTTCCTGGGTTTCGGCAATGCCGCCGATCAGCGAACCGGCCAGCACCCGGCGCTTCATCACCAGCTTGGCGGCATGCAGCGCCGGGTCCACCGGTTCGATCAGGCCCACCAGAATATGCACGCCGTCGAAGGCCAGGGTGTCGAGGTAGGGGTTGAGGTCGTGCTGCACCGGGATGGTGTCCAGCAGGAAATTGAAGCGACCCGCCGCCGCGGCCATCTGTTCGGCGTCGGTGGAGACGATCACATGGTCGGCGCCCTGGCGACGAGCTTCCTCGGCCTTGCTCGCCGAACGGGTGAACAGGGTGACTTCGGCGCCCAGGGCCTTGGCGAACTTGATGCCCATATGACCCAGGCCGCCCATGCCGAGAACCCCGACCTTGTCGCCCGGCTTGACGCCATAGTGCTTGAGCGGCGAGTAGGTGGTGATACCGGCGCAGAGCAGCGGCGCGGCGCTGGCCAGGTCGAGCTTTTCCGGAATGCGTACGACGAAGTGCTCGCTGACCACGATGCTGTCGGAGTAACCGCCCATGGTGTTGCTGCCATCGACCCGATCCGGGGTGGCATAGGTCATGGTCGGGCCTTCGAGGCAGTATTGCTCCAGGTCCGCGTGGCAGGCTTCGCAGTGACGGCAGGAGTCGACCATGCAGCCGACGCCCACCAGATCGCCGACCTTGTGCCGGGTGACGCTGGCACCGACGGCGCTGACCTTGCCGACGATTTCATGGCCGGGCATCAACGGGTAGACGGCAATGCCCCACTCGTTGCGGGCCTGGTGGATATCGGAATGGCAGACGCCGCAGTAGAGGATCTCGATGGCGACATCGTCAGGTCGCGGCGAGCGGCGCTGGAAGGACATGGGGGCGAGGGGCGTGGTAGGCGACTGGGCGGCATAACCGATGGCGGTGTACATGAGGAACCTCGCAAAGCTGTGACGGTTGAGGCGATGCATTCTCGGCGTCGAACCTGGCCACGGCCATGGCGATTCCTCCGCGTGTCTTGCCTATTCCTCCGGTATCGCGCTTTCGCCATTCGCCTGTGTCCCCGGACCTGCGAAGATGTTCTCATCCCTTTTTCCGTGAAGTTTTTGCCATGCAGTTGACCCGTCACCTGGACGCCAATGCCCCCCTGGTCGCGCTGATCGAGTCCCTGGCCACGCGCGACGGTTTCGCCCCGACCCGGCTGCCTGGCGTGCAGGTATTGCGCGCCAGTTGCGACGTGGCCCGTGGCCCGCAGATCTACGAACCGAGCCTGATGATCATCGTCCAGGGCAGCAAGCTGGCGTACCTGGGGCCGCGAACCCTGGAGTACGGCGCCGGGCACTATCTGATTCAGGCCTTGCCGGTGCCGTTCGAGTGCGAGACCTTTGCCCGCTCCGCAGGCGAACCCTTGCTGGGGGTTTCCGTCGGCATCGACCGGGCAATGCTCGGCGAGCTGGTATTGGCCATGGGCATCAACCACGACCGCCCGGCGGCGGCCCAGACCCTGGAGTCGATGACCTCGGTGGTGTTCGACGACACTCTGCGCGGCTGTGTCGAACGTTTGCTGCGTTGCCTGCAGGATCCTTTGGAGTGTCGCGTCATGGGCCCGGCGCGGGTACGTGAGTTGTTGTTTGCCGCCTTGCGCGGCCCACAGGCGGATGTGTTGCGGGCTCTGGTGGAGCAGCAAGGTCACTTTGCCCGGGTGGCGGCGTCCTTGAGCCATCTGCACAGCCACTACACCGAACCCTTGAACGTCGAGACCCTGGCCAGTTGCGCGAACATGAGCCTGTCGACCTTCCATGAGCATTTCAAGCGCGTCACCTTGCTGTCGCCGGTGCAGTACCTCAAGCGTCTGCGCCTGCTCAAGGCGCAGAAGTTGTTGCTGGCCGACGGCCTCGGCGTGGCGCAGGTCGCCCATCGGGTCGGCTACCAGAGTTCTTCGCAGTTCAGTCGCGAGTACAAGCGCTACTTCGAGCGCAGCCCCGGGGACGAGCGGGCGGCTTGAGCCTGGCTTGACGCGCTGGCCGCCACCTCACCGATCACCAGGATCGCCGGGCTCTTGAGTTCAAACGCCAGAGCATCCTGGTGCATGTTCGCCAGGTCGCTGCGGCATTCCCGTTGTTGCGGCAGCGAGGCGTTCTCGATCAGCGCCACCGGAGTACTGGCGGCGAGTCCGGCGGCGATCAGGCTGGCGCGGATTTCCGCCAGCTTGGCCACGCCCATGTAGACCACCAGGGTCGTGCCGCTTTGCGCCAGGGCGGTCCAGTCCAGCGGGCTGTCGTCCTGGGTATGAGCGGTGACGAAGCTCACGCCACGGGCCACGCCGCGCAAGGTCAGCGGGATGCCGAAATGGGTGGCGCCGGCCAGGCCGGCGGTGATGCCGTTGACCACTTCGACCTCGATCCCGCGGGCTTGCAGCCAGTCGGCTTCTTCGCTGGCGCGGCCGAAGATGCACGGGTCGCCGCCCTTGAGGCGGACCACCGATTTACCCTGGCGGGCATAACGCAGCATCAGCCGATGGATAAACGCCTGGGGCGTCGAGCGACAGCCGCCGCGCTTGCCCACGGCAATCACCCGGGCGTCGGGACAATGTTCGAGCACGGCGCGATTGACCAGGTCATCGACCATCACCACTTGGGCGCCGCGCAGGACCCGCGCCGCTTTCAGGGTCAAGAGTTCCGGGTCACCGGGGCCCGCGCCAACCAACCAGACTTTGCCATGCATGTTCATTTCTCCAGGAGGTGTTCGCTTCAGCCGTGCAGACGCCAGGCCAGCAGGAGCAGGTTCAGTAGCAGGGAGCCGAGGGCCAGGGCACGCCAGACCTTGAGCGGTTCGCGTTCCAGCAGGGGCCGTGGGCGTGGTGCCGGCAGGTGCTCGGCCTGTTGCAGGGCCAGCAGCCACTCCTCGGCGGTTTCGTAGCGCTGCGCCGGGTCGCTGGCCAGGGCCTTGCCGAGGCTGTGTTCGAGCCAGTCGGGCAGGTCCGGACGATAACGACTGGCCGGCACCGGTGAGCCGAACCGCGGGCGTTGGAACGCTTCGATTTCGCCATAGGGATAGTGCCCGGTCAGCAGGTAATACAGGCTGACGCCGACGCTATAGAGGTCTTGCGCCGGACTCGGTGGCGCACCGCCGTAGGCTTCCGGGGCGATATAACTGGGCGTGCCCGGCAGCTCGGCATCGCGCTGACGGCTCAGCCCGGGGCAGTAGGCCAGTCCGAAGTCCAGTACCCGTAGCTCGCCGTCGACACCCAGCAGCAGGTTTTCCGGCTTGATATCACGGTGCAGGAGATTGCGCCGGTGCATCTGGCCCACGGCGCGCAGCAGGCGAAAAGCCAGCTCCAGCCCCTGGTTGAGCCCCAGGTTACCCTGCGCATTGAAGTGTTCGGCGAGGGTCATCCCCGGGTATTCGCGCATCAGGTAATACAGGTGCTGGCGCTGCTCGGCGGGGTGCACTTCGGGGAAGTGGCGACCCGTCATGCGTCGCAGGAACCACTCTTCCAGCAACAGACTCTGGCCGGCCGCCGTGTCGTCCTGGCGTTGGGGTGGCAGGGTTTTCAACAGCCAGGCTTGCTGCTGCGCATCGTGGACCCGGTACAGCAGGGACTGGCGACTCTGTTTCAACAGGCCCTCGACCTGCCAGCCCTCGAACAGTTGCCCAGGCTTCAGGGGCGGCGGCAGAGGCCATTGCTCGGCTCGCCCGAGCAGATCGTCGAGTTCGGTGTCGGCCAGTTCATCGATGCGCACCAGCACGGCACTGGCATTGTCCTGGCTGCCAGATCGATGCGCGGCCTCGACCAGGGCCTGGGTGGTGTTTTCCAATGACAGGTCACGTTGCAGGATCTCGACGATCGACGCGTCGCTGAGGGTCGCCCAGACTCCGTCACTGAGGATCAGGAACTGTTCGTCCTGGCGCAGATCGCCTTCCAGGTAGTCGACCACCAGGTGCTGTTCCAGGCCCAGGGCGCGTTTCAGCACATGCTGCATGCCGGCCTGGCCCCAGACGTGATCCTCGCTGATACGTTGCAACTGCCCGGCAAACCAGCGATAGACCCGGCAATCGCCGATATGCGCGAGGGTGAATGAACGCCCGCGCAGCACCAGCGCACTGAGGGTGGTCAGCAGCGGTGACTGTCCGCCATTGGCATGCAACCAGCGATTCTGCGCCAGCAGCAGCCGGTCCAGGGCCTGCGACACACCCCAGGTCGGCGGCGTGGCGTAATAGTCCAGCGCCAGGGCCTGCAAGGTCGAGCGCGCGGCCAGGCCGCCGTCGGCGCACTGGCTGACCCCGTCGGCCAGGGCGAACAGATAACCCTTGCTGGCGGCCAGGGCGGGCACCGGGATAACCAGGCGCGTGGCATCCTGGTTCTGCTCCCGGGGCCCGCTGGCGCTGGCCTCGGCATAGCTGAGCTGCAAGCCCATGGTCCTGACTCAGACCCGGGCCGCGGAGAAGGCGGCCGAGCCCCAGGTGGTTCTCCAGCGCCGCTTGACCCCGTACAGGCCGAACCAGGCGATCAGCCCCAGGCTGGCGAACAACCACAGGGCCAACTGGTAGTCACCGGTACTCTGCTTGATCGCGCCGAGGCCTGCCGCGAGAAGGAAGCCGCCGATACCGCCGGCCATGCCAACCAGGCCGGTCATCACACCGATCTCCTTGGTAAAGCGCTGCGGTACCAGTTGGAACACCGCACCGTTGCCGGCGCCGAGGCCGAGCATGGCAGTGACGAACAGTGCCAGGGCCGCCACCGAGCTGGACAGGTGGAAACCCACCGCGCCGATGCACAGGGTGGCAATGGCGTAGGTGCCGAGCAGGGCGCGAATACCACCGAAGCGGTCCGCCAGGGCTCCGCCCAACGGGCGCATCAGGCTGCCGGCGAAGACGCAGGCAGCGGTGTAGTAGCCGGCGGTTTGCGGGTCGAGGCCGTACTGGTCGTGGAAGTAACCGGGCAGGGCGCTGGCCAGACCGATAAAGCCGCCGAAGGTGACGCTGTAGAAAAACATGAACCACCAGCTGTCACGGTCGCCGAGAGTGGTCAGGTAGTCGGCCATGGATTTGGCCTTGCTGCGGTTGGGTGCGTTGCGGGCCAGCAGGCTGAACAGTACCAGGGTCAACACCAGGGGGATCAGGGCCAGGCCGAACACGTTGCTCCAGCCAAAGGCCGCGGCCAGCAGCGGTGCCGCCAGGGCGGCGATCACGGTGCCCGAGTTACCGGCCCCGGCGATGCCCATGGCTTTGCCCTGGTGTTGCGGCGGATACCATTGCGAGGCCAGGGGCAGGGCCACGGCGAAGGAGGCCCCGGCCATGCCCAGGCAGACGCCCAGCAGCAGCGCCTGCTGATAGCTGTGGATGCCCAGTTGCCAAGCCACCAGCAAGGCCACGATGACAATCACCTGGCCGATGATGCCGGCGGTTTTCGGGGACAACTGGTCGGCGAGCATGCCCATGATAAAGCGCAGGAAGGCGCCGGCCAGGATCGGCGTGGCAACCATGAAGCCACGCTGTTGCGTGGTCAGTTGCAGGTCGGTGGCGATCTGCACCGCCAGTGGCCCGAGCAGGTACCAGACCATGAAACTCAGGTCGAAATACAAGAACGCCGCGAACAGGGTCGGTGTATGGCCGGCTTTCCAGAAACTGTTGTGCATTTAACACCTCATCTGCCAAAGGGTTCAGTGACGGCACGGGGTCTGCGGGCGGGTGATGTTCACCGGCCGCTGGTCCCCATTTGCCGACGCCAAAAACGCAAAAACGCCGCATCCCTGCTCGTTTTCACGTAGGGATTGCGACGTCTTTGTCGGGGGTGGGGCAGCCGCCGTTGGCTACCGGGTATTGTCTGAGCACTATGTGTGCCAGTTTTCAGTCCGCGCCCATTCGAGGCTCAAGCGCGGCCTTTCGAGGGCGTTGCCGGCAGGTTGCAGGCAGAGAGGGAGAGGGGCGTGCCCCACAACGCAGCCTGCTGGCCAGACCGTGCTGCGTTGCGGTGCGTCTCAGTCGAGCAGTTCGCTCATGGCGATCACCTGTTCGGCGACCTGGATCAGTTTCTGCTGCTTGCTCATGGCCTGGCGGCGCATCAGGGTATGGGCGGCTTCCTCGTCGCAACCCTTCATCTTCATCAGCAGTCCCTTGGCCATTTCGATGCGCTTGCGCTCGGCAATCTGCTGGTCGCGGGCCTGCAACTGCGCACGCAGGTGCTGGTCGCTTTCGAAACGAGCCATGGCCACCTCCATGATCGGCTGCAGGCGCTGGGACTGGATGCCTTCGACGATATAGGCACTGACTCCGGCCTTGATCGCCTGGCGCATCACCGCAGGGTCGTGCTCGTCGGTAAACATGACGATCGGGCGCGGTTGGTTGCGACTCAGCAGCACCACCTGTTCGAGCACGTCGCGGCTGGGCGAGTCGGTGTCGATCAGCAGCACATCCGGGCGCACCGCCTCGACCCGCGCGGGCAGGTCAATGGTCAGGCCGGATTCGTCAATCACCTCGAAACCCGCTTCGCTCAAGGCCGTGCGCAGGCGCCCGAGTTTTTTCGAGGTGTCGTTGATCAGCAGGATTTTCAACATGGCGGCCAGCTCCCGTCAGTGATCATTGAGGGCATGCAGGGCAAAACCGCGGGCATAGGCTTCCGGGGCGGAGCCGTCCCAGAGTTGGCCGTCGAGCAGTTGGCTGCTGCGCATCGGTGCGCTGGGCACGGGGATGTCCAGGGCGGTCGCGGCGCGACGATAGAGATCGAGTTGCTGGACCTGGCGCGCCACGCCCAGGTAATCCGGCGCCGCATGCAGCAGGCCCCAGCGGCGGAACTGGGTCATGAACCACATGCCGTCGGAGAGGTACGGGTAGTTGGCCGTGCCTCGAGCATGGAAGCTCAGGGCGTGGGGGTCTTGCCAGTGCCGGCCGAGACCGTCGTTGTAGCTGCCCAGCAGGCGTGGCTCGATGCTTGCCAGCGGCGCATCGAGGTAGTCGCGGCCACTGAGCAATTGCGCGGTGCCACGGCGGTTTTCCTGGCTCTCCTCGATAAAGCGGCTGGCCTCGAGGATTGCCATCACCAGCGCTTGCGCGGTGTTGGGATACTGTTCGACGAAGGCGCGGGTGCAGGCCAGGACCTTTTCCGGATGGTCCGGCCAGATCGCCTGGCTGGTGGCCAGGGTAAAGCCCTGGCCCTGCTCGACGGCGTGGGCGGCCCAGGGTTCACCGACACAGAAGCCGTCGATGCGCCCGGCTTGCAGGTGTTCGAGCATCTGCGGTGGCGGCACCACCACGCTGTTGACGTCTTCCAAAGGGTGGATCCCCTGGCTGGCCAGCCAGTAATACAACCACATGGCATGGGTGCCGGTGGGATAGGTCTGGGCGAAGGTCAGTTTGGCCTGACCGCTGCGGGCACGTTGTTGCAGCGCCTGGGCGCTGGTGACGCCGGCGTCCTTGAGCGGTTGCGAGAGGTTGATGCTTTGACCGTTCTGGTTCAGGCCCATCAGCACCGCCATGTCGGTGGCCGGTGTGCCGCTGATACCCAGTTGGATGGCGTAGATCATCCCGTACAGGCCATGGGCGGCATCCAGTTCGCCGCTGACCAGTTTGTCGCTCAGGCCGGCCCAGGAATTCTGGCGTTGCAGATTCAGTGTCAGGCCGTAGGGCTGGGCGAAGCCCTGGGTGGCCGCGACCACCAGGGAGGCGCTGTCGCTCAAGGGCATATAGCCGAGGTTGAGTACGTTCTTTTCCGGGGCATCACTGCCTGCTACCCAGGCCAGAGGGGACCTTGCCAAATCGTTGTTCATGCGGTGATTCCTGAAGCTGTAGGGCTGACGCCTGTCACAAGGCGGAGCAAGAGTTATGCCGATAGCTGTGAGTCATGCCGCACAGGGCCCTTGTGGGAGGCGGCTTGCCGGCGATGACGTCCGCAAGATCGCGGCAAGACTCGCCGGCCCCACCGCCGGCAAGCCGGCCCACAGTGACCGCGTAGCTACGGTTACACGGTGCCACTCAATAGACATCGCGCAGATACCGTCGATCCTTGCTCAGGGCACTGACATACAAACCCGCGGCACCGCCGCTCATCCGCCCGTGGACCTGGACGATCTTCTTCAACGCGGCATCGACGTCCTTGGCCATGCGGCTGGCATCGCCACAGACATAGACGCTGGCGCCTTGCTCCAGCCAGCTCCAGAACTGCGCACCGGCTTCGAGCATGCGCTGCTGTACGTAGATCTTTTCAGTCTGGTCGCGGGAGAAGGCGGTGTCCAGGCGGCTCAGGTGACCGCTGAGCAGCCAGGCGTCGAGCTCCTCGCGGTAGTAGAAGTCGCTGGCGGCGCGTTGCTCGCCGAAAAACAACCAGTTCTTGCCTTCGGCGCCCTGGGCCTGGCGTTCCTGCAGGAAGGCGCGAAACGGCGCGATGCCGGTGCCGGGGCCGATCATGATCAGCGGCGTGCGTGGGTCCTGCGGGACCCGGAAGTGCGTGGTGCGCTGGATAAACAGGCGTGCCCCGGTCGTGGCGGCACGATCGGCGAGAAAGGTCGAACAGACCCCGCCGCGGATCTGCTCGCCATGCCGGTAGCGCACCGTGGAAACCGTCAGGTGCACCTGGCTCGGGGTGACTTTCGCGCTGGAAGAAATCGAGTACAGGCGCGGCTGCAAAGGCTTGAGCAGGCTGATCAACTGGTTGGCGCCAAGGCTGATGGGGAACTCGTGCAGCAGGTCGAGCAATTGCCGGCCCCAGAGCCAGTCCTTGAGCCGGGCCTGATTGGCTTCCTCCTGCAACTCATCCAGCCAGGGGCTGGCGCAAAGCCCGCAGACCCGACGGAGGATCTCCGGAGTGATGCGAGTGATGTCCAGGTGGTCGAGCAGGGCCTCGCGCAGCGTCATCGGCGCCTTGTCCTTGAGCGTGACCAGGTTGTCGCCGTCCAACTGCAGGATATCCAGCAGCTTGTCGACCGCCTCCGCGCAGTTGCTTGGCCAGACGCCGAGGGCATCGCCGGCCTGGTAGGGGAAGTCCTGGTCGGCGAGGTCGAACACCAGGTGCCGGGTTTCCTTTTCCGCGCCCGGGGCATTCAGCACCTGGTTGTGCAGGAGGCGGGCGTGCAATGGGTGATGACGGCTGTAGGGGCTGCCGACGTCGGTCCGAGCCGGCTGCGCGGTTGCCGACACGGCAGCGCTGGCGACGATTGTCGGGAGTGCGACCGGAGGCGCTGATGGGCCGCTGAGTGCCGTGCACAGGGTGGTAAGCCAGGGTTCGACGGCTTGCTGGGCATCCTGTTCGCACTCCAGGCGCGGCAGCAGGCGTTCAGCGCCGAGTTCGCTCAAGCGCTCGTCGAGCTTGCGGCCGAAACCGCAGAACTGATCGTAATTGGTGTCGCCCAGGGCCAGTACGCTGTAGCGGCTTTGCGCCAGGGCCTGGTCCTGGGCTCCTTGCAGCGTCTGCCAGAAACCCGCGGCGTTGTCCGGTGGGTCGCCGTCGCCGAAGGTGCTGGTGACCAGCAACACGCTGCTGGCGGCGCGCAGGTCGTCAAGGCCGGCCTCGTCCATGGCGCGCAGGCAGGTCCGTTGGCCGGCGGCGTCCAGACGCTTGGCGCAGGCCTGGGCCAGCTCTTCGCTGTTGCCGGTTTGTGAGGCCCAGAGCACCAGCCATTCGGCAGTTGGTGCTGGAACCGTGGCGGTCGTCTGCGGTTCCAGCGCGGTGCTCGTCGTACGGGAAAACAGCCCGGCCAGCAGGCCATCCAGCAGCAGGCGTTTGTCGGCGCCAAAGGGCGCGCTGGCGGGGAGGGTGGGTACCCCCGGTGTCTGGGCCTCGGCGCTGCGCAGGCCCAGCAGGTAGCCCTGCATGTACAGGCGCTCGTCGCTGGCCAGGCTCAGTTCTGCCGGGATATCGAGGTTGAGCAGGCGAGCAAAGGCGTTGATCTGCATGGACGAAAAGCCCTCCGGGGCGACAGTCGAGGTGCCGGCCAGCGCGCCCTCGGGTATAAGGCTGGCGGGCTCCGGGGCCAGGGCCAGCAGGTTCACCGCAGAGAACTTGAACGCTGGTTGTAGCGACAGCGGGTCGATGGCGTCGCTGGTGACGGCGTTGATCGCCAGGTCATCGCCGAACACATCGTTCCAATGAAAGGGCGCGAAACAGTTGCCCGGTCGGACCCGGTCGGTGATCACCGCCGGCAGCACCGCGCGGCCCCGCCGCGAACGGATCTGCACCGGGCCGCGTTCCTGGATGCCCAGGCGAGTGGCGTCGTCGGGATGAATTTCCACGAAGGGGCCGGGGTTGAGCTTGTTCAGGGTCGGCACCTTGCCTGTCTTGGTCAGGGTGTGCCATTGGTGCTGCACCCGCCCGGTGTTGAGCACCAGCGGGAATGCCTCGTCGGGCATTTCCGCCGGCATCAGGTGCGGCCGGGCAAAGAACTGTGCCTTGCCGCTTTCGGTGGGGAAGGCGATCGCCGGTTGCTGGCCGTCCTGGGCGTATTTCAGCGCCTGGCTGAGGCCGTTGTTGAGGTAGCGGATCGGATTGCGCGTGGGCCCCTGCGCCTCGGCACAGGGCCATTGCAGCGGCTGCTCGCGCAGGCGGGCATAGCTGGCGCCGCGCAGGTCATAGCCGGTCTTGGGATTCCAGGCCTGCTTGATCTCCTCGAACACCGCCTCGGCGCTGTCATAGCTGAAGGCCTCGGCATAGCCCATTTCGCAGGCCACGCGGGCGATGATCTGCCAGTCGGGGAGGGTCTCGCCGGGTGGCTGCACGGCCTGCTGCATCAGGGTCAGGTTGCGTTCGGAGTTAATCATCACGCCTTGCGCCTCGGCCCACAGGGCGCCGGGCAGGAGGATATCGGCGTAGCGGTTGGTTTCGGTATCCAGGTAGGCGTCCTGGCTGATGACCAGTTCGGCGGCTTGCAGCGCCTCGATGACGTTCTGTCGGTTGGGGACGCTGGCCACCGGGTTGGTGCAGATAATCCAGCAGGCCTTGATGCTGCCGGCACGCATGGCCTCGAACATCGCCACCGTGCCTTCGCCGGCTTCGGCGCGCAGGCTGCCGGGGGGCAGACGCCACAGCTGCTCGATAAAGGCGCGGTCGCTGGCCACCAGCGCCGAGCGCTGGCCCGGCAGGCCGGGGCCCATGTAGCCCATCTCGCGTCCGCCCATGGCGTTGGGTTGCCCGGTCAGGGAAAACGGCCCACTGCCAGGACGGCAGAGGGTGCCGGTGGCCAGGTGCAGGTTGCACAGCGCATTGGTGTGCCAGGTGCCTTGCACGCTCTGGTTGAGGCCCATGGTCCAGCAGCTCATCCAGTTGGCGGCCTGGCCAATCCACTGCGCGGCCTGGTGCAGGTCGGCCTCGGCCAGGCCGGTCAGTTCGGCGACCCGGGCCGGGGGGTAGTCCTCGAGGAAGTCGGGCATCACCTCCCAGCCTTCGGTGAAGGCGGCGATGAAGTCACGGTCGCTGTGGCCGTTTTTTACCAGCAGATGCAGCAGGCCATTGAGCAGGGCGAGGTCGGTGCCCGGCTTGATCTGCAGGAACAGGTCGGCCTTGTCGGCGGTGCCGGTGCGCCGCGGATCGACGACGATCAGCTTGGCTCCGGCCTTGACCCGATCGAGCAGGCGCAGGAACAGGATCGGGTGACAGTCGGCCATATTCGCGCCAATCACCAGGAACAGCTCGCTGTGCTCGAAGTCCTCATAGGAACCCGGCGGGCCATCGGCCCCCAGCGACAGTTTGTAGCCGCTGCCGGCACTGGCCATGCACAGGCGCGAGTTGGATTCGATATGCCGGCTGCGGATAAAGCCCTTGGTCAGTTTGTTGGCCAGGTACTGGGCTTCCAGGGACATTTGCCCGGAGACATAGAGCGCCACGGCATCCGCGCCATGGCTGTCGATGATACCGCGCAGGCGGCTGGCGGTGGCGCTGATGGCCTGGTCGATGCCGACCCGGGCCGGGTCGCGACTGCGTTGCGAGCGCAGGAAAGCGTTTTCCATGCGCCCGGAGTCGGCCACCGCCTGGCCGCAGGTGCTGCCCTTGGTGCACAGACGCCCGAAGTTGCTTGGGTGTTGCTTGTCGCCCGAGACCTTGACGATCAGGTTGTCCTCGACCTGCATGACGATGCCGCACCCCACGCCGCAATACGGACAGACACTGCGCACGGTTTTGCTGGCCACCTGGGTATCGGTCATGGTGCGTCCTCGATAATGCGTCCCGGCTTGGCAACCGGGTCCGGCGGAAACGAAAAAAGGCGCCTGCGGCTCCACGTTTTTCAACGGGAGCGGCACGGCGCCTTTGTCGTGACTGTTGCCTGGAGAGTGAAATAGAGTGCCATCGACGTTGATGGCCTATGCAGGCATTAGCAATGCGCGCGCCAACTGCATCAGTGACGGCTGGCAGGGTGCGGCAGACAAGGCTGACATGGGGTGAGGTCGGTGCGCTGGCGCCACCCAGGGCAATGAAAATCGGCGTCGTGATGGGGCAAGACGAGTCATGTTGCACTGTTTTAGCGCTTTGTTGCCTGGCTGGGCTTGAACTTTTCCCAACGCCAGTCAGCTAAGGAAATGGGCTATTGAAAACACCGCGTAACCCGTGGGAGCCGGCTTGCCGGCGATGAGGCCCTTGAACCTTGCGCTGTCCATGCGGACGCCATCGCCGGCAAGCCGGCTCCTACAGGGATCGTGTTCGGCCTTGGTTGACGGGTATTGGCACAAGCGATGCATAGCCCCTGATACCTCACCGCGATGGCGCGAGTGGGACGCCCCGTCGATCAACGGCGATCGTTTGGCCACAACCGGCCCGGGTGAACATGACTGCGTCGGGCCCACGGGCCGGCAGCACGAACAGGCAAAGGCGCCTGGAACCTTTTGGTTCCAGGCGCTTTTTTTTGCCTTCGAAAAACCGGATTGGCTTTGACGGATGCTCCCTATGAACAGCTATTCAGCGACCTCGAATACCCGGCCAACGCTGGTGGTGATCGGCAACGGCATGGTGGGTCATCACTGTGTCGAACAATTGGTCGAGCGCGGCGCCCTGGCGCACTATCAGATTCATGTGTTCAGCGAAGAGCCGCAGCGCGCCTACGATCGTGTGCACTTGTCCGAATACTTCAGCGGTCGCGATGCGCAGGCCCTGGCCCTCGGCGATATCGCCTTGTACCAGACCCCCGGGGTCACCTTGCACCTGGGGCGCGCGGTGCTGGAGATTGATCGCGAACGTCGCGAGGTGATCACCGCCGACGGCTGTGTGGCCTATGACAAGCTGGTGCTGGCTACCGGTTCCTTCCCCTTCGTTCCGCCGATCGAAGGCGCCGAAGGCGACTCGCGGCTGGTCTATCGGACCCTGGGGGATCTCGATCGCATTCGCGACGCGTCTAAAAATGCCCGTCGTGGCGTGGTGGTCGGCGGTGGCCTGTTGGGCCTGGAAGCGGCCAACGCCTTGAAGTCCCTGGGGCTGGAAGCACATGTGGTGGAGTTCGCGCCACGGCTGATGCCGGTCCAGTTGGATGAACAAGGCGGTCAGGCGCTCAAGGACCAGATCGAGGCGCTGGGGGTCAGTGTGCACCTGTCCCGTGGTACCCAGTCGATCAGTGCCGGCAGCGAATACCGCTACCGGATGAACTTCGCTGGTGAGGATTTCCTCGAGGCCGACCTGATTGTGTTTTCCGCCGGTATCCGTCCGCAGGATGCCCTGGCCCGGCAATCTGGCCTGGAACTCGGCCCGCGTGGCGGGGTGGCCATCGACAGCCAGTGCGTCAGCAGCGACCCGGACATCTATGCCATCGGCGAGTGCGCGGCGTGGAACGGTGGGATCTTCGGCCTGGTCGCGCCGGGCTACCAGATGGCCCGCGCGGTGGCCACGCAACTCTGTGGCGAAGACAGCGAGCCGTTCATGGGCGCGGACATGTCGACCAAGCTCAAGCTGCTGGGGGTCGATGTCGGTTCCATTGGCGATGCCCATGGCGCCACGCCAGGTTCACGCAGCTACCGCTTTATCGACGAGGCCAGCGCCAGCTACCGGCGCCTGGTGGTGTCCGCCGACGGCAAGCGCGCCCTGGGTGCGGTGCTGGTGGGGGATAACAGCTATTACGATACCTTGTTGCAGTACGTCAGCAATGGCATCGACCTGCCGGCCGATCCCGCCGGGCTGATCCTGCCATTGGGCGAAGCGGCACCGGCCCTGGGCGTGGATGCCTTGCCCGCGAGCGCTACCGTGTGTTCCTGCCATAACGTCAGCAAGGGCGCGATCTGTTCGGCCATCGACGGCGGTTGCAGCGAACTCTCCGAACTCAAGGCCTGCACCCGCGCGGCCACCGGTTGCGGCGGCTGTGCCGCGCTACTCAAGCAGGTCTTCGAGCACGAGTTGAGCGCCCGTGGCGTCACGGTGGACAAGAGCTTGTGCGAGCATTTCGCCCATACTCGCCAGGAGCTTTACGCCATTGTCCGGGTCGAGCGCATCGAGTCTTTCGACGCGCTGCTGGCGCGCCACGGCAAGGGCCATGTCGGCTGTGATATCTGCAAGCCGGCGGTGGGCTCGATCCTCGCTTCGTGCTGGAACCAGCCGATCATGGATCCGGCGTTGGTGCCGTTGCAGGACACCAACGACACCTTCATGGCCAACATGCAGAAAAACGGCACCTATTC
Organism: Pseudomonas sp. GW821-FHT03C07; assembly: GCF_059420925.1. Classification (NCBI taxonomy): domain Bacteria; kingdom Pseudomonadati; phylum Pseudomonadota; class Gammaproteobacteria; order Pseudomonadales; family Pseudomonadaceae; genus Pseudomonas; species Pseudomonas sp. GW821-FHT03C07. Next base: position 35,225 of record NZ_JBWKUQ010000007.1, read on the forward strand.
GATCATTCCGCGTATTGCTGGCGGCGAGATCACTCCAGACAAACTGATAGCCCTCGGTGCCGTGGCGAAGAAGTACGAGCTTTACACCAAGATTACCGGCGGTCAGCGTATCGACCTGTTCGGCGCCCAGTTGCACCAGTTGCCGCAGATCTGGGGCGAACTGGTGGACGCCGGCTTCGAGACGGGTCACGGCTACGGCAAATCGCTGCGCACGGTGAAGTCCTGCGTCGGCAGCACCTGGTGCCGGTATGGCGTGCAGGACAGTGTCGCCATGGCCCTGCTGCTGGAGAATCGCTACAAGGGCGTGCGGGCGCCGCACAAGTTCAAGCTGGCGGTCTCCGGTTGCACCCGCGAATGCGCCGAGGCGCAGAGCAAGGACATCGGCGTGATCGCCACCGACAAGGGCTGGAACCTCTACGTCGCCGGCAATGGCGGCATGCGCCCGCGACATGCCGAGCTGTTCGCCACCGATCTCGATGACGCGACCCTGATCCGCTACATCGACCGCTTCCTGATGTTCTACATCCGCACCGCCGACCGCCTGCAGCGCACTTCGGTGTGGCGTGAAAGCCTGGACGGCGGCTTGGACTATCTCAAGGCGGTGATCATCGATGACAGCCTGGGCCTGGCCGACGAGTTGGAGGCACAGATGAATCTGCTGATCGACCGTTACCAGTGCGAATGGGCCAACGCCCTGCAGGACCCGGAGAAGCTCAAGCGCTTCCGCACCTTCGTCAATGACACCGGCGGCGATCCCGCCATCCGTTTCGTCGAGGAGCGTGGCCAGCGTCGTCCGGCCCGCGCCCATGAACTGCACCTGATCCCTGTCGCCGAGGAGCTGAACTGATGAACACCACGACCCTGGAACGTCCGCAGAACGCTGTGGAATGGAAAACCCTGTGTAATCGCGCTGATCTGGTAGCGGATTCCGGCGTGGTCGCCTGGCTCGACGGCGACCAGGTGGCGTTGTTCCATTTGCCGGTTATCGGTGGTGGCGAGCAGGTTTTTGCCATCGATAACCGCGATCCGAAATCGGGGGCCAATGTTATTGGCCGTGGCATCGTCGGTACGCTGAAGGGCGAACTGGTGATTGCCTCGCCCTTGTACAAACAGCACTTCCGCCTGGCGGATGGGGTTTGTATCGAGTATCCCGAACAGCGCTTGCGGGTCTGGCCGGTGCGTTTGAATGGTGATCGGGTGGAGGTAGGATTGGATTGAGGTTAGGCGCCGGGGCGGTTTTCCCAGGCCAAAAAAAGGCCCCCTGGGGGCAATGCCGTTCGGTTTAGGCCGAACATGGTCCACTGTAGGAGCGAGCTTGCTCGCGATGGACGTCAACGATAACGCGGGGCACCTGATACCCTGCGGTGCCCTGACTACCATCGCGAGCAAGCTCGCTCCTACTTTGTTCGGCTTGAGACTTACATGTTCGGGTAAGTCGGGCCGCCGGCACCTTCCGGGGTGACCCAGGTGATGTTCTGCGAAGGATCCTTGATGTCACAGGTCTTGCAGTGCACGCAGTTCTGGGCGTTGATCTGGAAACGCTTCGCACCGTCTTCCTGGGTGATCACTTCGTACACACCTGCCGGGCAGTAACGCTGTGCCGGTTCATCGTAGAGCGGCAGGTTCTTGCCGATCGGGATGCTCGGGTCGGTCAGCTTCAGGTGGCAAGGCTGCTCTTCTTCATGGTTGGTACCCGAGATGAATACCGAGCTGAGCTTGTCGAAGCTGAGCTTGCCGTCCGGTTTCGGGTAGTCGATCTTCTGGCAGGCGGCCGCCAGCTTCAGGCAGGCGTAGTCCGGCTTGGTGTCATGCAGGGTGAACGGCAGCTTGCCAGCGAAGATGTTCTGGTCGAGCCAGTTGAAGCCGGCGCCGACGATCGGACCGAACTTGTGCATCGCCGGGCCGAAGTTGCGGCTGGCGAACAGTTCTTCGTACAGCCAGCTGGATTTGAACGACTCGACATAGTTGTTCAGTTCGTCACCGCCTTCGGCGCCGGCCAGCAGCTTCTCGGCCACGGCTTCGGCGGCGAGCATGCCGGACTTCATCGCGGTGTGGCTGCCCTTGATCTTGGCGAAGTTCAGGGTGCCGAGGTCGCAACCGATCAGCGCGCCGCCTTTGAAGACCATCTTCGGCAGCGAGTTCAGGCCGCCCTTGCAGATGGCCCGCGCGCCGTAGCTGATGCGCTTGCCGCCTTCCAGGTATTGCTTGAGCACCGGGTGATGCTTGAGGCGCTGGAACTCGTCGAACGGCGAGAGGAAGGTGTTGCTGTAGGACAGGTCGACGATCAGACCGACCACCACCTGGTGGTTTTCCAGGTGATAAAGGAACGAACCGCCGGTGTTCTCGGGGCTCATGATGTCCAGCGGCCAACCGGCGGTGTGTACCACCAGCCCTGGCTCATGCTTGGCCGGATCGATTTCCCAGATTTCTTTCAGACCGATGCCGTAGTGCTGGGCATCCGCATCGCTGTCGAGCTTGAAACGCGAAATCAGCTGTTTGCCGATATGCCCACGGCAGCCTTCGGCGAACAGCGTGTACTTGCCGCGCAGTTCCATGCCCGGGGTATAGAGGCCGTCTTTTGGATGGCCTTCACGGTCGACACCGAGGTCGCCGGTGATGATCCCGCGGACCACGCCGTTCTCGTCGAACAGGGCTTCCTGGGCGGCGAAGCCGGGGTAGATTTCCACGCCCAGGTTCTCGGCCTGCTGGGCCAGCCAGCGGCACAGGTTGCCCAGGGAGATGATGTAGTTGCCTTCGTTGTGCATGGTCTTGGGCACAAAGAAGTCGGGAACCTTGGTCGAGGTCTCGCTGCTGCGCAGGACATAGATGTCGTCACGCTTGACTGGTGTGTTCAGCGGCGCGCCGAGTTCTTTCCAGTCCGGGAACAACTCGTTCAGCGCCCGTGGTTCGAACACCGCGCCGGAAAGGATATGGGCACCGACCTCGGAACCTTTTTCCACGACGCAGACGCTGATTTCCTGACCCGCTTCAGCCGCTTTCTGTTTCAGCCGGCAAGCGGCGGACAGGCCTGCGGGGCCGGCACCGACGATGACCACGTCGAATTCCATGTATTCGCGTTCCACAGACTCTCTCCTACTCAAGGCTCAACAGTTTTTTTCTAATTGGAGGTTTGGTGTCCCTCGCCAGTATTCCTGCACCACGTCGGGAAGAGGATCACGGATGAGACATCTTTCTCTCTAGGCGGCGCATTATATCTACACCACTACCAGCGTCCAATACAAACGTTTGTTTGAATTCGCTGCAGGCTAGATAAATCAAAGAAGCGCGGCTTATGACTGGCCATTTTGCCGTATTGACCGGAATGGGCGTTCCGGTCAAGATACGGGCGGTTTCGCGCTCGCCGTAGGCTGAATCCAGGATTCAGGAGCCCCTCTAAAGACAGGGCGAAGGCAGTGGAAAGTACAGCGGCATACCGTTCTGGCGCGGAGTTTACACGCCTTGACGGTTCATGACTGCCTGGTCGCGTCCGACGGACGGTATAGGGTGGTCGGCGGCGGTGTTTTCGCTTCAAGTGCCGGCGTTTTTGGAGGTGCCCTTGTGCGCCGTTGAGCATCAACCGCCAGGCAAGTCCTGGCGATTTCCTTTTCACCGGAGAGTAACGAGGAATCCATGAAGGTTCTTGTAGCTGTCAAACGCGTTGTCGATTACAACGTCAAGGTTCGCGTCAAGGCGGACAATTCCGGCGTCGACCTCGCCAACGTCAAGATGTCGATGAACCCGTTCTGCGAAATCGCAGTGGAAGAAGCGGTACGCCTGAAGGAAAAAGGCGTGGCGACTGAAATCGTCGTCGTCTGCGTCGGTCCGTCCACCGCTCAGGAGCAATTGCGCACCGCACTGGCCCTGGGTGCCGACCGCGCGATCCTGGTTGAATCGGCTGAAGAGCTGACCTCCCTGGCCGTGGCCAAACTGTTGAAAGCCGTTGTCGACAAGGAACAGCCACAGCTGGTGATCCTTGGCAAACAGGCCATCGACAGCGACAACAACCAGACCGGTCAGATGCTGGCGGCCCTGAGCGGTTACGCCCAAGGCACCTTCGCTTCGAAAGTCGAAGTGTCCGGCGACAAGGTTGCCGTGACCCGCGAAATCGACGGCGGCCTGCAGACCGTGTCGTTGAGCCTGCCGGCCATCGTCACCACCGACCTGCGTTTGAACGAGCCGCGTTATGCGTCCCTGCCAAACATCATGAAAGCCAAGAAGAAGCCGCTTGAAGTGCTGACTCCGGATGCTTTGGGCGTTTCCACCGCCTCCACCAACAAGACCCTGAAAGTCGAAGCGCCGGCTGCGCGTAGCGCCGGGATCAAGGTCAAGTCGGTTGCAGAACTGGTCGAGAAACTGAAAAACGAAGCGAAGGTAATCTGACTATGACTATCTTGGTAATCGCCGAACACGACAACAAGGTCGTGGCCCCAGCCACCCTGAACACCGTGGCTGCCGCGGCAAAGATCGGTGGTGACATTCACGTGCTGGTTGCAGGCCAGGGCGTGGGTGCAGTCGCTGAAGCCGCTGCGAAAATCGCTGGCGTGTCGAAAGTGCTGGTGGCCGACAACGCCGCCTACGCCCATCAACTGCCGGAAAACGTCGCTCCCCTGGTTGCCGAGCTGGGCAAGGGCTACAGCCACATTCTGGCTGCCGCTACTTCCAACGGCAAAAACATCCTGCCACGGGTTGCCGCTCAGCTGGACGTCGACCAGATCTCCGAGATCATCTCGGTGCAAAGCGCTGACACCTTCAAGCGTCCGATCTACGCCGGTAACGCCATTGCCACCGTGCAATCGAACGCCGCCGTCAAGGTCATCACCGTGCGCGCCACCGGTTTCGACCCGGTTGCCGCTGAAGGTGGTTCGGCTGCGGTTGAAGCGGTTGCCGCGGTTCACGATGCAGGCAAATCGTCGTTCGTCGGCGAGGAGCTGGCCAAGTCCGACCGTCCTGAACTGACCGCTGCCAAGATCGTCGTTTCCGGCGGTCGTGGCATGCAGAACGGTGACAACTTCAAGCACCTGTACGCCCTGGCCGACAAGCTCGGTGCCGCGGTCGGCGCTTCCCGCGCGGCGGTCGACGCTGGTTTCGTACCGAACGACATGCAGGTCGGCCAGACCGGCAAGATCGTCGCGCCACAGCTGTACATCGCCGTCGGTATCTCCGGCGCGATCCAGCATTTGGCCGGTATGAAGGACTCCAAGGTGATCGTCGCGATCAACAAGGACGAAGAAGCACCGATCTTCCAGGTGGCCGATTACGGCCTGGTGGCGGACTTGTTCGAAGCTATCCCTGAGTTCGAGAAGCTGGTCTGATCCAGCGGCTTGGCTTATAAAAGAACCCGGCCGTTTGGCCGGGTTTTTTTTGAGTTATTTATCGAACACTTCGTATCCCCTGCATGAGCCGGCTTGCTGGCGATGGCGGCTGAATAGGCGATGCAGGTCTCACGGGCCTCATCGCTGGCAAGCCAGCTCCTACAAGGGTTGTGGCAACACGGTATTTTGCGGTGAAGCACCAAACCTGTGGGAGCCAGCTTGCTGGCGATGGCGGCTGAATAGGCGATGCAGGTCTCACGGGCCTCATCGCCGGCAAGCCGGCTCCTACAGTAGGGCGGTGCCAGCCGTCATCACCGCGGTGTATCCCGGCGTCGGATGATTTTTGAGAAGGAGATTCACCTCATGGACAGGCTTCGCGCCGCGGCGCTGTCACTGCTGCTGGGCTTGCCCGTATTGGCCCCGCAGGCCCTGGCGCTGGGCAAATGCGAGCGCCTGATCGTCACCGGCAGCCCGGATGCGCCGCCGTACCTGTGGCGTGATCCTCAGGACCCGGAGCACCTGATCGGTGCCAGTGCCGACCTGCTACGCCAGGTGGCGGGGGAGCTGGGGCTCAAGGTCGAGGTGCTCTACGGCGGTAAACGCGCCCAGGCCCAGGAAGAGGTGCGCAGCGGGCGCATGGACCTGCTGGTGGATGCGCCCATCGCCCTCGACGAACTGGACTCGCTGGACTACATCCACCCGGCGCTGGTGCAAAACGATTTCCTGGTCTGGACCCGCAAGGATTCACCACTGGTCTACAACAGCGCCGAGGATCTGCACGGCTATACCGGGGCGGTCTCGGAAAAGGCCCGGATGACCCAGCCGTTCAGCGCCTTTATCAAGGAGCGCCTGACCCTTCAACGCACACCGACCTTGACCCCGGCCCTCCACAAGCTGCTGCTGGGCGAGGTCGACTATGTGCTGGCCGGGCGTTATGCCGGCATGGTCACGAGCCAGGCCCTGGGCATGGCCAACGACCTCAAGGCCCATCCGCAACCGATCGACCAGCCGGGGCTGTTTCTCGCGGTTTCCCACAACTCGGCCTGCAATGACCCCTGGTTGCGCGGACAGTTGGCGAAAAAGATGACAGAATTGCCCGCCTCCGGCCTGACCGAAGCCGCGCTGCAGCGCAATCTGGAGCGTTGGGCGGCGCAATTGCAGCCCGTCAGCGCCCCAAAACCGTAGGGATTTTTTTGTGAGTATTCGACCTCTATTTGCTGCCCTGGCCGTGCTGGCGCTGGCGGGCTGCGCCACCGATCCGGCGCCGAACGAGCAGATGCGCCTGACCGAGCGCGCCATCGCGCAGGCCCATGCCGTCGGGGCCAACGCCAATGATGTCCCAGAGCTGAAACAGGCCGAGGACAAGTTCCGCCGGGCCAAGGCCAATATGACCGAGCAGGCTTACCGTGGCGCCCGGCGCAAGTCTGAACAGGCCGAGCTGGATGCCCGCCTGGCCGAAGCCCGGGTGCTGACCGAGAAGAGCCAGGAGCAGGTCACGCTGCTCAACACCCGCATCACGCGCCTGCATAAGCAACTGGAGACGGCTCAATGATCTATTCGAGCGCAAGGGCGGGCGGCCTGTTGCTGCTGGCCTGTGTCGGTTTGTACGGTTGCGCCGGCCAGAACGACAGCGAGGCGGCCTTGCAGGCGGCGTCGGCGAGTTTTCAGAAGGTCAAGGAAGACACCAATGTGTTGCGCTACGCGCCCAAGGATGTGATCCGTGCCGGTGAGTCCCTGGCCCGGGCCGAGCGCCTGTCCGGCTATCTGGGCAGCGCCGCTGACGTCGAACACTACGCCTACCTGAGCGAGCGCTACGCCGACATTGCCCGCGAGCACAGCGAAACCGCACTGAACCAGGAGCGGGCGGCCAAGCTGGAACTGGAGCGCCAGCGCCTGCAACTGGCCTTGCGCGAAAGCAAATTGCTTAGCGTGCAGCAGCAGGGCAAGTGGGTAGAAGAGCAGATCGCCAGCCTGACCAGTAACCAGAAAGATCGCGGCCTGGTGATGACCCTCGGCGATGTGTTGTTCGACACCGGTGAGGCGGAATTGAAGAATTCGGCCAATCGCACGGTGCTCAAGTTGGTGCAGTTTCTCCAGCTCAACCCGCGGCGCGTGGTGCGTATCGAAGGGTATACCGACAACACCGGCGATCCGGACAACAATCTGCAGCTGTCCCGTGACCGCGCGCAGTCGGTGGCCGATATGCTGGTGGACCTGGGTATCGATGAGAAGCGCATCGAGGTCATGGGTTATGGCGACCAGTACCCGGTGGACGTGAATGCCAGCGAGCGCGGGCGAGCGCAGAACCGTCGGGTCGAGATCGTTTTTTCCGACGAGAAGGGCCGGCTGGGCACGGCACGCTGACGGCTATCGGTTTACAACGAAGACCCGGCCCTCTCAAGGCGCCGGGTTTTTTGTGCCTGCTATATCCTCGAAAACACCGTGCAACCCTGTAGGAGTCCGGCTTGCCGGCGATGGCGTCCAGGTAGGCACCGCAAGGCTCAAGGGCCTCATCGCCGGCGAGCCAGCGCCTACAAGAGGATGCGGTGTTTGCGCGATGGTGGGTGCCCGTACAGTTTTACTTCTCTTGTCACTGTATTGTCGACTATTGTAGAAACTGTGCCAGTACACTTTTAAACTGTTCCGGTATTGTTGCGTCCAAGAATAAAAATGCCGTTGAAACCGAGTGCCGCTTCATGACCAACCTATTGCTCTACCAACGTATTGCTCAGCAGCTCGCCGAGGATATCCGGCGGGGTGTCTATCAGCCGGGTGAGCGCGTGCCGTCGGTGCGCAAGATGAGCTCGCAGCTCAATGTCAGCCACGCCACGGTGCTGCAGGCCTATGCCAACCTGGAAGACCAGGGGCTAATCCGCGCGCGTCCGCAATCGGGCTACTACGTGCACCAGACCCCGGCCCTGACCGCGCCCACCCCGGACATCGCCCGGGTCGAACGGCCGGGGCTGGTCACCCGCAGCAGCATCATCCAACAGGTGCTGGTCGAGTCCCGCCGTGAAGGTGTGTTTCCCTTCGGCGCGGCGGTGCCGTCGGTGGATTACCTGCCGGTGCGCGCGTTGCACCAGCAATTGGCCAAGGTCACGCGCTTTCACAGCCCGCGGGCCTTCAGCTACATGTTCAGTCCCGGTTTCGAACCGTTGCGCCGCCAGGTGGCGATTCGCATGCGCGATGCCGGGGTGGTGATCGACCCCTCGGAAGTGGTGATCACCCACGGTTGCGTGGATGCCCTGCAAATGTCGTTGCGGGTGCTGACCCGGCCGGGCGACCTGATCGCCGCCGAATCGCCGACCTATTACGGCCTGCTGCAACTGGCCGACCTGCTGGGCCTGAAAGTCATCGAGATCCCCAGCGACCCGTCCACCGGCATGAGCCTGGAGGCCCTGCAACTGGCGGCCAACCAATGGTCGATCAAGGCCCTGGTATTGACCACCCGGCTGAGCAATCCGCTGGGCGGGACCATGCCGGAAGAACGGCAGAAGCAGTTGCTGCGTCTGGCTTCGGACTTCGATATCCAGATCGTCGAAGACGACATCTACGGCGAGCTGATGTTCGAAGTCGGTCGGACCAAGGCCCTCAAGGCCTATGACCGCCTGGACCGGGTAATTTACTGCTCGAGCTTTTCCAAGACCCTGTCGCCCGGCGTGCGCATCGGTTGGATGATCGCCGGCAAGTTCCAGCAGGAAATCCAGCGCTTGCAGACCTTCAGTACCCACTCGGCGTGCAGCGTGACGCAGATGGCGGTGGCGGCCTATCTGGAAAACGGCGGCTATGATCGGCACCTGCGTTTTATCCGCCAGGAGTACCGCAAGAACCTGAGTGCCTTCCAACTGGCGGTGCAGCAGTTCTTCCCGGAGGGGACGCAGATGACCCGGCCTACCGGCGGTTTCATCCTGTGGGTCAGCCTGCCGGGGCGGGTCAACACCCAGGAGTTGCACGTGCGGGCACTGCAGCAGGGCATCAGCATCGCCCCGGGGTTGATCTTCAGTAACACTGAGCAGTTCAACCACTGTATCCGGCTCAACTGCGGAATCCCCTGGAATCGCGAGGCCGAACGGGCGTTGATGACCCTCGGCATGCTGGCCAGCCAGCTGTGCCAGGAAACGGCGGCCGGGCTTTTGTGACGGGCCGGGAACAAGCCTGGGCGGTCCTGGATGATCGCCCGCTTGTCAGGAGACGCTCAACAGGCGAGCATATGCCCCCCCCTGTCGTCCGTGCCGTAGAGCCTATGAAAGTGACTCTTTCCATTCGTTTGCTGTTGATTTTCGTGCTGGCAGGCTTGGGCGCGGGAGTTGTTGTGACGGCGCAGGCCCAGGACACAAGCGTACCCGCGACCGCGACGACGGCGAAAAAGCCGCTCGGGAGCCCGGCCAGCAGCGTCAAGCTGGTGAAGAAAAAACACCCACCGAGTAAACGGGCAACTACCCAGAAGGTTGCGCCGGGCAAGGCCAAGCGGCGTGCACCGATTGCCGCCAAAGCCGTGCCGGCCAGTGACGCGCTGAACACCACGCTGCCACCGCCCCAGCTGGATCTGAGCCTGCCCCAGGACATGGTCAAGCGCCTTGAGCCGCCAGGCACGGTACCCTTGTCGAAAAGTCGGCCGCTGTTGCCACAACTATTCGAAAAAACCCCTGAACAGACACCTTTCCAGCTCAATGGGCGCTTGCTCAAGAATGAGATGGATCTACAGTTGCGTAACGAGGGGCGCAAGGAAGTCGACGGCGCGGCCCTGGATTTTGAATTCAAACAGTAAAACGGCCCACCCGGCACGACGCTTCGTCGGTGACTGCCCGGTCATGGGCCTTATCCGTGAAAAACAATTGTGCGACCAATTTTAAACAGCCGTTTTAGCGGGTACTCTGTCCTCCACACACCTTTTTCCCTGCCAGGAGCGTGTCGTCATGAAGTGCCGTGAGGGCTGTGGCGCTTGTTGCATTGCCCCTTCCATCAGTACGCCGATTCCTGGCATGCCTAACGGTAAGCCGGCGGGAGAACGTTGCGTGCAACTCTCGGTCGAAGGTCTGTGCGGCTTGTTTGGCAAACCTGAACGGCCCTCTGTGTGTGGGGCTTTCCAGGCCGATCCCGAGGTCTGCGGCAGCAGCCGGGAAGAGGCGATCCGCCTGATCGGCTGGTGGGAGCAAATGACAGCGGCGTGAGGTGTGTTCAATGAACGGAACTTCGACAATAAGGAATAAAACAATGAGTTCGCTGCATCGAATGGCTGTGGTTTGTGGTTTGACTGTCCTGTTGAGCGGTACCGCGTATGCGCAGAACTGGGAAACGGCCAAGGATCAGGACGGTATCAAGGTCTCCCTGAGTGAAGTGGCCAACTCCCAGTACAAGGCCTACCGTGGCGTGACCCTGATCAAGGCGCCCGTGGCGAAGATCCAGGCGCTGCAGGAAGACGTGGTCGGGGCCTGTGCCTGGATTCACGAGTGCAAGTCGCAGAAGCTGCTGAAAAAAGACGGTGATCTGAGCTGGACCTACACCCAGTTCAAGGCGCCGTTCCCGGTCACTGATCGCGATTCCATCTTGCAGATCACCACCACCAAGGGCGCTGATGGCAGCCTGACTCGCACGCTCAAGGAAGTGCCGACCTACCTGCCGGAAGAGAAAGGTTATGTCCGTGTCGCCCAGGTGGAGGGCTTCTGGAAGCTGGTGCCCAAGGACGGTGGCCTGACCGAAGTGACTTACCAGGTGCACACCGAGCCGGGCGGCAGCGTGCCTTCGTGGCTGGCCAACAAGTTCGTGGTCGATGCACCGTTCAATACCCTCAAGGCCCTGAAGGAACGCGCCGAGAAGTGAGGGGCTGATCAACTCGGCTTGTCGGACATTGTGGGAGCCGGATTTATCCGCGAAGAGGCCCTTGAGGTCGCCAAAAGCTTCGCGGGCAAGCACCGCTCCCACATCAGGTTATTGGGCGTTCTCCAGGGCCCATGCCTTTCACATCCGGTTGAACGATCTTCCATGCTCTACAGTCCAGATACTGTAAGCCCCTTGATGGGCTTTACCGAGGAGGCACCGATGAGCAAGTGGGCAGTTACCTTCGTCGACGATCATGGCGTGCAGGACACGGAGCACTTCGAATGTGCCAGCCAACCGGACCTGGAGCAGGCGGCGCGCTTGATTCGCGCCAAGCTGTTGCCGGTTCCCGCCGCGCTTGACCTCAATGATCTGGAAGGCCGTACCCCGGACCCGACGGTCAAAAGCCTGAAGGATCAGAACAGCATCCAGATCCTCAGTATCACGCCTTTACCCTGACCGCGCTTTTTCCTCTGCACTCCCTCTGGCAGAGGTGATGTCATCGCGCTACTCTGCAAGGGAGATCAGCGAATGATTCGCTATAGGTCTGGTCTTGTCAGCTACATGCTTGTTTCCCGGTTGTCGTATCGCCAGCGCCGTTCGGTGCCTGGTTCGGGAGTACGGAAAGTCTATCCAACGCTTGCTGAGGAGGACGTTTCATGAGCACAGCCTATCAAGAAGACATCAGCAGCAACGTGCTGCGCCGCATGAAAGAAGGCGGTTTTGATTTCGCACGCATCCATCCCATCGAGTTCTATGCCGTTTTCCCGGACGAGGAGCGGGCGCGCAGGGCGGCAGGCAAGTTTCGCGGTGAATCCTTGAATGCCCAGGTCAGTGTTCGTGACGACGGTGCCTGGTACCTGGAGTTGAGCAAGGTGATGTACGCCACCTATGGCGGTATCGGTGACTTCGAACAGAACTTCGGGGCGGTGGTCGAGCCTCTGGGCGGCACCATCGAAGGTTGGGGCGTCAAGCACCCGGTACGGGCGCTTAATTGAGAGACTTCCTTCCACCAGCAGCGGCTGACCCAAGGGTCGGCCGTTTTTGTTTGTTGCGCACAAAAAAGGGCCGCCCGGGCAGGTGGGTAAACTCTGGCTATGCTGGTGGATAGGCAAAGCCTGCTTCGCAATGAGGCGCTGCTGTTTGTATTGGGGCGTTTACTGCACAGTGATGGTGCGGCGCAGGTTGGATGATTATCCAACGTGTTGATATTAAAGCGTTTATGCCGATGGCACGGGCCTTGCGAAGGCCCTTGTGACCGGGTGACAAGGAGCACGGCATGATCCGCACCTATTTTGACGAGATGTACGATGCCGGCGGCCAGGTCCGCCCGCATTACCGGGAGTTTGCTCGTTGGCTGGCCGATACTCCCGAGGAGTTATTGGCACAACGGCGACGTGAGGCCGATCTGCTGTTTCATCGCGCCGGGATTACTTTCACCCTCTATGGAGACGAACAAGGCACCGAACGCCTGATTCCGTTCGATACCATTCCCCGCAGTATTCCCGCCAGTGAATGGCGCGTCGTGGAGCGCGGTTGTATCCAACGGGTCAAGGCGCTGAACATGTTTCTCGCCGACCTCTACCACGAACAACGCATCATCAAGGCCGGGATCATTCCCGCCGAACAGGTCCTGGCCAACGAGCAGTACCAATTGGCGATGCAGGGCCTGAACCTGCACCGTGATATCTACTCGCATATTTCCGGGGTCGACCTGGTCCGTGATGGCGACGGCACCTACTACGTCCTGGAAGACAACCTGCGTACCCCCAGCGGCGTGAGCTACATGCTCGAAGACCGCAAGATGATGATGCGCCTGTTCCCCGAACTGTTCGCTGCCCAGCGCATCGCGCCCATTGACCATTACCCCAACCTGCTGCTCGACACCCTGAAAAGCTCCAGTCCGCTGGACAACCCGAGCGTGGTGGTACTGACGCCCGGGCGCTTCAACAGTGCGTTCTTCGAGCACGCGTTCCTGGCTCGGGAAATGGGTGTGGAGCTGGTGGAGGGCGCCGACCTGTTCGTGCGTGACGACAAGGTCTTCATGCGTACCACCGACGGCCCGAAACAGGTGGATGTGATCTACCGCCGCCTCGACGATGCGTTCCTCGATCCGCTGGCCTTCAACCCCGACTCGATGCTCGGCGTGCCTGGCCTGTTGTCGTCCTACCGGTCCGGCAATGTGGTATTGGCCAATGCCATCGGCACCGGGGTGGCGGACGACAAGTCGGTGTACCCATTCGTTACCGACATGATCCGTTTTTACCTGGACGAAGAGCCGATTCTGCAGAACGTACCCACCTGGCAATGTCGCAAGCCCGAGGAGCTCTCCCACGTGCTGGCGCACCTACCGGAATTGGTGGTCAAGGAAACCCAGGGCTCGGGCGGCTACGGCATGCTCGTGGGGCCGGCGGCGAGCGCCGCGGAAATCGAGAATTTCCGCGCTCGGCTCAAGGCCAAGCCCCACGCTTATATCGCCCAGCCGACGTTGTCCCTGTCGACCTGCCCGACCTTTGTCGAGAGCGGCATTGCCCCGCGCCATATCGATCTGCGTCCATTTGTCCTCTCCGGTCGTGAGACCCGCGTGGTGCCGGGCGGGTTGACCCGTGTCGCACTGCGCGAAGGCTCCCTGGTGGTGAACTCGTCCCAGGGCGGCGGCACCAAGGACACCTGGGTGGTCGAGGATTAAGGAAGCCTGACATGCTAAGTAGAACTGCCTCGGATTTGTATTGGATGTCGCGTTATCTGGAGCGCGTGGAAAACCTCGCGCGGATGCTCGACGTGAGTTATTCGTTGTCGTTGATGCCGCAGGATGGTCGTGGCGACGGTCTGCATGAAATGGCCATGCCGTTGTTGATCACCGGCACCCTGGACGATTACCTGGAACGCCATGGCGAGCTGCACGCTGACCGGCTGCTGCATTTTTTCGCCCTGGACGCGGCCAACCCGGCGAGTATCTTCAGTTGCCTGCGGGCGGCGCGGGCCAGTGCCCATGCGGTGCGTGGGCGGATTACCGCAGACATGTGGGAAAACATCAACGCCACCTGGCTGGAAATTCGCGGCATTGCCGACCAGGGCTTGGGGCGCTATGGCATGAGCCGTTTCTGCGAGTGGATCAAGGAACGTTCCCATCTGTTCCGTGGGGCGTCCTACGGCACCATCATGCGTAACGATGCCTTTCGTTTCATTCGCCTGGGCACCTTTATCGAACGGGCCGACAACACCTTGCGCTTGCTCGATGCCCGCTACGACATGGCCGGCGACCAGGCCGACGCGGTCAGCGACGGCACGGCCCACGCCTATTACCAGTGGAGTGCGTTGTTGCGGGCCTTGTCGTCGTTCGAGGCCTACACCGAGATCTACCGTGACGCCCCGGGCGCCCGGCAGGTCGCCGAACTGCTGTTGTTGCGTGCCGATGTGCCGCGCTCATTGCGCGCCTGCACCGAAGAAATCGACCAGATCCTCGCCAGCCTGCCGGGTATCAACGGCCGGCCGGCCCAGCGCCTGGCCGCCGAGATGGATGCGCGACTGCGCTACACCGGTATCGATGAGATCCTCGATGAAGGCCTGCACACCTGGCTGATTGAGTTCATTCCCCTGGTTGCCGAACTGGGCAACGCCATACACAGTTCTTACCTGGAGGCTGCATGAGACTTTCCATTAGCCATGAGACCACCTATCACTACGAGGATCAGGTGCGGGCGAGCATCCAGTATTTGCGTCTGACCCCCCACGACAGCGAGCGCCAGCACGTGCTCAGCTGGCAACTGAACCTGCCGCGTCCGGTGCGGGCGCAGCTCGACCCGTTCGGCAATATCCTGCATGTGCTGACGCTGGACGAGCCCCACGAAGCCATCATCATCGGCGCCCGGGGCCAGGTGGATATCGATGAGCAGCGCGAGGCCGAGCACGAGAGCCAGTCGGCCTTGCCGTTCTTGCGCATGACCCGCCTGACCGAGCCGGACGATGCCTTGCGCGGCTTCGCCGACAAGCAATGCCGCAAGCGACGTGACCGTAGTGCCTTGATCGACCTGATGCACGCGCTGAACCAGCACATGGCCTACACGCCAGGCGCCACCGAAGTCGACACCAGCGCCGCCCAGGCCTTTGCCCGGCGGGCCGGGGTGTGCCAGGACCATACCCATGCGTTCCTGGCCTGCGCGCGCAGCCTGGGGATTCCGGCGCGTTATGTGTCGGGGTATCTGTACAGCGAGAACAGCGAGCATCTGGCCAGCCATGCCTGGGCCGAAGCCTGGCTGGACGACGCCTGGTACAGTTTCGATGTGACCAACCAGTTGTCCCGGCCGGAGCGCCATCTGAAACTGGCGGTGGGCCTGGATTACCTCGACGCTTGCCCGGTGCGCGGCATGCGCCGGGGTGGCGGTTGTGAGCAGATGCACGCCAAGGTGCAGGTATCGCCGACGCCGATCCTGTCGGTGCAGCAGCAGTAAGGTCCTAGGCTCTGTACGATAACTGCCTGCGCGACGATCATGCTGCGTTAAAAACAGGCTCGGATGCTCATTTAGTGGACTAAACTCCGCTTCCTCGCCTGTTTTTGCCTTGCCTGATCGCCGCTCGGCGAGTTCTCGTACAGGTCCTAGATCGGCTGTTTGCGTTTGGCCATGTGCTTCAAGTACGCCACCAACTGATCCAGTTCGCCATCCGGCAGCACCGCCGGCGCGAACGCGGGCATCTTCGCCTGTGGCCAGTGCCGCAGGTTCTGCGGGTCACGGATATAGCGCTTGAGATAGCCGGCGGCGAAGTATTCGGTGGGGTTGTAGGGTACGTTCAGGTCCGGTCCGACCTGGGCATCCCCGGCGCCATTGAGCCGATGGCAGGCCAGGCAGTTTTTCTGAAACAGCGCAAAGCCCTTGTTCACTGGATCATTGGCCGCCAGCTTCGGGTCCGGCCGCAGGGCCGGGAAACGTTCGGCCACAGGCGCCAGGCGCTTGATGCTCGCCATCTGATAGGGCCATTGTTCAGGGCTGATATGGCCCGCCTGCGGGTCTGTCCAGACCAGGTAAAAGGGGCCAGCACTGGGTTTGCCTTCAGCCAGTGGCGGCCAGGGCTTGCCCGGATCCTCCACCGCCAGCCAGGCTTGGGCACCTTGGCGACTCAATAGTGGGGCGGCACCCATCTCGGCGGCAAAACCATCCAGCGCCACCGCCTGCAGGTGGTCGTCGGCCTTGATCCCTTCCAGCAAGGCCGCTATTGGCACCGCGCGATAGGTCATGTCGCGCTTGTAGGAGACATCATCCTTGACGGTGATGGTCTGGGCCTGGCCCAGCAGCTCCTCGGTTTGCCAGGTCCGGCTACCGCTGCCCTGGGGCAGTTCCAGTTGCGCGGCATAAAGGGCAGGGCAGAGCAGCAGGGTCGTGAGCAGTATCAGCGGCTTCATTCGGTAGGGGGACCTGTCGGGGCGGCCTCATCGGCGTTATTGCGCAAATCGAGAATCAGCGCGCGGTCGCGGATCTCCTCCACCGCGCGATTCACATCGATGATGCCCGCCTGGGCGGAACAACTGATGAGCGGCGCGGGAATGACAATCCAGTGGCGCATGAGTCTCTCTCCATTGAGTCATGGCTCAAGATTGGCACACAAAACCGCACTTCGGTAGTGAACCGATGAAGGTCGCGCTGGGGTTGCCGGGAAACACGCCACAGCGCGTCTAGCCGATCACTTTGGTGAGGTTCGGCAGGATCAACAGTAATGTGGTGGCGATGACGATGAGACCGGCTTGACGGATTTTCGAATGTTTGAACATGGCGGACTGCCTTTTGTTGTTATTCCTGACGACGACTACTGACAACAATGCTGCTGGAGAGATGCCTCGGCAAAACCCGACGGCCATCACTACAGGCTTAACCTTAGAGCCCGCGTCACACTTGACTTAGAACCATTTCGTATCAACTGATCAAAATATCTTTTTAAAAAGGCATGAGGCATATCGCCAGCCGCCTAGCGGGCCTTTTGCTAGACGCATGCAAGGGTGAAAAGCGCTTGTCCCTTAGCCGACTACCGTTCGTCCGAGTGTGAGGATCAGCGCCGTTCAACCGCCCGTTCGCCGGTTTACCGGCTAGCTGAACCGCAGCTTGCGACAGTGCGTTCTGTGCTTGCCTTGAGCGCGGGTTTCAAGGCAGGCTCGGGTTTCATTCTTTGTCTTTTTGTGTCAGGTATTTTTATGTCGTTACGCATCTGCATTCTGGAAACCGATGTCCTGCGCCCGGAACTGGTCGATCAATATCAGGGCTACGGGCAGATGTTCGAGCGCCTGTTCTCCCGTCAACCGATCGCGGCCTCCTTCTGCGTGTACAACGTGATGCAGGGCAACTACCCGAGTGACGAACTGAGCTTCGACGCCTACCTGGTGACCGGCAGCAAGGCCGACTCCTTTGGCAGCGATCCGTGGATCCAGACCCTCAAGGTCTATCTGCTGGATCGCTACCAGCGTGGTGACAAGTTACTCGGCATCTGCTTCGGCCATCAGTTGCTGGCGCTGCTGCTGGGCGGCAAGACCGAGCGTGCGACCCAGGGCTGGGGCGTGGGCACTCACCAATACAAGATGGCCGCCAAGGCACCGTGGATGAGCCCGGTGCGCGAAGAACTGACCCTGTTGATCAGCCACCAGGACCAGGTCACTGCGCTGCCGGAAAATGCCACGGTGATCGCCTCCAGCGATTTCTGCCCGTATGCGGCGTACCACATCAACGACCAGGTGCTGTGCTTCCAGGGGCATCCGGAATTTATCCACGACTACTCCCGGGCGCTGCTGGAGATTCGCCAGGAGTTTCTCGGCGAGCAGATCTATTCCAGTGGCGTGGCCAGCCTGGTGCACGAGCACCACGGCACCACGGTTGCGGAATGGATGATGCGTTTCGTGGCGCATAAGCCAGAGGCGGCATCGGCCTGAATGGGCGAGAGGGGTTTCCAGGGGGCTGGTTTATAGCCAGCCGGATTTCTTGAAGCTGGCCCACAACCCCGTGCAGCCCACCGCAATAAATCCCAGCACGGTGAAATAACCGTAGTGCCAGTTCAGTTCTGGCATGTTCTGGAAGTTCATCCCATAGATCCCGGCCACCGCCGTCGGGAACGCCAGGATCGCCGCCCAGGCGGCGAACTTGCGTTGCACCACGCTCTGGCGCGCGGCCTCCAGCAGCACACCGATCTCGATGGTCTGGCTGGCGATATCGCGCAGGGTCGCCAGGTCTTCCATCTGGCGGGTGACATGGATCTGCACGTCGCGGAAATACGGGCGCATGTTCTTGTCGATAAACGGGAAGTCCAGGCGCGACACCTCCTCGCTGATCTCCACCATCGGCGCCACGTAGCGGCGCAGACGCAGCACATCACGGCGCAGGTAATGGATACGTTGGATATCGCCCTCGTTCAGGGAATGGGTGAGCACGTTCTTTTCCAGTTCGTCGATCTCGGCGTGGATGGCTTCGCTGACGGGCTGATAGCTCTCGGTGACGAAGTCCAGCAGGGCATACAGCACAAAGTCCTCGCCGTGCTCCAGCAACAGCGGTCGGGCTTCGCAGCGTTGTCGGACGTGGGCGTAGGACTTTGAGTGGCCGTTACGGCAGGTGATGATGTAGCCGTTGCCGGCAAAGATGTGGGTTTCGATGAACTGCAGCTTGCCGTCGTTGCGTATCGGCGAATAAGTGACGATAAACAGCGCATCGCCGAAGCTTTCCAGCTTGGGCCGGCTGTGCTTTTCCAGGGCGTCTTCAATGGCCAGTTCGTGGAGGTTGAACTGCTTTTGCAGATTGGCCAGTTCCTCGGCGTTGGGTTCTTCCAGGCCGATCCAGACAAAATGGTCCGGCTTGGCCGCCCAGGCGCTGCCCTCATCGAGTGTGATATCCCGGACTTTCCTGCCGGCACTGTAAACCGCCGAGGCAACGACTCTACCCATAGTGCTGATCACTTCTTCTTTTTTTGAGGGGGGTGCAGCTTATCCTGCCCTGCCTGATCAGAGTCAGCAAACGCGCGGGAGTTCGGGGAACAGTTGTTGATCCATGGTCGCGATGCAGGCGCGCATCTGCTCGCGGCATTCGGCGATCAGCATCGGCAGGTCGTCCAGTGTCAGCCCGGCGGTCGGAATCGCCGGCAGCGAGCGAATCAGGATCTTGCCGCTGCGCCAGCGGTTCAGGCGCATGTGCTTGATATAGCTGCTGACACACACCGGCACGATCGGTACCCCGGCGGCAATGGCCATCTGGAACGCGCCTTTCTTGAATGGCAGCAGTGCTTCACCCAGATTGCGCGTGCCCTCTGGAAAGACCCAGATCGAGGTGTTCTTGTGCTGCAAGGTTTCGGTGGTGGTCAGCATGGACCGCCGGGCCTTGTGGGCATTGCCGCGGTCGATCAGCACATTGCCGGCCAGCCAGAACAACTGGCCGAACAGCGGTACCCACTTCAGGCTTTTCTTGCCGATGCACACGGTGCGGCGGGGCACCACGTTGCCGAAGACGAACAGGTCATAGTTGGATTGATGATTGGCGACGATCACGCAGCCGTGCGGCTTGTTCATCAACTGTTCGACCTCGGCCTTGACCCGCAGGCGCAGGATGCACATCGCAGGCAAAGCATAGAGGCGGGCGCACAGCCGACTGTTGTCCGGATTGAAGGGCCGACACAGCCCGAGCAACACACCGAGCACACCGGCCAGCACAAAATGCAGTGCCATCAACAACATACGTACCAAAAACAGCATCTATAGGGTCCGCCGGGACAAAAGGTGGCGCAGTGTACGGATGTGCACTGTTTTCGGCAATTGCCGTCTGTAGCCGGGAGATGGCGATGTTTTAGCGCATGTTTCCGCTTGATGGCGGCAGGTGCGGATTAGAGCGGTTGCGAGGTTGGGGGCGCCGTAGGAGCGAGTTTGCGCCGGGCCGCGTTCCGACAACGGAGATCAACGATAACGCGGGCCTACAGGAGCACACAGTCCCTGTGGGAGCTGGCTTGCCGGCGATGACGGCCGCAAGAACGATACAAGACTCAGGGCCTCATCGCCGGCAAGCCGGCTCCCACAGTTTTTCGTTCGCCTGGCCGACGGAGACAGGCATAAATCCTTCTCCGACGGTAAAGGCAGGCGCGGGGTTCAGCCCAAATGTTCCTGATCGAGAAGGATCGCGTTATCCAGGGTTTCCAGCAGCGCCTTGCGCACCTTCAGCTTGGTGTTCTTGTGAGCGTTCATATTGATCTTCTTCAGCGCCTGGGCGGCGGCCAGCGCGGCGTCTTTCAGGGCATCGGCGGCCACCACCTTGTCGAGGAACCCGGCGTCCACGGCGTCCTGTGGATTGAACATCTCGCCATTGATCACCGAGCGGTGGAACGCCGAACGGCGCAGGCGATCGCGGGCCAGTTCGATCCCGGCGTGGTGCATGGTCATGCCGATCTGCACTTCATTCAGGCCGATGCTGAACGGTCCCTCGACGCCGATCCGGTAATCGGCCGAGAGCAGCAGGAACGCGCCTTTGGCAACGGCGTGCCCCGGGCAGGCGACGATCACCGGGAAAGGGTGGGACAGCAGGCGGCGGGCGAGGGTGGAACCGGCGGTCACCAGGCTCACGGCTTGCTTGGGGCCGGCGGTCATGACTTTCAGGTCGTAGCCGCCGGACAGGATGCCGGGTTGGCCGGTGATGATGACGATGGCGCGGTCGGCGGTGGCCTGGTCCAGGGCGGCGTTGAAGGCGGCAATCACGTCTGGGGAAATGGCATTGACCTTGCCATTGCTCAAGGTCAGGGTCGCGATACCGTCGTCGAGGTGGTAAGAGATCAATTCACTCATGACGCAATTCCTTATATAGAAGTGGAGCAGACGTTACCCAGCCGCTGGGGTCAGGTAAAGCGCCGTGACTGACTGGTGAGTCAGGCTTTTCCGTGTTCGGGCCGGGCTGGCAGCTTGCGGCGGGCCTGTTGGGGAGGGGATAGAGGGCTGCGCACCGGGCCGGAGATTGGCGGTTTTGCCCTGATCCGTGGGCCGGGGGCGTGGGGGAGGCCGGCTGATTGACTTAAGCGCATGAAAATTCTGAAAAAAACCTTTGCCATCGGAAAAGCTTTCGACTACATTAGCGCGCCTCGACAGACTGAATAGGTTTGACGAGATACGGTGAAGTGTCCGAGTGGCTTAAGGAGCACGCCTGGAAAGTGTGTATACAGGAAACTGTATCGAGAGTTCGAATCTCTCCTTCACCGCCACATTCTGCAAACACAAACCCCTGATTTTCCTAGAGAAAGTCGGGGGTTTGTGGTTTTTGGTGTCTGAAAAAGGGCGATATGGGAACGATATGGGAATGCTTCTGTGGGGGGCGATCTCGTAAGCGGGCGCCTAAGGCTTGATTTCAGCTGCATTCGAGGGTTGTCTGTGCGGTAGTGATCGCTTTCTCGCGGGAAAGTGATTGGATTGGCAGAAAAAACGCTTTGAGGCATCAGCCAGCACGGAGAGTACCGATGAACGTTGCGTCTATTGAAAAAGACTTTACAGCTTTAGTTGAAGTTGAAACCGATTTGTTGAATCTGGTTGTGAAATTGCATTATTCGATAGATAAGGTACTAGACAACGCTCTTTTTGAGGCTCTTCCTCTGGCTAGTGCAATGGAATTGAAAAGGGTGTCTTTTTTGCTGAAAACTGACTTTCTTTCTGCTTTGGGAGTTTTGAATTCAAATGCGCGAAAGTATTTTGACTATTGTAATAGTATAAGGAATACCTTTGCTCACAATCCATATGCAACCTTTAAAGATAAAGACGTGATTAAGGCGAAGAGCTTGTTGCTTTCCCATACTCCACCACTAGTGCCTAAATCTTTTAAAGATGAAAAGGATAGCCTTGAAGTGTTGAAGACACTTTTTAGCGTATGCTTTCTTCAGGTTGTGGTCTCTTATGAAAAGCTATGTATGAAAAAGGTTCTTAATTTAATCACTAGCGAGATGGCGAACGAAGCAGCTATTGGTAGGGTGAGAGAGTTTCAGGGGGTAATGTCTGTGCATGATGAGTTTGAGCGTAGATGTATCAAGCGTCTAAAAGAGTTATATCCTGAAATCGAGCCAAAAGAATTTTATAAGAATGCAGTGAGAGGCTAGATCACTGCATTACTGTGTAATGTTTTATCTTCTAAATATTAAGGTTTAACTTAAAGACTTGTCTCAGAAGTATGGGTTCATAGCGCCAGGGCAATCTGCAGCATGCCAACAACATCCGGTCCATCCTCATTGATCCAGGTCCCGTAGTGCTGGCGGATCATGTTCCCGCTCGTGTGCCCCATCTGCTCGGCGATCCAGTCGATTGAGGCCACGCCCGTTGTCAGCAACTGACTGGCGTAGGTGTGGCGGCACTGACCTGGTCCTCGATAGCGAACACCGGCAGCGTTCAAGTGAGCCTTGAAGAACCGATCTCGCACAACGAAGTCGCTTACGTGCGGCAAGCCGCTTTTGGTGTTTAGGAAGACGAAGTGCAATTTGTGCTGCCGTACCGTCTTGTTGTCCCGTTCGACGATATCGACCGTCTCTACCCTCTTTTTTCGGTTGATTGCATCGATCTTGCGCAGTGCATCCCATGCTGGTTCCAGTAACCGTACCTTTCGTGTCGAGCGCCGAGTTTTCGTTACCCGATAGGCCCCGCGCACCTTGGACCGGCGGAAGGTCACCGTCCCTTGCTCCAGATCGACATCCTCCCAGGCCAGGGCAATGGTTTCAGATACCCGTGGCCCGGCCCATATCATGAACTGCACCATCAACAGCTCTTGTGTGCGGCTGGTCGGTGTTTCGAGGATCTGCTTGATTTCCGCCCTGGTGAACGGGTCCGGCGCTTCAGGATCGGGCAGGCGGACGAACAGCCCTTCGGTCGGATCATGAGCGACCTTCTTCCGCGTGCGGTACAACCTGAAGACCTGGCGCACGTTGCAGATGATGTCGCGTATGGTCTTGTTCTTGAGCTTTTTCGACAGGGTGTCCTGCACCCACTCCTGTAAATCCAGGTGATCGATCTGGTCGATTTGAACTTTGCCCCAGCGCGGCCGGACGTGGACCTCTGCCTTGTTTGCATACCCACGGTAAGAGGTAGCGGCGACGCTATTTTTCTTGATCTTCAGCCAAAGGTCCAAGTAGTGGCCGAAGGTATTTTCGGCCAGTCTGGACGAGTTGGGAAAGTGCCGGCTGTAGTTGAAGGTGCCGGCCTGTATCTCGTATTCGATGATGTTCACTAGGCGCTGTGCATGCTCCCGGTTGGCTGCTGTATTGCCGCCGGGTACAAGTTCCCGGCACAACTCGCCATTGAAACGGAAATAGACCCGCACCGAATTGCCACGGGCCTCTACGCCATCTGCCATATGCGTCCCCACGCAATGTGTTGAACAGCCTGCGATTATGCTGGAAGAGAAAAGGCCCGTTTCCGGGCCTTTCAGTGTTGCGTTTGCTTTCAGGCCAAGTGTTGCCGATCACTCCTGACGAAGTAACCAGAACAAGCCGGCGCTTTTTCTAGGCCTGGGCGCAACTCCGGATCGGGCTTCCTCGGCCCTTCGCCGCGCATTGAGTGCTTGGCGTACTTTGCTGCACCTCTGATGGTTACCGTGGGCGCGGCATTTACCGCATTGATCACAGATGCCTGTCAGGTCCAGATTCCAGGGGAAGGCTTTGCCGTTATTCATAAGTTGACTCCCGGTCACATTCGAAACGACTGATGACTGAATGTCGGTCGGGCCTGATACTTCGTGTCTCGCTCGTCGTCGATCTGGGTCTCGCAGACGAACCGATGCCGTTGCCGGTTTTGGGCTGTTAGGGCATCCGCCAGGCTTGGGATTGCTGCAATGCACTGCTGATAAGCATCGTGTCCCTGCCAGACTTGAGCTGGCAAAACCTGGCAGTCTGTTCGAGTTACATCAGTGCAGAGGTACAGCAGCAGGAGAACAGTCATAGAACCTCCTGTTGTGCCACTCTCAGTGCGATGGCAATTGGTTGCATCCATATGCTCATGATCAACGATCCCCCAGCAACGCACGGGTTAGGGCGTTGCGCTCGCCCTTGCGGGTGAGCTTGTTCAGCTGTTGCGCGCAGGAGCGACCGTTGCGGGATTTGACGACGGCAACGTTGCCGTCGATCTTGACGATTTTGCCTTCGCGCACGCTGAAGCTGACGCTGTGCCCGGTGCTGCGACCAATGACATACGTCACGTCATCGCCGACTTTGAAGGTGTTCGTGGTAGCCTCTGTAGCGCTGCCGCTTGGGTGTTGTGCTTGCATGGTGCTTCTCCTTGGGGTGGTAGGTGTCGGGGAGTTGCCGCTCCCCGACACCGCTTTCATTTCTGGTGGGCCCAGCTCATTTCAGGCGAATTTTTCGCCCGTCAGCGACTACATAGAGATTCACGTCGGACAGGCGATACTGGCCGCCGACGCCACCTTTCACGATGTATTCACCGCCTCCGTCACTGTCGATTGCGCATGCAAATGGGTAGGTGTGCACGGGGCTGCTGCGCATCCAGTTGATTTGATACGCGTACTTGCTGGTTTTTTTGATCTCGGCCAAAAACTGCGGCTCTGGTCGGTTGAGTGTGGTTTTGCTCAACAGATCACCGGTTTCAACAAAGGCCATCAGGTACGGGAGCAGTTTTTCCACCTGTTGGTGCGACAGATGCATGCGCCCACTCAATTCCGCTCCCTCTGGCAGAGTCACTGGCTGCCAGTTGCCGTCCTTCAGAATCTTGACCTCTGGACTGTCTACCCCCAGCCAGATGGCAGGCATGTCGGCCAAGCTGCTGAGTTGAAGGCTGCAACGCTCGTTGTAAAAGTCACTGAATTCGACTCGTGGGAATCCCCTTTGGGTAACGCCTTCCTTGAAGTCGGTCTTGCTAGACTCTGCTTGATCATCGCTCGATGGTTGTGTCTGCATGGTGCTTCTCCTTGGGGTCGTAGATGTCAGGAAGTTGCCGCTTCCTGACATCGTGTTTTCAGGCCTGACAGGCCTGGTCTTGTTCGATAATTCCGATCACTTCGTCCCGGTTTTTCGCGTACGCGAAAGGCAGGTCGCCTCCAGGTCTGGTGATGGGGTAGCGCGTTTCGGGCAACCGGCATTCGGCGACGGTGTAGCCGCTGTCGGTTACCCAGCAGCGCTGGACGATCTGGCCGTCACGATTGCGTTTCGCAGCCCATTTCATGCCCAGTTCCTGCGCAGCTCTTGCCAGATGGCATCGCCGTTGTTGATGTAGGTGTGCACCTCCTGTTCGGGGCTGTTGTCCAGCCGCAGAACGGCAATGCAGTCGTCGAACAGGCCTGCGTCCAGCGCACGCAGTTCGGTGAGGTTAAAAGGGTTGTCGTAGCCGTTGTACAAGCCCAGCAGGAAGCGCCCGACAACTGCGCTCTGGCCGGTATTGCGCTGGGCGACGGGGATCAGGCGAAGCAGGGCGTCGATACCGATTGCGCGGATGGCCGGGCGTTCTGCCTGGTATTTGAACAACTCATTGAAAACGTTTTTTTCAGTGTGGTTGGGCATGGTGCTTCTCCTTGAGGTGCTGAGTTCAGGCGTTGCCGCGCCTGTTGTGTTACGCGCTCTGGAACACCCAGCAGCGCACGGTTAACGGTTTGGTGAACATCGCGTTGAGGGCTGACTGCGAAGCACGCACGGCGCTGTATAGGGGCTTGTTGACCTCCAGCAGCTTGCGGCTGCGGCTCTCGATCAGCAGGGTGCGCAAGGTCTTGAGGTCGGCCAGGTTCTGGCGGTGTTCGCTAGCCCTCTCGGCGAACTCATTGAGGTTGATGGCGATTAGTTTCGGGTCGGTGCTGTGGTTGACCTGCGGGCCTTCGCTCAAGCTTTCCAGGTACTCGTAGACCTCCCAGAATTCAGCCACTAACGGGTGGTCGGCGCTGATCGCGGCCTGGCGTTCCAGCGCCATGGTGGTCAGGGCTTGGTGGGTCGTGGCTAGCTGGTTTTCGTCCAGCGGGCAGACCAGGCATAGGCAGTCGACCAGGGCCATGAGCTGGCTGTGATTCTTGATGATCCGCTCGACACGGATGTCCTTGAGCTTGCGCAGGCGCTGTTCATGCACCAGCACGCGTTCGGCAAATTTCGCCATGATCTGGGTTTCAGCCCGCACAGCCATCAGCAGGAAGTGGCTCAGTTGCTCGACCGGGATCAGGTTCAGGTTGTCCGCCGCCGCGCGGCTCTCTGTGGTCACTTCCGGGCGGGCAAAGTGGGATTTGATAATCCGGGTCAGGATCGCTTCGGACGCGCTGACATCGGCGTTCTGGCTGATGGCGATGGCACCGCGAAACGGCGGCTCATACGTCTCGTTGCCGCTGGTTTTCATGCCCTTGGTACCGAGGGTGCCGCCGCCGAAGAAGTCCTTCAGTTCGTCCCAGTCGAAGCCTTTGGCGTGCGCCTTGTCCGGCTCGTTGCGGTCGCCCTCGATCAGCACCACCGGCATGTTGGAAACCTGACCCATGGCCCGCTGCCGACCAGCACGGGTTGATTTGGAGGGGTCGAAACCTTCGTGTTCGCGGCCCAGCAGTTTCCACAGGAAGGTGAGCAGCGTGGTTTTGCCGGCGCCGGCCTCGCCCGTGACCTCCAGGAAGGGAAACGACTTGTACTGTGCACGGATCTGTTCGGCGAACAGCGAGCCGAACCAGAAGGCCAGGGCAACGATGCCCTTGGCACCGAAGCACAGCCACAGCATGGGCAGCCAGTCGCTGCGGTATTGCTTGGCGTCACGCTGGATGTGCATCGCAATCGACTTCTGCAGCGTCTTCAGGCGCAGCTTGCCGAACTCGAAAAAGTCCTCCTTGTTCACCTGGCTGACCACGCCGGCACGCACGGCGATATCGCCGAATACATAGCAGCCGTGTTGCTTGCTGTAGCCGATAAAGTCGATGGTTTCGACGGTTTTCAGCCCGTAGAGCTGGTCCTTGAGGATCTTGTCCAGTTGCTGGCCGCTGCCGGTGAACACCGCGCCGGCTGCCATGCTCAACAGGCGCTTCTTGAACTCGCTCGCCGCCGCGACCTGCCCGCCGGTGAAGGTGTTTTTTACGCTGCCGCCGTCGTGGGGAAAGTCGACACGGAAGTAGTACCAGGACTCATCCGTCACCTCATTGCGTTGGAAGTACAGTGCCTGGGGGTAGCAGTTGGCGATTTCCACCACGCCGCCGCATTGGCGCAAGGCTTTCTCGCGGCGCTGATTGTCATTGAGCAACTGATCTTCGTGTCGCTCTGACGTTTCCAGGGCCAGCATGGCCTTGTTGAATTTCTCCAGGTCCATCTTGAACCAGTACAGGCGGCTCTCGAAGCTGAAGTGAAACTCGGACCGCTCGTGCCGCAGGTACATCAGCACACCTTTTTCGGCTGCGCTCTCGGCGATCAACAGGGAGCCGTGATACAGGGTGGTGCTCAGATCTTTGGCGATATGCTCGGCGCGCTTTTCGGCGTCGTCGCAGAACTGCCAGCGCTGGTGCAGATCGTTCCAGTCGACCTTGCGGCTGTCCCACTGGGGGATCTGCGCCGCTGTGCACTGATAGCCTAGTTCGCGGGCCCGACGCACCCAGCGTTTGGTGTACTTGTGCGCCCCTGGCTCGTTGTCCAGCGCCCAGACAAGTTTCGGCAGCTTGCCACCGCGCAGCCGGGCCAGCTCTTTCAGCGAGTCCACGGGGAACTGATTCGATGACATGGCCGACACGGCGCTGATGTCGTTGTGCACCAGGGCGATGGCGTCAAAGATGCCCTCGACGACCCACAGTTCGTCGACGGCCAGCAGATCCACACAGGGCGGGCACCACCACACGCCGGCATACGAATCGCCCGGCTTGAAGCGAGCTTTCATTTGCCCGAAGCGGTGCGGACGGTCGATCAAACGCTCCCAATAGCCGCCCTTGTCCAGGGCAAAGCGCACAGTCGCACTGCCGGCGTCGTGATGGCTGGACCAGTAGTTGTCCTGGGTAAACCAGCCCTGAATCAGCTCAAAGCGAAAGCCGCGGGCAAACTCCAAGTAAGCCCTGGCGGTCGCGTTGGGGTATTGATCGCTGGACGGTGCGCGGGCGCTCCAGTCTTCGAATAGGTCTTCGTAGATTTCCTTGACGTGCCAGGTCTGGCGGCATCGGCTCTCGCGGCCACAGACGAGGACCCAGGGATTGGAATGACGGGTGTACAGCTCCTTTTTGCCACAGGCTGGGCATTTGCCGCCGCGCATGTAGTCGGTCCCTGCGCGGTACTTGAGCCCGTAGTCGGACTCCAAACGTTGCAGGAGGTCGGCGCGTAGCTGGTGTTCCATGTTCATCGTGGGGACTTCACTTCGCCGAGGCCGTGTTTAAGGGCGCCGATCAAGCGCTTTTGCACGGCCATCACCGGGAAGGCCGCGAGCAGCGAGCCATGCCGCAAACTTTCGGGAATCAGACGGAAACGATCGTCGTACCAGTGCTCGTTGAACTGCGCGCTGTAGTCGGCGCGAAGCGCGTGCAGCAGCGCTACGGCTTGGTATCGCGGCAGTTTTGCGGTGATGGCGATGTCGAATTCCATGGTTCACCTCGGATTTCGGGCAAAGCTTCCCCAAACCCATCGCAATTGGGGTTGGGCGGGTTGCTTAAAAAGGGGTTACTGAGGGCGTGGCGTTGCTGTGCAAGCGCGCTGGTCGAGCAACCGCTGAGGGAGCAGTCGCGCGGGGACCGGGTAGCGCTGGCCGGAACGGATGTCGATCAGGCACACCACTGTCGCGTCAGGCCCCACACCCCAGTCGATGCCGACGAAATTCGTCAGAGGTTCAGGGTGCAGGTCACTCCAGGCGTCGTGCACCAGGCGCTGGGCGAGGAATATAGGTACGTCCATGGCGACCGTCAGGTGATGGACGCAGTTGTCGAACAGTCGGTCTGAATCCGACAGATACTGGTCGGCATGACGTGTCAGATAGGCAGCGGCAGCCCGTTGCATGCTGCTACGGTAGTCGTGGCTCAAGTGCTGATGGTTCATTGTGCGTGCTCCATTTGATCCAGCAGGTCGGGTTGGTTGGTCGGCTTACGCAGATCTTGCGCTGCCCGCTGACGCTCGACATAGGGCGCTATCGGCACAACCGTCAGGGGTTTTTCCAGGGCGGACGGGCTCAGGGTGTAATCAATGCTCAGGCTGCCGTTGAAAGTCGCTCCGCATATCAGGTTCATGCACTGGAAGTAGATGGCCCGAAAGCACGGGGTTTGCCCCTCTGATGTGCGAATTCGCAATGGGCCGGAGCAGGCGGGGCAGACCAGCTTGTAGGTGCTCAATGCTGTTCTCCCTTGCTGTGTAACAGGATGGTGGCCAGCACTTCGGAGTGGCGGGCGGACAGGTAGCGACGGTGCGCGGCCAGAATTGCCTTGGCTTCGTCCGGTGCGATCACTCCGTCGTCCAGGGCCTTGGAAATGATCTGGTCGACCACTCCACGCTTGGCTGCCGATTTGACGGACCGGGTATAGAGGTCGACGTTATCCAGCGTTTCGGGATCGGCCAGCGGGACGAACAAGCCGCCGTAGAGGCTTGCAATGTATTCGGGGAGGTGTGTGGTGCCGGCTACTTGCTCAAGTACGTGGATCTGTTCGTCGTTAAGGGGACGGCACCCAGCGTTTTCATAGACGTGGTTATCGAATTTCTTGAGTTCATAGCCGATTCGGGCTGCCGCGCACTCGCGTCCACCGGGGTAGTCGCCGATTACGGCGCTCATCACTTGGCGCTTGGTGGCTAGAACGGGGCGTTTCATTTTCTGGTTTCTCCCTGGTTACAGAGGCTTTAGCGTGTAACCACGCCGGACTTGATGCCGAGCAGCACGGCGGCTCGGTGTGATTCCCCGCGCAGACATTTCTTCTGCCCATTCAGCACCGCATACACGGTGGAAGGGTTCAGTTCGTGCTGCTCAGCCCAGTCCTTGGCCGAGATACCTTGGCACGCCAGACGACTGCGGGCCTCTTGGCATGCTTGCTCGGTTGGGTATGCGTTCGGCATAGTCTCGTTTCGTGTGATTTCGTGTGATAGCAAGCGGAGTATTTCCCAATAATTTGGGACTGTCAAGCCGCAATGGAGACGTTTGTGGGAATTGGTGATCGCCTAAAAGAAGAGCGCGAGCGCTTGGGATTCAATCAAACCGACTTTGCTGCGAAAGCCGGAGCTTCAAAAAACACCCAGTACAACTATGAGAAAGGTGAGCGCAGCCCAGACGCCTCCTATCTGGCAGCAGTCGCTGAGCAAGGGGTTGACATCCTTTACGTGGTGATCGGGGAGCGAAACTCACGTCCCGTTGAAGGGCTCACGTCAGTAGAAGAGGGGCTGATAGCCCAATACAGACGGCTACCTGAGTTCGATCAACAAGCCACTCTTCGTATCATTGGTGCTATGTCTGAGGCTGCGGACGCGAGTCAGAAATAAATCGACTTGATTTGTCCGATGAGTCGGTCGTTATTAAGTTTAAATTTCCTACAGTAGTTATTACCTTTGGTCCAGCATCTCTTAGGAATGGAGACTTGGTTATGCTGGACGAAGTGCTTTGTAGGAAATACCCTAAAAATGGGTGCGAAATTATCAGTCGGATACTAGCGGATGATGAGTTAGGCTTGCTGCTACTTTATCGATGGATGTCTGAGCTCGATCGAAATTATTTGTTGCATGTCGCTGAAGTATTGGCAGGCAATCGGCAATCTCTTGAGTAAACTTAGTCTGTAGCAAACATAACCCATTCGCCGGTCAGGAGGCCGGCCTCCAGCCTATGAAGGGCTGACAATTCAACGGATGAGAATAAGGGAGTGGTTTGAATGACTCTTAAATCGTGTAAGTCCTGTAAACACCAAGTAGATATTAGCGCAAAAACTTGCCCTCAGTGCGGAGTTTCTAATCCAGGCGTCACGGCTGGTCAAACGATAATGGGGATGGTTATCCTCGCTGTTATCGTCGGAGTGGGGTTTTCCATGTGCTCGGGTGATAAAAACGGTGGAGAGGAAGCCGCGAAAATTGCGGATTCAAAGACCGTGAATATCCCCGATGGCAAACGCCAGCCGTGGTATGTGGGCGGAACGCTACACAAAGCCACGTTAGCCGATTGGCGAGAGGCGACGGCAGAAAATAGACTGGCTACCGCTGCTGATTTTGCTGCAAAGCTTAAACCAGTAGCCGATATAAATACTCTTTTGAACACTGCAGTAGGCATTCGTTCTTGTCTTGACGAAGTGGCATCAGAACCGGTCGCCAGTCATCAGGATGTAGCAAGCACTGCGGCTGTCTGTATGCTGTTAATGGAGAAGGAAGGTTGATTGTTTCGACTGACTACAGACTGGCGTGATTAGCGTGCAACAGGCGGCTTGCCGGTGACGACGAATACCTCGAAGGCTGTTTGTCCATCGCGTGCTACCTGGCGCATATCAAGGTATCTCAACTCTCTGCTAATAACCTTCTTGCGGGGCTTGTCGATTTTTTATTGGAGGTCATGGAAGCCTCCAGAGATTGAATGCTTATATGAAAAGCTTAAGAGATTGCCAGCTATCTAAATAGCGTTACTCAAACAATTCAGCATGTGTGCCTGTGCGCACAAAGACAACTAAACCGGTTTTGCCGCTGTCATCGAGTTTATAGGCCAGCAGGAAGTCTCCGCCGATGTGGCATTCCCGATGTCCGTCCCAATCGCCACCCAATGGATGATCCAGCCATTCCGGGCCGAGAGGTCCGTCATGGGCGATCAGCAGGAGCATGGCTTCTTTCAGCCGATTCATATCGTACCTGCCAGATCGCGACAGGCGCTCCCAATCTTTGAGAAAGGACTTCGTGTAGTCCGCCGCCCTGGGCAGGGTGGCGCGTTTACTGGCCGCTGTTTTTTTCGAGGTCATCAAATAGCTCGGCGGCGGTGGCAAAACGTGCATCGCGTGCGTGGGCTATCGCATCGGCCTCGGCCATCGCGACACGGGTTTCGGCGTTTGGCGCTTTGAGCGCAAACGGCAGTTGCTGTTCAGCGACGACACGCATCAGGAACACGCGTATGGCATCTGAAACGGTAAGGCCCATTGCGGCCAGCGTTTCCGTAGCTTGCGCTTTCATATGCTCGTCTACACGGACATGAACCATTGTTGTGGTAGCCATGGTGGCCTCCTTAGGTTGAGATACATTGTATCTCGCTGGGGCGGCCCTTCACAAGAGTGAAGCGTTTTTCGTGGCTATGGATGAAAAGGTGATTGCTCATTTTTGAGCAAACCCGGTCAAGACTTCGCTTCCTGCATCCGCTTCCACTCCCTATCTACCGCGCGTTTCGCTGATACTTTGCTGGAGTACAGAAAACGTAGGCGCTTCGGTTTGCTCTGGTCCCCAGCCATCAGGGACTTCTCTTTTCCTGTCTTGCCGTCCCGGTAGTAAGCAATGATCCCTGTGTAATCGCCGCCCATGTCGTCGGCCAGGCTCTCGACCGTATCCTCCGGCAGTTTGCTTTCCAGCTCCAGGCTCATCGTGTAGCCGCTGTCGGCACTGAGGCTGTGCCGCACATTGCCGCCGTACCAGATGATGTCGTCGATTCCGGTTTTCACTCCGACCAGCGTGTAGGTCAGCTCGGGGATCAGGTCCGGGCGACCGAGGGCCAGGGTGTAGCTGAGCGTGGCGCTGCCACGTTGTAGCCGGTTGAACTCGGATCGAGCCGCGCGCAGGGCGGACTGGTGATCGCTGTAGGTGTGGCGCAGATCCTTAAGGTTGTCACCACCACCTGCAATAGCTTCCTGTTTCTTCGCGCTGTTTATGTCGTAGAAGTAGGCCCGCACGCCGTCATAGCTGTCGCGGTCGGCTTGCAGGTAGCTGTGCTGATCGCCATCGGCGCGAGTCAGGGTGATGTGCGGCAGGTCCAGGCCGCTGGCGGTCTTGCCACCGCCCGCCGGCAGGCACAGCAGGTTGCCGGCCTTGACCGTAGCAACGGCATCGAACTCTTCGCCCAGGCGGGTGATGAGGTTGGCGTCGGATTCGTTGGCCTGATCCAGTTGCAGGAGCGGCAGGTCGGTTAGCTCGTTGGCAATGGTCGCGGCAAGGCCGTTACCGAGGGCGATATCTCGCAGCACCTGGCCCAGCGTGGTGTTGCTCCAGCTCCGTTCGCGTTTGGTTTTCAGGCTCTTGCGCAGATCTGCCGAGCGAGCGCGGATGCTCAGGATGTCAGGGGCACCGCTATGTTCGGTTTCGTCGACGGTGTAGGTGCCTTTATCCACAAGGCCTCTATCACTCCAGCCCAACCATAAATGCAGCACTGCCCCCCTGGGAGGGATGGCGAGTAGACCGTCGTGGTCGCTGAGTGTCAGGCTGAGTTGGTCGGCTTCCAGTCCGCGGTTGTCGGTTAGCTCCAGGCTCATCAGCCGCGGATTGATGAGAGGGGCAATGTCGTTGCCATCCACGGTGAGGCGGAAGGCCGGCACCGGATAGGCCGCATCGCGTTCGCTGTCCTTGGAGATAAAGCCCGTCACGCTGGCAAGTTCGGCGTCAATCACAGCAGCCCCCGCAGAATGTCCGCCCCCACTCGGGTGGCGGCGCCGAGTAGGTCAATGCGGTCATCGTCGACGCGCTTGAGGCTGAGGGTGAAGTCGATCCGCCGGGGCGTGCCGTCGCGAAAGAACAGGGTGCGGGTTTCGCTCAGGTTCTCGATCACCCACAGGCCGTAGATCCGCCCGGTGCCCTCGACCATGGGCCAGGCCTTGCCGGTGTTCGCCATCAGGCGCAGGGCGTCGAGACTGAGGGTGGTCCCGGACAGCTCCGGGACGATGAGGCCGGGGAGGGTGATGGTGTCGTCGCCACGGCCCAGGAACTGTCGAGCCGGTGCAGCACCCACCCGGTTGTTGCCAGGGTGCCGCCATTCAGTTTGACGCTGCATTTCCTGATAGGCCGCCGTGCGCAGGCTGAACACAAACATGCCGAGGGCGAGCATCATGGGGGCTACTCCGAATCAGCCAGCCGGCTGCGACGGCGAGCGGCTTTTTCGTTGTCGATCCGGGTCAGCAGAGCGCGCAGGGTTCTCTCCATGGCTTGCATGTCCATGCCCGGTGCGGAAGGAAAGTTAAATTCATAGGTATCGTGGCTGTCGTAGACCTTCGTGCTGCTGCCGCTGATGGGGGGGCGATCATCAAAGGTCAGTGCCGGCAGGGGCGTTCCGCCCAGGGCGAGGTTGCCGGCGGCAGTCAGTTGTCTGCTCATCCGGGTCATGGCGTTGAGCGGGCCTTGCTGGCCGTCTTCCAGACCTTGGGTCAGACCGGCCATGGTGAAGCCGCCGAGTTCGGCGAACACCTGTGACGGGCTGTGAATACCGAGTTTTTCCTTGAACCAACCGATGGTTGAATCACCGATTGAGGTGATGGCGTCTCGGATCTGCCCGAGACCTGCGAACAGGCCATCGATCAGGCCCCTGACGATCATGTTGCCGAACTCGGTAAAGCGGTTCGGCAGATCGACGCCCAGGTAGCTCAGGACCGCAGAGAACGCCTGATAGATCAGCCCAATCGGGCTGAAGTTGGCGAGCGTGGTAAGAATGCCGCCGATTCCACCGCCGAAGCCGTCTTTGATTTCTTCCCAGGCGCTGCTGAAGTAAGCCTTCACGGCGTCCCAGTTCTGGTAGATCAGGTAGGCAGCCCCGGCCAGCACAGCCACGATAGCGGCGATGGCGAGCACTATGGGGTTGGCGGCAAGGCCCCAGAGGGCAATGCTGACGGCACGAAGGGCGGTCATCAGTGGACCGATAAGAACAGTTGCCAGTTTGCGGAACAACCCGAGTATGCCGGGAAAGCCAATGCCGACTTGAGCCAGCAAAAAACGCAGCATGACGAAGGGGCCGAGAATGCTGGCTACTGCCAGCGCCAGGGCCCCGAGCACGGCTGAGGTAATGGCGATACCGGCAGCAATTTTGACCAGTGTACTGGCGAGCGCGGGATTCTCACTGGCCCAGTTTTTCACCGCGCGGATGATGTCGGTGATGCTCTTCACCAGCTCACGCAGTGGGCCGTCCTGTTGTCCCTCTATCTCAATGCCAAGATCCGCCCAGGCGCTTTTCAGCGTGGTGATATCGCCCTTGAGGTTATCGGCCATGACCTTGGCGGTTTTGTTAGCTTCGCCCTGGGTTTGGCGCAGTGTGGCGATCAGCGTTTGCAGTTCGCCGCTGCCGGCCTGGGCGACCAACTGGGCCATGCCTTTCACGGCCTCTTCGCCAGCAATGGCCTTGAGTAGTCCGCCCTTATCTGCTGTGCCCATCCTGGCAGTTTTGTCGTGAATTTCCTTGAGGATGTCGGGCAGCGGACGCAGGTTACCCTGAGCATCGGCGGTCTGGATCTTGAGTTGCTTCAGCGCCTTGGCGGCGGCCTTCGGCGGTGCCGCAAGGCGGTTCATGATCGAACTGAGGGAGGTGCCGCCCATGCTGCCCTGTAGGCCGGCGTCGCCCAGTTTACCAGCCATGGCTGCGGCGGTTTCCAGATCAACTCCATAGGTTTTCGCCATGGGCGCCGCATATTTCATGGTTTCGCCGAGTTTGCGCAGATCGGTGTTGGCGCGGGTGAAAGTGCCGACCAGGACGTCACCCAATTTGTCCATCTGGTCCGCTGTCATGCCCAAGCCAGACAAGATGTTGGAGGCGATATCGGCAGTTTCTGCCAGTTCAGTGCCACCTGCTGCGGCCAGGTCCAGCATGCCTGGCATGGCGTCCTTGATGGACTTTGGATCGAAGCCGGCCATGCCAAGAAAACCTTGCGCGCCGGAGGCTTCGCCGGCAGTGAATATTGTTGAGCCGCCCAGCTCACGGGCTTGGTTGCGTAGGGCTTTGAGCGCTTCTGAGTCCTTGTCCAGTCGTGTGATTGCCTGGGTCTGGCTCATGCTGGCATCGAACTCAACGCCGGGCGCAACCATGCGAGCCCCACCGTAGAGCGCTGAACCGCCGATTGCTAAACCTGTCGTCCCTTTACCCGCAAGGTTGCCTGCCATCTGCTGGCCCTGTTGATAGCTGTTGCGCGCTTGCGTCAGACGGCGTTGTTGCTGAGTCAGGGCTTGTAGGCGGCGTCGTTGAGTCTCGATCTGCTGATTGGTGTTGAGCATCTGTTGTTTGAGGCGCCGCTCATGTTCACTGAGGTTGCGCGTATCAATGCCGGTGGCTTTCAGACGCTGGCGTAGCTGATTGAGCTGCTGCCCCTGGCCGACGGTCTGCTGTTTCAATCGCTCCAGGGCGAGCTTGGACTGTTCGAACTCTCGTCGCATGGCCTTGGTCGGATTGGGTGTCAGAGCAAGCTGCTGGCCCAACTCGCGAGTTTTCGCCCGGGCTTGATCAAGCGCGGATCGAGTGCCCGCCAAGCCTTGCTTGAGCTGGCGAAACTCTCCCACCTGTTTCTGTGCCGCATCCAACCTCTTGAGGGTGTCCCTGGCCGCCTTCATGGCTTCAGCCGTTTTGCCCGATTGCCTATGGATTCCACGCAGGGGAGCGGTGACCTTATCGACCGCATTGAGCAGCACCCGCAGCTTCAAGTCATTCGCCATCGGCGCTACTCCTGATTCGCGCCCGTTCGCGCCAGTCCATCAGTTCTTGCAGTCCCAACTGATCCATATCCGCCGGAGCCCAGTGAAAGACCACGGCCAGGTCTGCCATGGCGTCCTCTACGCAACGAGGGAGGCGTCCGTCTTCGCCTGCTTCTGCAACAAAAAACCAATGATCTTGCTGCCGACGGCCATCAGGTCGGCGGGGTCCATGCCGGCGGCTTCGGGGGACGTGATGCAGGGTGTGCTGATGCGGGGAATGACTTTGATCAGGCTGGCGACATCCATGTTCAGCAGATCGATCAGTTGGATACCGCGCAGCTCGCCAGAAGTTGGTTTGCGTACAGCGATGCTGCTGATTTCGGTCTTGCCGCGCTGGATCGGCGCGTCGAGGGTGACCGTGTTGTCATCGACGGCCGCCAGGGTTTCAGTGATATCGGTCTTAGTTTTGGTGGTCATGTGAGTCTCCGGGTTTGGCTCAAAGGGCGTCAGATGCCAAGGGCGCTACGCTGTTTCTCCAGCATGTCCACGCCGTTGACCTTCTCGATAAAGTTGAGCAGGTCGACTTCGATGATTTCTTCGTTGTCGACAGTCAGCTTGTAGTAGCTGCAGGTGGTGGTGATGCTGTGTTCGGTGTCTTCGCCGGGCTTGGCTTCGCCCATGTCGATGGTCTCGTGACGCCCGCGCACGACGATTTCCACAGTGCTGACTTCGCCCGTGTCGTCCTGTTGAAAGGCGCCGGAAAAGCGCAGGCCGATACCGGCGGCATTGACCGCGCCGAACTGGCGCAGGGAGATCAGGTCGAGCCCACCGGTTTTCCATTCCAGCTGAATGCCGTCATCGGAGAAGCCCAGGTCGACCTTCACCGGGCCGTGCATGCCACCGCCGCGATAGCCTTCCATTTTGCGACCGAGCGGCGGCAGAGTGACGGACATGGCGAGCCCAAGGTAGCTGTTGCCATCGTTGAAGAAATTCAGGTTTTTGAGTTTTCGCGGCAGGGCCATGGCGTGTTCTCCGGGTTAGCTGTTGACCTGGCTGGCGAACTGCATCAGGTAGCGGTCGGTAATGCGCTGCCGTAGGGTCAGGTCCTCCAGCGGTGGTACGGGGGTGTAGTCGTAGTCCAGGAACAGGCGCCCGGCCTTGAGGGTGTCTTTGTCGTTGGCGTCTTCGGGATACCAGCAGCTCCCGCCGATCAGGTAGCCCGCTGTGATCAGCTCGCGGAATTTGGCGTTGATACCTTCGATGATGTCGCGCACCAGGGACGGATGCAGGGGCTTATCCACAGCCCACATGTGCGCTTCGGCCATGGTGTCGGCCAGGACCTGGGCGGTGCGGGTGTAGTTCTCGAAGGCGAACAGCGGATCGTCGCTGCATGTGCGGCTGCCCCAGAAGCGCAGGCCGCCCTCGTTGATTAGGGTGGTGACCTCGTTGCTGTTGAGGTAATTGGCGTCGGTGGCGGGGTTTTGCAGATCCCAGAACACGTCGGCGCTGATGCCAGTTACGCCGTTGACGGTGACGTTGGATAGGGTTTTGTGCCAGCCGATCTGCTGGTCGATCTTGGCCCGTAGGCCGAGTGCTCGGGCTACCGCCGAGGCGGTGACGGTGTTGTTGGTGGCGGTACTCCAGTTCTGGAAGTCCGGCCAGATCACCATGGTTTCACGGTCGCCGAAATTGTCGCGGTAGGCGACGGCTTCTTCCTTGGTTTTGCAGTCCCAGGCACTGACGTATGAGAAGGCGCGTAGCTGCTGGGCGAGAGCAGTCAGAGCGGTGGCGACGGGCTGGCTGTCGAGACCCGGTACGCCGAGGATGCGCGGCACCAAGCCCAGGCGAGCCTTGGCCGCGAGCAGGGCTTTCATGCCGGTGTATTTGCCCTCTTCGGTGGTGGTGCCGATCAGGGCGCTGGTGGTTTCTGCATCGTCGTCACCTTCCTCGACGCGAACGACGATGGTGTAGGGGCGGGTTTGGTCGGCGATGGCTTGCAGGCTTGACGCGAGGGTGCCCTTGACGCCGGCTTTGCCGATGGCGGTTTGCACGTTGGTCAGCAGGACCGGTGTGTCGAATGGAAAGAGGGTGGCGTCGGCATCTTCTGCCGTGCAGACCATGCCGATTACGGCAGTCGGGATGGTGCGAATCGGGCGGGTGCCGTCGTTGAGTTCGACGACCCGAACGCCGTGGTGATAGTCGGCCATGGAGGATGCCTGTGCAGTGATGGAATGACAGTGCACAGGCTGACGCGCGAGGATGGTGGGGGGCGAGCGGTGGGCTTTGTAACGTCCTGGATTACAGGCTTGGCTTAGTGTTTGTCGGTTTCGGTCACTTGATGCCCCTTAATGTTTTTGTAGGAGCTTTCTCTGTTTTTGGAAAGGAAGGAACATTTGGCTTTCCAATGCGTTAGCCTTTTTTGCGTAATCCAAATCGACAGGGAATCGCGATGGAAACCCGTAATATTATTGATCGATATGCAAAAAATGAGCTGAGCGCTAGCGAGGCGATAAACTTGTTGAAAGAACATGACCTGCTAAACAAGGCGATCATGGATGCCTTGGTTCAGCAGCAGTCACTTGACGATGCCTACCAATCCTTTGTGCCGACGTGCAAACCGCGTCCCCGTTTCAATACTTGATCACATACAACAAGGCCACGTTCCTAGGCCGGGCCTCGACACCGCCTGAAGCTTCGACGGTGACGGTGTGAGTGTGTGTTTCGCTATTGTCTGTGACGAGGGTGTGCTGATGTTCACCGGAGGTGGCGACAGTGACGCCGTGAGCGTGGGCCCCCGCAGCGCCTGAACCACCGGTCAGACCGTTTCCAACAGAAAAATGCCCGCCGCCGAGGGAAGTTGAGATGTTTTGTGATATAGGCCAGATGCTATGAGCATGCTCCCCTTCGATTGTCGTCGAAGCGGAATGGATATGTTCACCTTCGAAGTGCGTCCTCCCTCCGTGAGAGTGGACCCCGCCCGCATCGGCTGTGCCTGAGTGAGTATGTGATACGTTCTGTCCGTCCTGAACGCTGCCCAGCTCTCGACCCGCATCAATACCGCGTCCGTCGTCCCAGCCCCGTACAAACTCTCCCCGCAAATCGGGTAGGAGGAAGGTGGTACTACCGTCGCCTTCGCCATAACGAGTACCAATGGCGGCAAACAGAGCGGCGTAGTGAGTACGCGATACCGTCTCCCCGTTGCATTTCAACCAACCGCGCGGCGGTTCCTCGGTAGCAACGGTTTTGACGTCCCCGACATCACTATTCAGTGCTTCCTGAATCTTCTGATCCACGTATTCGTGGGTGGCAAAGACGATATCGTCCGAGACGATCAATTCGATCTGGCCGCTGTTGCTTATGACAAAGCGCATGCGGACCCGCTGAGTTCGCACCGATCCTTGGCTTGGCAAGGGTTTGTAGGAAGGCGGGCAATTGGCGACCGCCACCAGCTCGTCGTCCTCGTCGTATAGCCCGAGTTCCCGCACCCACCAGCCGCCAACGTCCAGGGGTATCACCAGTTCCGCAATCCAGGTGCCAGGGTTAACAGGATCTTTGATCAGCGCGTTGAGCAGTGCCCGGTAGCGCTCATTGATCAGCGTAATCTGGCCGGGATCGGGTGTCAGTTCGCCGCCGTCTGCATCGCCGACGCCCATTTTTGCTAGCTTCCAGGGAATGCCCCCGGCGTTCGCTGCCGCCTGTTTGTCGATCCCAATATCGGTCAGGATCGAGTGGTAACGCGGGTTTTCGTCGGTCATGGGAATACCTCCAGTATGTCGATGCTATGTTCGTGTCCGCAGTGGTCCAGGATTGCGAGGGTGTCGATGTCCTGGGGCGCGGGCGGGAAGACATCGATGTCTTCCGCGTCGACGCAGCTCGCGCTGAGGTAAGGCTGCCCGGTGACTTGAAGGCTTACCGTCAGTTCGATCAGGTGACGACTGATAGGCTTGGCGTCATCAATTAGCCATATGAGCTGGTCATAAGCTTGGTCAGGGTCGCCATCTTCGGGGAGGTCGAGCACCAGGCTGAAGGTGCCGGGAATTCCCATGGGGTCGAACTCCCACCATTCGGTGATATGGAGTGTGTAGCCCAGCGGTTCGACCACACGGCGGACGGCGCCGATGGTGCCCTTACGCGAGTGCACGAAATACGCGGAGCGAATCGCGGCACGTTTGGCGGACTCCGGCCAGCGGCTGTCCCAGCTGTCCACAGAAAAGGCCCAGGCCAGGTATGGCAGCAGCGGGACCGGGCAGGTGTTTGGGTTGCAGAGTTGCCGCAAGGGGATGGGAACACGTTGGATCTGTGCCAGGGCCTGGGCTGCTTGAGCTTCCAACGGTGTGGCATTGCGTGGGAGCAGCGTTGCGGTGGTCATCCGTCGTTACCCAGTGCCAGGCGGACATCGGTGCAGTACGGTGCATGGGAAAAGGAAGCCTCTATATCTTCCCAGTCGTTCAGCTCTACCTTACGCACGCCTTCGACGTGCAGAGCGGCATGGATGGCCGATTCGGAGACTTCCAAACCCAGGCGCCGACGTTGTCGAACATAGGCCAGTAGGCGCTTTTCGGCGGCGGCAAGGATCGGCTCGGACTCTGGCCCGATGGTGTTGAGGTAGAGCAGCGCGTCGACGTTGTAATTGACGACGATGGCGCTCTGTACGGTCAGGCGGTCGGCGATGGGGCGGCGGTCGTCGTCGCTTAAATAGGCGGCGACGATATCCAGCAGTTCCTGCTCGGCGCTGCCATCACCGAGCGCCGATTGCACCGTAACCATGACTTCAGCGGGGGCGGGGCTGACTACCGTGGCGTCGGCGACACGTCCGTTAGCGTTGCGGGCGTGAAAGATATAGCTGTTGCGTGGTCCGGCGGTGCTCAGGCCTTCCCAGGCCATTTGTGCCCGCTCGCGTAGGCTGTCGTCGCCTTCCATCTGTTTGGGAATGGGCGGCACGGCGTTGGGATCGCCGGGATGGATGACCAGGCGCTCTACATTGACGTTGGCGGCGAGGTTTTCTAAGTCCGTATCCCTGGCGTTCGCCAGCAGGTTTGCCTGGGCGGCTTCATTGACCCGCTGACGCCAGATCATTTCGCGGTAGGCGTTCTCTTGCAGCAGCTTGGTCAGTGGCTCTGAGTCCAGTTCCAGGCGAGCGGCGATTTCCTCCTGTTCTTCAACCGGCCATAGGCTGATGGCGTAGGCCTTGCGCTCGGCCAGGATCTGTTCGTAATCAATCTGCTCGACGACTTGCGGTGCCGGCAGTTGGCTGAGGTCGATGGGGACGAAGGTGTTCATGCTCCACCGCCCAGTTGTAGCGGTACCTTGAGGCTCAAGGGTTCATTGCTATCGACGACGGTGCCTTCCAGGTCTATTTCAGACTGACCTTGCAGATCGGCGCCGAGGAACTGCACACGGCTGAGGCTGATGCGCGGTTCCCAGCGCATGATTGCCATGGTCGCGGCGGCGTAGACTCGCAGGCGGGTGGCGTCGTTGAAGGGATGGTCGACCAGTTCGGGGAGCAGGCTGCCGTATTCACGACGCATCACACGGGTGCCGATGCGGGTGGTCAGGATGTCGGTCATGGACTGTCGGATATGCGGCAGTTGCTCAATGGCGCCGCCGGTTTCTCGGTTCATTCCGGGGCACCTGTCTGGGCGTTGCCGGGTGTGACGTTGCCGTGAACGTGGTTGACCTGACTGATGCCGGCGGCAATGACGTCTTCCGAAACCGTGATGGTACCGGTGACGCTCTGGTTGCCGGTTTGGGTGTAGTCGCCTTCGTGGGTG
The DNA here is from genome assembly GCF_059420925.1 of Pseudomonas sp. GW821-FHT03C07. Lineage (NCBI taxonomy): Bacteria > Pseudomonadati > Pseudomonadota > Gammaproteobacteria > Pseudomonadales > Pseudomonadaceae > Pseudomonas > Pseudomonas sp. GW821-FHT03C07. Next base: position 77,553 of record NZ_JBWKUQ010000007.1, read on the forward strand.
ATCGGGCCAACGATGTGGAGGCCACCGAGGCTGATCAGGTCGGTGGTGCCGCCGTCCGGTAGGACTGCGCGCAGGTGGTGGGCGATGCTGTCGTATTCGATGACGGCACCGTCGCGGTAGGTGCGGCGGTGCAGGCCGATACGGTCGCCGTTGGCTGGGTGTGCATCGCTGTAGATTCCGATCAGGACTACACCGTTGCCGAGTTGGCCGGATGGGTTGAACAGGATTGCCTGTTCGTCTGGGGTGGGCGGGTCCCATTCGGTGTCGGAACCGGCACGCAGGGCGAGCCAAGGTAGCCAGCCAGTGGTCAGGTCACCGGTTTTCACCCGGACGCGCGGGGGCTTTATCTGGACTTCGGCGATGGTGCCGTAGCGGATGAGGTTTTCGAGCAGGCGGGCGAGGGTGGCTAGATCGTTCATGGCGCCGATGGTGGCGCTTCGTGCGTGTGGGCGCAGCTTGCGTGACTTGTAGACTTGTCGTTTACATGAGTGAGTATAGTGTTTGCATAGAGTGCTTTGTGACTAAGCTCTTTGGTATTTGGGGGGGGGGGAGGCTAAATCTATAGATTTAGCCTCTAGTGGGTGTTTTAAATTCCACTTCCTGGCATTATGCTTTTGATGTTTGTTGGTTTGTATAGCATTTGTAATTTTGGTGTGACTTTTTTTACTCCGGTATTTGGCGTTGACCCTGTTGGAGTGTTTGGTTCTTCGTTGGTGTTACCTAGTGCGACGCGGTTGAAAACGCTGGTGCAAAAAGTTCTAAGTATTTCACCTGGGCTTCCTTTTATGGCGGTGGTTGTTATGTTTTCTTTTTCTAGGGTGCGCATATAGTTGAAACATTTGTACGCTTCGTCGCCAGAACCAATTAATCCGCTTACGATCAGTATCATGGCGTTTGTTGCGCTCTCGCTCGCGGCATTGTTCGATGTGTCTGTAATAGGTGTTTTGGCTGCGTCGCCTGATTTTTTTACTTCATCTGCTATGATTTTACTTTGAGCGTCCTGCAGTTTTTTATTCTCCGACAACTTTGTTTCTTTGTCTGATGCGTTGGAGGTGTTTAATGTGGTTTCGTCTGCTTTTAGTTTTTCTAATTCCGCTTTCGCCGCTTTTTGTGTGTCTGATATTTTTAGTGCTGTCGATGGCTGATTTTTAGAGTTTGCCATTTGTGAGAGACTATCAGTGGCCATGAGTGCTAGGGTGTACCGTTGGCTGCGGAGCATTAACATTTCATAGGTGTCGTCATCAATTGCGTTGTTTATGTAAGCTTCGCAGAGTCTATAAAGTTGGTCTCTTAAGAGTTGTATTGTTTCCGTTCTGTTGCCGACGTATTGTCCGTCTGAAGTATATCCGCCAGAAAGGCTTAGGCTTGATGGTGGTGCTATATTTTTGCTGACGCTTAAGTTTGCTGCGTATGTTGTTAGCGCGTCGGGGCTTGGTTCGGCGCAGGTTCTATCAATGGTGGTTCTAACTGTGGTCTTTGTCGTGGGGTCAGTGGTGTCAGTAATTTTTCTTGAGCTTAAAATTGTTCTTGTGTTGATATCCACTAGAGCGGAAGAGTTGTCGGTGAATTGATGAGTATGGTACACGGAGCTCCAGTTTCCGCATCCAGACAAGGTAAAAGCTAGGGCTAAAGCTAGAGGCCATATGATTTTTTGAGTGTGCATTTTATCGCTCCCTGAAATGTCAAAGATTTGGCGCTGTTGGCTTGCATTTCTCATGTTTTTATTGGTGCACTTTGACTGTAGGTGGCGTTTGGCTATCTTTCTAGTTTTTCGCCTTTTTTACTCTGTCCGGTGCTGACTAGGCTCTGATATGGGCTAGCAACCTGTCACGAATAAAATCAAGGTCTGAGGGATTAAGGCCTAATACTTCTCGCTGAGCGTATTTCACTTCAGGTACGCCACGTTCGGCATGATCTCTTAAACCGTACTGATGCACTTTGGCAATCCGGGCCACGCGCCCGGTGAAGCCCACTGAAATGGCATTGCCATCGCCGCGAGCCTTGAGATAGTTGGCGGTGCGCAGCTTCTGGAACATCTTAACCTTGCGTTTGATCCGACCTTTTTTGCCGCGCAGATCACGTGTCTTGCGCGGTGCATAGCGGGTTCCATCGGCGTTCCGCTGGGCGAGCACACGCTGTTGCTGACTACGGCGTAACTCCACGGCCAAGCCGCGGGCGAGCTTGGCGCGTTCGGCGGGTTGCATCTTCCTGAGCAGGCTATTGGCCCAGTCCTCCAACGCCTCCAGATCAGCCATGGGGCACTATCCATTCCGGGCCGCTGCCGGGCCAGTCGGGGTTACGCTGCGGCTCTCCGGGGTGGGTGATGGTGACATTGCCTTCGTCGTCTGTTCGCACCAGCACGCGCTCGGTCAGCGGCAGGCTCAGGCTCATGTCGACCTTGCTCTTGTCGATCAGGTCGGCTTCGAACTTGATGCCGTCGGCGGACTTGTCGAGGTTTTCCAGCAACTCGGACTGGTTGACCTTCAGCCAGCCGAGCAGCGGTAGCATGACGCTGTCCGGGTGGCCGGCGAAGTCGGTGAGGATGACCTGCAGATCGTAGCTGTATTCAAACGACAGGCTGGAAGCGGCGGTGCACCTGACTTTACCGTTGTCGATAAAAATCAGCAGACGGTCGTTGCTGTGCCGAAGCTCAGGAACAGCGGCTAGCAGATGGGCGCGCAGGCTAGCGGGCTTGTTCATCGGGCACCTGTTGTCGGTAGATCATGTCGACTTGCGCCGCGCAGTCGGCCCAGGCGTTTTCGATGCGGTCCTGATCGGTGAGTAGGTCGCCGTTATTGTTTGGGCGGGTCGCCGGCAGGCTGCATGGCACCACGACCGGACAGCCACTGACGATAAGCGTGGGCGCCGGTAAGGGCGGGGCGCTCCCGCAGCCCGCGAGCAGCATCAGGCAAAGGTTGAGTAGCCCAATCACGCAGTTCTGAGTTTTCACGTTTCAGCACCTCGATCTGGTGTTCGCGTCGGGCCAGGCCCTGGCGCAGTTGCTCTTGTTGGCCGCGCAGTTGCTGCTGGGCAAGGCGCTCCTGTTGCAGGATGTCGCGCAGGGTATGGGCGGTGCTCAGGTTGTGCTCGGCGTCTTCGCGGGCTTTGCGGGCGTTCTGCTCGGCCAGGGTCTTGGCGCTAACAGCGGCATTGATACGCTGCTGTTGCCCCCAGATAAGCAGCGCCAGGGCACCGAGTAAGGCAATGCCGTACAAGGCCTGGCGCAAGGTGCTCATGAGCGATACCAACCGAGCCGATTCATGTCCGCTTCGTCGATCAGCTCCACCGGGCCACGCACGACGATGATGTTAGCGTCGGGTATCAGGTAGCCCAGAGCCGCCACCAGATCCTGCATGCCCTGGTCTTCGGTGTTTTCCGGTACGACCAGCAGATCGCCGTCCTGCACGTTGAGTCTGCGCACGCCGTCGAGATCGATCATGCCGCGACCTCCTGACCGCAACCGCAGTCGGCGTGTCTTTCGTAGGCCCGCTGTAGCTTGATGTCGTAGAGATTTCGGGCGTAATCGGGGCCGTTGTAGAGCTTGGCAAAGTCGGCCCATTTGCGTGCCTTGAGGGCCTTGAACAGCGCTGGATCTGTTTCGACGAAACGGACGAAAGCGTCGAACTGTTGCGATTCGCTTGTGCTCATGGCCGCCACAAAGGCTTGCACGCTGGCATAACCCAGAAGCTGCCAGTGAAAGCCCATGATCTGGAACGCGCCCCAGGAAGCGGACTCCAGGGCGGCGGTGTCATCGATCAGTCGAGCGCTGCCCAGGCGCTGGTATTCGGCGGTTCCGCCGACATAGCCGCCGCGTTTCGGGTTGACGATGGTTGGGTGGGAGAGGGCGAGCTTGTCGGCTTGGCGTTTGAGTTCGTCAGGGTCATCACCTTCGTGCCGGGGCTTCGCAAGCTGGCGGTACATGATGTGCCGTTCGAACAGAATCACCGGCTTACCGTTATCGAAAAAGCCTTTGCCCTTGGATTCCACCTCATTGATCGCATAGACGCTAGCCAGTGGCACGTTGAGGCGCTGGGCGGCGGCGACCAGGTCGGAGTTTTTCAGCAGCTTCTGGCAGTCGATATCAGCCAGGGCGGTGAGGGTCTTGGTATTGGCGATACCGTCGGCAACCAATCCGACGTTCAACTGATAGGCCCGTACGGCCTGTTCGGTGATATCGCCGAAGTCACCGTCGATCACCAGTGTGGCGCCGTGGCTGTTCAGTTTCTTTTGCAGGTCGCGCACCGCTTGTGAGCGGTCGCCGTGGCGTAGTGGAGTCATAGTTGATCTGCCTTGCGGATGAAAAATTTCCTGGCGGCGGCGCGGGTGCCTTCGACGCCGAGCAGGCCAATGACCCCGCCGAAAAAGGGCGCGGTGGAAGCCGGAATGCCGAGTAATGCCAAGCCGTGGCTGGCTGCAAGTGCCAGGGCTCCACATAGCGGGGCCTCGATCATCATGCGGCGCACTGTGCCGCCGCCGTAGATGATCCGAAGCGCGGCAATGATCAGGGCCAGGATGCCGGCGTACAGGGTCGGCCAATGCTGTTCGAGCCAGGCGGCAAACCAAGCCCAGGTGTCGGGACGTTCAGGCATGCGCTTCATTCCATGGTCCAGAGTGAGTGGGTTCAAGGGCGAGTTGCAGGGCGGTCAGTCCCATAGATTCACCATCTGCCTCTGCGGGGCGGGCGCCTGGGCGTCGGGCATCGCGACGGCCAAGCCTTGCGGCAGGGTGGGACCGTGGTCGGCAAGGCCATGGTTGGCTTCAAGCACGACCTCGGTTACGCCTGCGGTGCGTCCGTAGTGCCGCCAGCACAGGGCATCGACCGTATCGTTCTGGAAAGCATGGACAATGGTTGTCATCAGATCAGCTCCACAGTGGAGCGCCGTTTGCCCTGTAAGTCGCTGATGGCCCAGCGCTGGTCTCGGCGGTATTCGTCGATGCTGGGGGTGAGCTGGTCGGCGTTCTGATGGCCGGTATTGGTGCTGTCGTAGGAGCGGTAGCGTTCGCTGATTTCGGCACCGGTCGCGGCGTAGACAGCGCGCAGGTACAGGTGGACCAGCTCGGAACGTTCGTTGACCTGGCCGGCGGGCACGTCCGCCAGTTCCTCATAGCCTTGAGCCTGTTTGCCGATCCGCCATTCGGCCAACTCGCGATTGACGTTGATGGCGGCGGCGATAGCGGCGGTTTCCAGTCGCACCGAGGTGACGCCGGAGTCGATGCGCAAGGTGCCGCGCACTTCGTCGAGGTCAATCGAGGGCCAGAAAGGATCGGTGTTGATATGGCCGCTTTCGGTAGGCCCGTCCGCTACGAATCCGCTCATGGACAGTCGCTCTGTAGTAGGTCGCCGGTGGTCGGGGTTTCACGTTCAGGGGCGTGGTCTGGCCGATCCGCCCCGAGCCGGCGGGGTGCGTGGGGACGCTCGGTTAACCGCCTGGGGCGGTGTGTTTTTTCAGAAGGCGCTCGGCGCTTTCCAAGTCTTTTTTCCCGCCGCAGGCGTCGTGCAGCTTGATCGCCCGTGCCAGCAGCTCGATGCCGGCCTGTATCTGGCCTGGCTGCCCAGCGTTGTCGGCGCTCAGGTCCTCCAGAGTCGCGCGGCCCGTGGCGAGATAGAGCTTGGCGCGGGCCTGATCGGGCATGTCCTGGGCGTCGGTCAGCTCAAGAGTGCGATGCAGAATGTCTATGTCGAATGAGTCGCCCACCTTCTGGATACGCAGTGCGGCGCTGGCGATTTCCTCGGCGATCAGGCAGCCGGTGGTGCGCTCGAAACGGTCGGGCATCAGCAGCTTGTGCTGGAGCACGTAGGCGGCAATGTCCAGCGCGCCGCTGTAGTCGCCGGCATCAATACGCCAGACCATCACGGTGGTCATGACTTCATCCTGGGCACCGTTACCGGCGTTCAGCACCCCCTGCACGTAGGGGATGTATTCGGGCAGGAGCTGGAGCTTGAGCGCGGCTTTGCCTTCGTTGGACTGGATCTGTTTCAGGCGCAAGCGGTCTTGCAGGAGCTGATTCAGTTGATGCTCGTAGGCTGTGGCGCCTTCCATGGAGTGGGCCGGGGAGGCTTTGGCCGACTCCATGGCTGCACGGGTGCGGCGCTGGTGGGCTTGCGCAAGACTGAGGGCCATGATCAATCCTCGCCGCCAGATGTATTGGTTTCAGGCTCCGGTTTTTCCAGGTCGATGACTTCGATATTTTCAACCACGCAGCCGAGGCCGTAGTCCTCGACGGCATAGGCTTCGTTCGACGATTCGAAGTTGCTGATGCGGCTCCATTCGGGCTCTTCCTTCAGGTAGCGACGGCGAGCGCCGATCTGCCAGTAGATGGCCAGGTTCTTGAAGGTGGTGATCATGAGCGCGCCTTCCTGGATGTACGGCACCTCAAACAGCGGCAGCCCACCTACACGGCGATGGGAGATGATCAGATCGCTGGCGAGCACTTCGGTGGAGTCCTGATCCTTGTTCACCAGGGCGAGGAACTTGTCGTGCACCAGCTCGCGCCCGGTGATGACCACCAGGCCGGGATTGCGGCGATACCACGGGTCGAGCAACTGGATGGCGTCGTAGACCAGGGCGTCGATATTCTTGAAGTCACCGCCTTTGCCGATCAGAATTTTTCCGGGGATAGCGCCTTCCTTTAGCACCCGGTCGGGGGCGTTGTTGCGGTATTGCTGAAGCCAGCCGATGTTGACGTCTTCCAGCAACGGGTTGGCGTTGCGGTCGGTCTGATCGGCAGCCCGGACGCCGTAGAAGCCGATCTGAATGCGGTCGAGGGCCTGGCGCTGGGCGATGGCCCCGGCAAGCCGAACCTGAAAATCCGGAAACTTGGCCCAAGCGTCGAGTTGCTTGTAGGTGACGAAGGTGTCGAAGTCGGTATGTACGGCCTTGTATTTGTCGCCGGACAGGGTGCCTATACTGCGCGGCTCACGTGGCCGTTGTGTCGTGTCGGTGCGGCTTGCCACGGTGCTGCCGACGCCCAGCCCGACCTTTTCGCCTTCCTGTTCGTCGACGCCGATAACGTTGATCTTGCCCAGGAATTCGCTGGATTCCTGGATCTTGGTTTCCAGCCGTTGCTGAATGGTCGGGTCGACGTTGAAGGTCGCGGTGGCCGAGTCGACGCCATTCAGTTTGGCGACTTGGCCGAGGTAGCTGTTGAAGAGCTTTCGAGTCTCGTTGCGCATGGGGTTCTCCGGTGGTGGGCTGGGCCGTCGGGTCAGAATTCAGCCAGGGCTTGGTTGCCGCCGCCTGTTATCGGTGGGCGCGTGGTCTGGGTGTGGTCCTGGGTGTTGCCGAGTCGGGTTTTCAGGTCGCTGAAGTCGCTGCTCAGTTGTCGGTGTTCGGTGCGCAGTTGAGCGAGTGCTTGTTGTGTGTCGTTGAATTGATCGGCGAGGTCTTTGCCGTGTTCTGCGATAGCTTCGACGGCCTGGCCCAGGGCGGAAAACTCGCCTTCGTCCTTGGCTTCCTTACGTTTGAGCAAATCCTGCACGCGGCTGAAGAGCTGTGCGCCAAAGCTGGGTTTGTCCTCGTACTCTTCGAAGATCAGTTCGGTTTCCATTGCGGCGGTGAACAGGTTGTCGGGCGATTGCTTGCGCGATTTCAGCGGGCTGGCGTCGGGGTTTTGCGCGGAGAACGCGAGCATTTCGGTGCCAAGGCTGGCCGGGGTGTCGGTGACGCCCAGGCCCATCAGGTAGGCCTTGCCTGTGTCGGCGAATTTCTCGTGAACTTCGATGCTGGTGAAGATCTTCTGTTTGAGCTTGTTGACCATGCTGACCAGGTCGTCGGTGGGCTCGATCTGGGCGAACAGTGCGCGGACAGTTTTGCCGTCGATTTGAACGTCATCGGCCTTGAGCGCGAGGATGTCGCCATAGGCCCGGAACGGTGAGTCGGGCAGGGTGCCGCGAATGTGCTCCATCCAGACGCGCGCGCCGTATTTGCTGCGGTCGTAGGTGGCTGCCATCTGTTCGATCCAGTCGCGTTCGATGCGGCGACCATCGGTGGTCGCGCCTTCCACTGCGACCCGGAACCATTTGCTGCGAAATTTTTTCATGCCCGGAATCCTCAATGCGTTGAGCGCTGCAATGAGGGGCATGGTCGTGACGCGCGCGCATTGCGGCAACGAGACGGCGTTGTAGGCAGAAGGGTTACAAGGGGTGCCGCTATTGAGTCCGGGGCGCGGGCGGCAGCATCACGGCCATGACTACGACGGAATTACTCCCCATCGACTCCCGGCGCCAGGCCAAGTTTCTGTACTGGATGGGGTGGCGCGTCTGCGAGATTGCCGAGGCCACGGGCGAGAAGGAGAAAACACTCCATAGCTGGAAGGCTCGCGACCAGTGGGACCGGGCCGACAATGTCGAACGGATCGGTGGGGCGCTGGAAGCGCGGCTGGTGCAGTTGATCCTCAAGGACAAGAAGAGCAACGGCGACTTCAAGGAAATTGACCTGCTGCACCGCCAACTTGAACGACAGGCGCGGATTCAGCGGTATCAGGAGGGTGGAACCGAAACCGACCTCAACCCGAACCTGGCGAAACGCAATGCCGGACCGAAGAAAAAGACCCCGAAAAACGACATCAGCGAAGAACAGATCGAGCTGCTGCGTGAGGCTTTTCTTGATGAGTGTTTTGATTACCAGAGGGACTGGTATCGGGCGGGGAATCAGCGGACCCGCGTTATCCTCAAGAGCCGGCAGATCGGCGCTACCTACTACTTTGCTCGTGAGGCGTTTATCGATGCGCTGGAGACCGGGCGGAATCAGATTTTCCTGTCGGCGTCGAAGAATCAGGCCTATCTGTTTCGGGGGTATATCCAAGCGTTTGCCCGTGAGGTGATCGGGGTTGAGCTGACCGGCGATCCTATCGTGTTGCCCAACGGCGCCGAGCTGTTTTTCCTTGGGACCAATGCCCGTACCGCCCAGGGCTACCACGGCAATTTCTACTTCGACGAATTCTTCTGGACGTTCAAGTTTGAGGAACTGAATAAGGTCGCCTCGGGCATGGCGATGCACAAGAAGTGGCGTAAAACCTACTTCTCGACGCCTTCCAGCATGGCCCACGAGGCCTACACCTTCTGGACCGGCGAGCGCTTCAACAAGGGCAAGCCAGCGGCGCAGCATACGAAAGTGGACGTGTCTCACGGTTCGCTCCAGCAGGGGCGGTTCTGTGAGGATCGGTTGTGGCGGCAGATCGTCACGATCCTGGACGCGGAGCAGGGTGGCTGCGACCTGTTCGATATCGAGGAACTGCGCCGGGAGTACAGCCCTGAGGCGTTCGCCAATCTGCTGATGTGCGAGTTCGTCGACGATGGGGCGAGCATCTTCCCGCTGACGCTGTTGCAGACGTGCATGGTGGACAGTTGGGTTGAATGGGCCGAGGACTACAAGCCGTTTGCAAAACGCCCATTCGGCGATCGTCAGGTGTGGGTGGGGTATGACCCTGCTGAGACGGGGGACTGTTCCGGGCTGGTGGTCTGCGCGCCACCGACCGTGCCTGGCGGTAAGTTCCGGGTGCTTGAGCGGCATCAGTTTCGGGGAATGGATTTTGCCGCGCAGGCCGCGTTCATCAAGGGCGTTTGCGACCGCTACTGGGTCACCTACATCGGAATCGATGTCACCGGACTGGGCAGTGGTGTGGCCCAGCTGGTGCGCCAGTTCTTCCCCAATGTCACCACCTTCAGCTACTCGCCCGAGGTGAAGACGCGCTTGGTGCTCAAGGCCTACGACGTTATCCACAGGGGGCGGCTGGAGTTCGATGCCGGCTGGACCGACATGGCGCAATCGCTGATGGCGATCCGCAAGACCGTCACGGCGGGCGGGCGCCAGTTCACCTACACCGCCGGACGCAACGACAACACCGGTCACGCCGATCTGGCGTGGGCGCTTTTCCATGCATTGCACAACGAACCGCTGGAGGGGCAGACCACTGCCAATACCGGGCGGATGGAGATTTTTTGATGGCGAATCGTCGTAGACAGCAACAGCGTGTGCCTGCTGTTCAGGCCCTGGGACAGCAGGAGCTCATCCCTCGTTCGGCAGGGAAGGTCGAGGTGTTCAGTTTTGGTGAGCCATCGCCGGTACTGAGTGGGCGAGAGCTGTTCGATTATCTGGAGTGTTGGTTTAACGGTCGTTGGTACGAACCGCCGTTGTCGCTTCATGGGTTGGCACGGTCGGTGGGGGCGAGTGTGCATCTGCATTCGGGGTTGATGTTCAAGCGCAATCTATTGAGCAAGACGTTCATCCCGCACCGGCTGCTGTCGCGGGCAGCGTTTGAACAGTTTGCCCTGGATTTTCTGTGCCTGGGCAATGGCTACCTTGAGGCACGACGTTCAGTGTTGGGTACGGTGCGGGAACTGGTACCGCCATTGGCGAAATATATACGACCTGGTCGGGATGGGCGCTTTTTTCAGGTCCAGGGTCGGACGCAGGAACATGAGTTCGAATCTGGAACCATTTTTCATCTACGGGAAGCTGATCTGCATCAGGAAATTTATGGGTTACCTGAGTGGGTAAGTGCATTGCAGTCGGCGTTGCTTAATGAGTCGGCGACGCTGTTCCGACGTAAGTATTACGAGAACGGCAGTCATGCGGGGTTCATCCTCTACATGACCGACCCGGCGCAGAATGAAGCGGACGTTGACGCTCTGCGCAAGGCGTTGAAGGACTCCAAGGGGCCGGGCAACTTCCGCAACCTGTTCGTGTACTCGCCGAACGGAAAGAAAGATGGCCTGCAAATCATCCCGGTTAGTGAAGTGACGGCCAAGGATGAATTCAACTCGATTAAGAACCAGACCCGCGACGACGTTCTGGCGAGCCTGCGCATTCCGCCGCAGTTGATGGGGATTGTGCCGCAGAACGCAGGAGGATTTGGTGCTATTAAGGATGCGGCTCAGATTTATGTGGTCAACGAGTTAGAGCCGATTCAAGCGCGTATTTTGCTGTTAAATGACTGGTTTGGAGAAGAAATTGTTGCTTTTGAGAAAATGAACTATTTTGATTTTTAGTTGTTATATATGAGCCTCGCAAGGCTCATATATAGGGTTATCTGGATGTTCTGGAAATAAATGTTTCTAGATTTGCGGGGATTTGTGAGGCGCTTGAGAAACGACGCATGTTTAAATTGCTGGGCTCTCCCGATATTTTATTGCGTGTGCTAAACAGTTTTGGGTGTTCCATTTTTTTATCAAGCTCTAATTGCTTTAGCCACTTTCTAAACATTTCGAGTACGTATTTTCCTCGCTGTGCTCTGTGAGTAGGTAAACTCATAAAATCGCTCTTCAATGACTCCAGCTCAAGTGCTGTTGGCATTCTTTCTAGCTCAATTAGCTCTGTTGTTGTGATTTTTTTTCTGGTGATGGATTCGATGTTTATATCCAGAAGCTCTGTGATTGTTTCAGGTTTTTTGCATATTTTTATGCCTAATCTTCTTGCGGAAAAAAGAATGAAATTAAGTTCCTCGGTGTGGCTGGAAAATTCTTTGTGAATGTTTTCGTAGATGTCGATTATTTTTTTCTTTTCTTCTAGAGATCCCGCGCATCTAAATTCATCGGATAACACGCTTTCAAGTACGTTGTTGCAGCATAGAAGGTTCTCAATAGAGTATGCATCTAAGGTGTATAGGTTTTCTTCTGGGCTTGTTAGCTCGTCAAAGTCGCAGTCGACAAAAAAATACACATTGTCAATTAGCTTGTCTTTTGATTCTTTGAGGGCTTTGTGTAAGTCGCTGAGTTGCTCCTTGCCGTTGCCGGTTAGTGGCTCGTAACTGATATCATTATTTATTTTTTTGATCCAGGTTTCGTAGACGCCAACGTCCTCTGGTCCCTCAAATACATATATTAGTATGTTTGGGTTTGAACTTCTAATTTTTATAATTTTTAATTTTAGAACTGACGGGCTTTTTCGGCTGGCCCGCATATTATCAATCAGCATGTTTTTTTACCTCGTTGCGCTGAATTGATAATGGTTTTGCATATTCATCTAATTCATTTTCAAATATGAAAGGTGAGTGTGTAATGGCCAGCATCTGTACCACTGCACCACTCTTCATGATGTCGGGTAGAACTTTCTTTTGCCAATCAATAGATAGAGATAGCTCAGGCTCGTCCATTAGAACTAGCAGCTTGCCACTCCCCAAATAGAGGTGGGCCATGAGAGACACTATCTGCTTTTCGCCTGAAGAAAGATCGTCTAATGAAATTGGAGTGTCTGCCCATAAATCTTGGACCACAACTCTCAGTGTCTGAGGGTCGAATGCCAGTTTTTTTTCGTCGCTGGAAAATGTTAAATAGCTGTTGCATACGTCAACAAAGCGCTCAACTTTCTGCTCCATTTCTTGTGTTTGCTCGATGACGGATTTTAATCTGCTCAAGAAATATCTGAGGAAGGAGTTTTCGTTGGTTGTTATTTCTTCGTTGTTATATAGTTTTTCGATTTCCTGGAAAACTTGTGCTCCGACACTTTGTTGTCCGACTCGATTTAAAAAGCGAGAAAGGGATTGTAAGTCTGGTAGTTCTGCAATTGTGATTTTATCTTGCTTGGCTCTACCTTTCATCAGCTCGTCTAGCATTCTTGTGCTTAAAGAACGGTACTCGAAATTTGATCTTCTTTCGATTTCCTCACTTAGTTCCGCCAATTGTTGCTCTACATCAGCTAGTCCATATGCGATATCACTAGGAGCTAGAGACGAGGATGATGCAGGCCTAGGCGGTCTTACCGGGCGTTTAGACGGCCTCAAAAGAGGGCGCTCTATTCGTCTGTATGTAGGGAGGTAAAGGATTTTGAAGTTGCCGGTTTTGCTTCTTATGTGTTCGGAGATTTCTCTTGTTGACTCGTCTAGAGATGAGTCCAAATTTTTATATAGATCGATTATTTCGTCTTCTAGTCGGCTCATAGGTATTTGCGAAGAGTTGTAAATTCGCATTATCAGAGGATGCCTTTTTGCGGTAAACGCCTCTTTTAATGTGGTGCTACTTAAAAAATCTCTAAGTTCATTTTCATCTAGCGAAAATTTTGTTGCGAATGCTTCGACTGGATCATTTTCTCCCACAAGTGATCCAAGCTGCCATTTGTGCAAGATGATGGGGAAGAGCTCGCCGTGAAATGTGCATTCTATTGATGAGAAATTTATAGAATTCAATCTGTGAAGTCGGCGACTTAAAAAAGCATTGAGAGCATTTAGTATTGTTGTTTTGCCAACGCCATTGTCTGCGACAATTATAGTTGCACTTCCTGCGAACTCAATGGATATGTCTTTATAACCATGAAGCCCTTTGATCAAAAATTTTGTGACGGGAGCTGCACCAGTATAGGGGGTGAACGCCATGACATCTCCTTTGTCAGCTATTTGCAACGCTATGAGTGATCGTCTGATTATGCAGAAATTTCTTACGTGCGCCAGTATTTTGATATCGTGCGCGGCTTGTCCATGAACTCATTCGTTGATTATCTTTGCGCGCCGTCGTCCCCCCACCTCGCCTGCGGGCTAAATGAAGCCTTTTTTCCGCATTTCTGCGCCAGGTCAAAAGCGGCCACAGACGGGGCTTGGGTTCGGGTATGTGGGTACAGAGAACTCTACGAATCCCTGCGGTCGGGAAAACGAAAAGGTGGTGGGGTGGTTGGAGGGGCACCCCGTCGCTTGATCACGTGTGCTCCGATTTTCAGGAACACCACCGGAAAAAGGTAATTTGGTAATTCGTGGGCGAGGGGGTTGCCGAAAGCCCCGTATTCACTGGGTCTCGCGAGTTACCTGATTGAGTAATTTTGAGTAATACGACAGGTAATTTTATCGTAAGTCATTGATTTTTAAGATGGGTAATAATCTGAACAATTACCTTTCAGAAAAGTAATTTCATAACCTCTATATTACTTGGAAATTACCTTTCCGTTTTCGTCTCAAAGCCTTGAAAATCAAGGGCTGTAGCGGGTCGCCAGGTTGAGCTTACCTAAATTACCTTTTTCCGATGCCTTTCCCGAAAATCAGAGTGATGCCTGGCGGCCAGGGTGGCCACGTGCGCGCAAAGCACTCATGGGAACGCGGTGGGAACACTCCGGCGCAGATCAATGCGCTGAAGCCCTTGTAAACCGGGGGCAGCCGCGCACGATTTGAGGGGAGGGTGCTTTCGAATCTCTCCTTCACCGCCACATTCTGCAAACACAAACCCCTGATTTTCCTAGAGAAAGTCGGGGGTTTGTGGTTTTTGGTGTCTGAAAAAGGGCGATATGGGAACATATTCACATTCGTGACTCATTCGGCGGTAGGTAATCGTTCCTTCGAGGGCTCATCTGGTCTGGGGTCTTGATCCAGTACAAGCTTATTCAGGTCCAGAAACATAACCGGCTCTTTGCGAGCTCGATTTTCCTCGGTGTCCACAAGCGTCAGGCCTACTTTTTCGTAGAACGGAACTGATGTTGCCTTGGAGTCAGTGACCAGGAATCTGCAACCGACATGCTGGGCGATAAAATCTGCCGCCATGGCAATGGCAAACTCCATCAGTACAGTGCCTATTTTTTTACCCGCATATTCAGCATGGCTTGCAAGCCGAGCGACCTTCAGTGCTGGCATGGACGAATAGCGATTTGCGTGCTCGCTGTCATCCAAGGCATAGGTGTCATGCAGCTCAATTTCGCTGCAGGTCAGAGTGAGTTGGGCTTGTCTTCACGCATGTGCTGAACAAAACGCACAGCGTCGTTATCACTCAGCTCAACGCGGCTGAACGTGTCGCTGTTGATTGCCATTGGCATTTCCTTGCAGCAGTCACCGCTACTTTGTTATTTTTTTGGCATCGTAATGATGATGTCAACTGACTGTGGAATTCAGGTCTGAACGGTATTTAGGTGCGAGACGGCCCTGGGGCCGCCTCGTATTCACAGGACGCCAATCCTGTATCTCTGAATGTGCAATGATGATTGAACCTTAACGCCTGACGGGCAGCTGGGAAAGGGGAAATGGAGCTGGACTTTGTAAGAAAAGGAGTTGCTTTTAATGGTGGGTACGGGTCAACAGGTGCAGATGCAGGTCCAGTCGACCCACCCACTGACTCCGGGATTCCTGGCCCGCGTTGTACTCCTCCGAAATCTCTCTGGCAGTGATGGCTTAGCGCTATCATCCAGCTCAAATTCTGAGTATCCTGACCAAAAGCCCTTATCCATCAGGGCTTTCCTCCCTCTCGATCTATCTAAGAGTGGTTTCTGAGAACCCCGAATAACGCGCTTCGACAATTCCGTCCGTACGGATCTGTTTGGAAAAGTAACGGCTGCTCTTATCGCCACCAAACAGATGTGGATAACATCAAAAAAACCAACAGAAAGGTTTCTGCGAAGCAATATCGCGCCTGTACCTGCCATGGAAAAAACACCAGTGGTCCCCGGGAACAGCTTCCCTGTTACCCGAAAACCAAAAACAGAATGCTTTGTGGGGGATTGAATGAATAAATGGTTCGGCAATATTAGCGTCAACCTCAAGCTGGCTCTGGGCTTCGGCCTGGTATTGGCACTGACCACGGTCCTTGCCCTGACCGGCTGGACCAGCCTGGACAAGTTGATTTGGCGCAGTGATCGGATGGGCGATATCACCTTGTTAAATACCCTGCTGAACAAGGTGCGCGTGGCTCGCCTGCAGTACATCCTGAGCAACGGTGATGAAGCTGCTGCACAGAACGTGCTGACCACCCTGGACGCCTTCAGCGCCCAGGATCAAAAACTGACCCTGACGTTCAAGAACCCGGAGTTTGTGAAACTGCTTGGAGAGCAGGCGGCCATCATCGGCAAATTCCAGCAGTCGCTGAATAAAATGCATGACGCCTATCGCGCCCGCAATAGTGCCCGCCAAACCTTCAGCGACAGCGGCGCAGTGGCCTTGAAGCTGATCGAAGCGGTCCGTGGTAGCGTGCTGCAAATGCCCCCAGGCGACGCAGACCGTATCGAACGCTTCCAGGCCATCAGCCAAACCAAGGAGCAGTTCCTGCTGAGCCGTTTCGAAGTTCGCGGTTACATTGCCGATGGCACCCCGGATGCCGAGCGCAAGGCCATCAACCAATTAAATGAAACCATGGATAGTCTGAAACAGCTTGGCGAACATTTCGGCTCGCCCCAACCGGATGCTTTGCGTCAGCTGGCAACCGCCCTGGGCAACTACCGAACCGCCTTTCTGGCCTACAAAACGGCCAGCGATGTCGTCACCCTGACGGGCAAGGAGCTGGCCGATCAAGTGGCCGAGATATCGGCTCGCAGTGACGCCCTTTACCAGGGGCAGGTGGACAGCCGTAATAGCGAAGTGACCCAGACGCGCATGCTGCAATTGGGCAGCACTCTGTTGAGCTTGCTGTTCGGCATTCTGGCCGCCGTCATCATCACTCGCCAGATTACCGGACCGATTCGCGAAACCCTCGGCGTTGTCGAACGCATTGCCGGTGGCGACCTCACGCACAACCAGGTGGTCACTCGCCGTGATGAACTGGGCACGCTGCAACAAGGCATCCAGCTCATGGGCGAGACCCTGCGCAACCTGATCAGTGGTATTCGCGATGGTGTCACGCAGATCGCCAGTGCCGCCGAGGAACTGTCGGCCGTGACCGAACAGACCAGCATCGGGGTTAACAGTCAGAAGGTCGAGACCGATCAGGTCGCCACCGCCATGCACGAAATGAGCACCACCGTGCAGGCCGTCGCGCGCAACGCCGAACAGGCCTCGCAAGCCGCTGCAGAAGCTGACGGCCAAGCCCGTGAAGGTGACCAGGTGGTGGCCGAGGCCATCACGCAGATCGAGCGCCTGGCGGCGGAAGTACTGCGTTCCACCGAGGCCATGACCCTCTTGCAGCAGGAAAGCAACAAGATCGGTAGCGTCATGGACGTGATCAAGGCCGTGGCCGAGCAGACCAACCTGTTGGCGCTCAATGCCGCCATCGAAGCTGCCCGCGCCGGTGAGGCCGGTCGTGGTTTCGCCGTGGTCGCCGACGAAGTGCGCAGCCTGGCCCAGCGCACCCAGAAGTCCACCGAGGAAATCGAAGGGCTGGTCGCCGGCCTGCAGAGTGGTACCCAACAGGTGGCCAACGTCATGAGCAACAGCCGTAGCCTGACCGATAACAGCGTCGCGCTGACGCGCAAGGCCGGTGTATCACTGGGGAATATCACCCGCACGGTGTCTGACATCCAGTCGATGAATCAGCAGATCGCCGCCGCCGCCGAGCAACAAAGCACCGTCGCCGACGAGATCAGCCGCAGCATCATCAACGTGCGCGACATTTCCGAGCAGACCGCTGCCGCCAGCGACGAAACCGCCGCCTCCAGCGTCGAGCTGGCACGCTTGGGCAACCAGTTGCAGATGATGGTCAGTCATTTCAAGGTTTGACGGAGCAAGGTGGAATGGGTGACCGGCATATCCCGCCACCTGATCCACGCCTCGTTCAGCTCATGCAGCCGACTGACTGAATGACCTGCCCAGTGTAGTGAACCGCGGCGGGTTCTGACCCAGCCGTGAGGTTATCCGTTGGCTAAGGCCTCGCCGGTGTCCAGGAATCGCAAACGTCTCAGCCGCCGAGACTCTGAACCAGGTTCTCGAGCATTTCAATGGTCGCATTGTCTTGCATCGGTTCTGCGACTACAGGCACTCGGTGCTGGTGCGTCAGACGGTATTCGCTGGGGGTGCAGTTGGCGAACTGCTTGAAGGCGCGGGCGAAGTAGGACGGATCCTTGAAGCCGGCCTCATAGCCGATGCTGGTAATGGGCATCTGGCTGTTGTCGAGCAGTTCCTTGGCGAAGTTCATGCGCTTGTTCAAAATGTAGTCGGTGAAGCCGAATCCGTAGGCTTCCTTGAACAGGCGGCTGAAGCGAAAGGTGGTCATGCCGCAGCGCTTGGCCAGTTCTTTCTGGTCGATGCTGTCCTGAAAATGCTGGTCGATATACAGCAGTACATTGCTGAGCGCCTGGTGTTTCTGGTGGTCCGGCGTCATCCGGATACTGCCCGGCAGCGTTGGGGAATGGTCGATCTGCGCGGTCTTGCGCTGGTCTTTGACATGCCGGCGCAGCGTGTGGAGCTGGGCTACAGCCGCCAGGTAGCGACCCTTCTCGGCGGCTGAAAGGGGCAGCACCAGGTATTCCCAGACGCTGGAACGCATCGCCCATACAGCCAGTTCTTCGGAGTGCTGCACGGTGAACATGGTGATCGGGATCGTGGGCGCGGTGCGTTTGATCTCCAGCAACATCCTCAGGCCCGGTGTGTCAGGGCGATCGAAATGAATGCAGATCATGTCGGCTTGCACTTGGCTGGAGAACACCGATTCTTTCGCCAGTTTGCAGTCGCAGGCGTGCTCAAACTGCGTGATGAGTTCGCTTGTGGAGCGATCGTGGGTCCGATCGAACCAGAGTAGTGATGGTTTCCTGGTCACGTTAGACGTCATGTGCGGGTCTCTGAGGTGCGTGCCGCCATCCACTGAGGAGTATTGCCAATTTGATATCACTTTTCAGACTAAATCATGATAATAAAGTCTGAATTTAGTTCTATATGCTCTATGTTTTGCTTGGAGGCCGGGGCCGGGCAGTTGTTTATTGGCGTGTTGGCGCTGTACTCGGGATTTACCGTTCGTCGCTTGTGAATCAACGAAGCGCTATTTGCGAATCATTTCTTGTTTTTAATCTTTCCTTTCTGCCGAGGCCAATAACCCACTCGTTGGCCATGCCCGCAAAAAAGTCCTAGCGATACGCAAAATCCTCCTAACCCTGTTGGCGGTGCCCTGACTAAGGTAGCCACAAGCAGTGCAAAAAGAGCTGCTTCCCCCGGAAGAACAACTAGCGAAAATGAGGTGTACAAAATGACTCTGCAAACAATCAAAACTTCGGTCCTGAAGTTCGCCAAAGATGAAGATGGCCTGACCATTGTGGAATACGCGGTGGCCGGTGGGTTAATTACGGTGGCTGTCGCCGCAATATTCGTGAAGCTGGGCGGCGCGGTGAATACCCAAATCACAGCGCTGTGTGCCGCGGTCAAAGGTGCTGCCTGCTGATAGGCCATTCCCGCTGGGTGACATGGCGATGCCCATGGAGCAGGTGGTTGCTTTTATCTTTGCCGATGAGGCTGCCGGGAAACTTTCTTAATGGGCTTCGCGTTGTCTTTATCAACCTATGTTCTGCGCGGATTGACCGCTGTTGAGGGTGAGTAAAATGACGCTGCAAACAATGAGAACTTCGTTACGCAAGTTCGCCAAAGATGAAGATGGCCTGACCATTGTGGAGTACGCGGTGGCGGGTGGGTTGATTACCGTCGCTGTTGCAGTCGCGTTCACACTACTTGGCGGCAACGTGAATACCAAGATCACGGCACTGTGCCAAATCGTTAATAACAACGTTGCGTGCTGACGATTAATCCCCCGTAGGGAGAAGCCCCATGTCCATGGAAATGCTGGTTTCGACTGTTTTGCTGATAGGACTGCTGGGCGTGGCGGTGGTGAGCGATCTGCTGCGCCACCGTATTCCCAACACGTTGGTCCTGTTGGGACTTGCCTTGGGATTGGTCGGTCAGATGTATTCAGGGGGGGTCAGCGGATTGGGAGACGGCCTGTTAGGCATCTTGATCTGTTTTGCCCTGTTTGTGCCCATGTACGCTCTCGGTGGCATGGCCGCCGGTGATGTCAAATTGATGGCTGTCGTCGGTAGTTTTTTACCGTTCCATTACGCGATATGGGCTGCGTTATTCAGCCTGATCGCCGGTGGCATGTGCGGTTTTCTGATAGTGCTGGTCCGCGGTCAATTGTTTAAGACCCTGGGGCGCTATTGGCTGATTCTGAGGGCGCAGGCCTACCTGGCGCCGACTGCAGATGAAGTGGCCGGCAAGCCGTTCCCTTATTCGATTGCCATTTTGCTCGGTACTTTAAACACCGTTCATTGGCAACTCTTTGCCAATGGGTTGGGAGGTTAGTCATGCACGTCGTCGAGAGTGATGCCTACCACAGTGAGCGAGAAGCGGTGCAGCGACTGGCCCCCCAGCCGTGCACTATCAGCGAGACGGGTCTGACGGATAGTTTTCTCGGCGAGTTGGTGTGCAAGCACTTGTACGACGCTGGCGTGCTGGACATGTCGCGGCTGGTAGAACGCCTGGCGCTGACCGGTGCCGTCATGGAAGAGGTCCTGGCGTTTCTACGCAAGGATGGCCGCGTCGAGGTACTGGGCCAGTTGGGCGCGCAAACGGGCGGGCAAGCGCTGCGTTATGGCCTGACTGAACGCGGTCGCGGTGCCGCCCGCGATGCCCTGTCGCGCAGCGGCTATATCGGTGCGGCACCGTTCCCGGTGAGTACCTACCGTTCCCTGCTCAAGGTGCAGACCATTCACCACGGACACATCAATGCTCACGATATGCGCACGGCACTGACCGGCGTGGTGCTCTCTGAGGGGATGCTTGATCAACTGGGCGTGGCGCTGAACTCCGGGCGCGCGATCATGATTTATGGCCCCGCGGGTACCGGCAAGACCTATGTCAGCAGTCGCTTGATTCGCCTGTTTGCCGAGGCCATCTGGGTGCCCCAGGCCATCGTGATCAATGAGTCGGTGATCGAGATCTATGACCCCCAGGTGCATCAGCGTCTGGATGACGACAGTCAACCGAACAATCTGATGCTCAACGAAGGGATCGATCGTCGCCTGCTTCGCTGCAAACGCCCGATCGTCATCACCGGCGGTGAGTTGAGCATGGAGCAGTTGGACGTACGTTATGACCCCTTCACCCGTCAGTACCAGGCCGCCTTGCAGCTCAAGGCCAGCAATGGTCTGTTCATCATCGACGACATGGGCCGCCAGCGCATGGCACCCGCCGAGTTGTTGAATCGCTGGATCGTCCCGATGGAGGAGAAGCGCGACTTCCTCAACCTGGGCGGTGGGCGCCATTGCGAACTGCCGTTCGATCTGATTCTGGTGTTCTCCACCAACCTCAATCCCCTGGAGTTGGCTGATGAGGCGTTCCTGCGGCGGATTGGTTACAAGCTGCAATTCGGTTACCTGAGGCCCGATGAGTACGAACGGATCTGGCAACAGGAGTCCGAGCGCCTGGGCATTCGCTATGACCCGACGCTGGTGCGCTATGCGCTGCAGAAACTTTACGCCATTGAAGGCATGCCCCTGGTGCCTTGCCATCCCCGTGATCTCCTCAGCATGGCGCTTGATCGCCAGCGTTACCAGGGCGGTTTCGGGCCACTGTCACCGCAGGAACTGGAATGGGCCTGGCGCAACTACTTCGTCCAGCTCGACTTTCTTTGAGTAGGAGATACAGATATGAGCTCTCGTACTGTCACCCTGATTAGCATTTCCCTGGTCATGGGCCTGGGTGCCGCCTGGATGGCCAACTCCTGGCTGAGCGCACGGCTCAATGCCAGCCCGGATGATCACCTTCGCAGCGTGGTCGTCGCCACGGTCGAGATTCCTTTCGGGCAGATGGTCGAGGCCCAACAGGTCACGACCATACGCATGCCCATGGATACGATCCCGGACGATGCCTTCGATTCCAGCGACAAAGCCGTGGGCAAGATC
The DNA here is from genome assembly GCF_059420925.1 of Pseudomonas sp. GW821-FHT03C07. NCBI lineage: Bacteria > Pseudomonadati > Pseudomonadota > Gammaproteobacteria > Pseudomonadales > Pseudomonadaceae > Pseudomonas > Pseudomonas sp. GW821-FHT03C07. The sequence goes on from NZ_JBWKUQ010000007.1 coordinate 99,047, forward strand.
GCCACGTTCGACATTCTGCGTGGTGACATCGTGCGCGGTGCACGACTGAGCGAACACCTGGGGGGCAGCACCTTGGCCTCGCTGATTGCACCCGACAAACGCGCCATTTCGGTACGGGTGGACGATGTGGTCGGTGTCGGCGGGTTCCTGTTGCCAGGTAACCGGGTCGATGTGCTGGCAACCAAGCACGCGGATGGCAACGGCAACAATGCCGTGTCCAAGACCATCCTCGAAAACTTGCGCGTGTTGGCGGTGGATCAGACCGCAGGCACCGACAAGACGCAGCCGGTGGTGGTGCGTGCTGTGACACTGGAAATGACCGCCGCCGAGGCGGAGGCCCTGGTCACGGCGCAGACCGAAGGGAAGTTGCAACTGGCCCTGCGCAATCCACTGAACACCGAGAAAAAGCCGGCGACCGTCGCGCCTGTTGCACAGGCCATCGCGATGGCCACCGAAACGGCGCCAAGACGCGTGGTGCACCGTAGCAGTGTTGGCGGCGGCGCTATCACCATTATCCGTGGCCTTGAAGCTCATGTAGTCAATGTGCACTGACAGAACGTAATAGGTGCCTGACACCCAGGCGATAGTATCGGCAAGTGAGGGATTGATGATGTGTCCTCGAATTCAACCGCCGTTTTCGGTAATGCCAAGGCGCCAGCGGGGATCGGTGACCGTACTGATGGTGATCGCGTTGGCGGCGATCGGCATTATGGCGGCATTGGCGCTGGACGGCGGCCACCTGCTGCTGAACAAGACCCGTCTGCAAAATGCGGTGGACGCCGCAGCCCTGAGTGGCGCCAAAACCCTGAGTCAGATCACCGGCGGTATTGGCATTGCCAGCACCACGCGCACTGCCGCGCTGAATACGTTGACGCTGAATGCCAGTGCCACCGGCAACAGCGAATTGGCTACGGCCATCGGCGGCAGCGCGGGCACCTTCGCGGTGGTGGAACTGGCCAACAGCGTCTACGGGCCGTTCTCCTATCCAGGGCCGGCGAATGCCACTTATGTTCGGGTAACGGTACCGAACTATCGCCTGAGCGGCTTTTTCTGGAACTTCGCCCAGTTATTGGGCGCCGGCGGTCTGGGCAACAAGGCGGTGGCGGCGATGGCCACCGCTGGACCCAGCCCCACCAGCCCCTGCGATCTCGCGCCGCTGATGGTCTGTGGTGACCCGACTCAATACAACCCGAGTACCGGTTTGTTCTGGGGCTATCACTTTGGCGATCTGCAGGATTTGAAAACGGGCTCGGGCAGCACGTCCGCGATTGGCCCAGGCAACTTTCAACTGCTCGATTTTGGTTCGGGCGGCAGTTCGGTCAGGACTGACCTGGCCGGAGGCGGCTTGGAGTGTCCCAGCGTCGGGAAAAGTGTCACGACCTCGCCGGGCAACAAAGTCGGCCCGACGGACCAGGGTTTGAATACCCGCTTCGGCCAGTACTCCGGAGGGGTCAGTGCCGCGCAGTATCCGCCAGACCTGGTCGTTAGCTACAGCACGCCCGCGATCACCTGGAACAGCTCAAGTACACCGCCACGGGCGGAGTACAAGGGCCAGCCTGTGACGTCGAGTAACGGCAATCTCTCCGCTGGCGGTACGGCACTCCTGGGCTACAACGACTGGCTGGCGAGTTCCGCCGGGTGTGTTGCCGGCTCAGGCACGGGTTGCCAGAGCGGTGGGGTCTTCGAACGACGGATGCTGAAAGTCGTGATTGGCGACTGCACTGGGCAGAACAATGGTGCCACCTCGATTCCGGTTCTGGGTTTTGGCTGCTATTTCGTGGTGCAGCCGGCCGGTGGCACGGGGAGTACCTCGGAGATCTTCGGGCAGTTCGTGCAGGAGTGTGAAGGCGACAATGTGCCGGGCCCCAATCCTTCGGGTGATTCCGGCCCGCAGATCATTCAGCTCTACAAAACCTATATCAATGGCAGCGGTACTCCGAGTAACGACTCGTAGGGGGCGTCATGGGACTTCATGCGTTTAAACAGCCAAGGGGCCAACAAGGAGTGGCCTTGGTGGAATTCACTCTGGTGCTGCCGTTGCTGTTGCTGCTGTTGCTGGCCCTCGGTGAGTTTGGCCGAATGCTGTTTCAGTACAACACCCTGTTACAGGCCAGCCGCGATGCCGGCCGCTACGTGGCCAGCCAGGCCTGGAACTCGACGCTCGGCACTGTCGCCCTGAGCAGTACGTTGCAGACCAATACGAAAAACGTGGCGGTCTATGGCGTGCCGGCCAACACCGGGACCGCCGTGGTGTCGGGGTTGACGACCGCAAATGTGACGGTCTCCGCGTTGGGCACCGACCATGTGCAGGTCACCATTACCTATACCTTCTGCCCGGTGATCGGCGCAGGCAATTGTACCGGCTCGATTAGAGGACTGTTCCCCACTCCGATTGCGCTGAGTATTCCGCTGGTCGCCACGACTGTCATGAGGGTGCTGTGATGAATCGCAAACAGATGCGCGGGGTGTACGCGGTGGAGTTCGCCTTCATCGGCTTGCTGGTGTTCATTCTGCTGTTCGGCGTGCTGGAAATGGGCCGCCTGTACTTCACGGTGAATACCCTGGATGAATCCGTGCGGCGCGGCGCACGCCTGGCGGCGGTGTGCAATATCAGCGATCCGATCATCTTGCAGCGGGCGATCTTCAATGCCGCAGGCAATACGGGCACCAGCCAGTTGATCAGCAATCTGGGCACCGGCAATCTGACGCTGATCTATCTGGACACTAACGGTGCGGTGGTGGCCAATCCCACCGATACCACCAGCACCACTGGATTTCGTGCCATCCGTTATGTCCAGCTGAGTCTGCATGGCTACGTGTTCAATTTATTCATTCCCGGGTTTGGCGTACCGATTACCTTGCCCACCTTCAGGGCGACCTTGCCACGCGAAGCCCTTGGGCATCATTCCGAATCAGGGGAGGTCACTCCATGCTGAATATAAAGGAAACTCCGTTAACCATTGCGACCGGCAAACCCGGGTTGCGATTGCTGATCAGCAGCCGTGATGCCACGGCGTTAGGTAATCTGCAAAGCGTTTGCCAACGCGTACCGAGTGTGGAAGTGAGCACTCGCCTGGTGAGCAATGGGCATGTCGACCCACTCTATGGTCTGGAGCGGATGCCCGATCTGTTGCTGGTGCGCGTCAGCCACCTGTGGCGCGAGGAACTGGCGGCACTGTTACAGCGTCCGCCCCATGAGCGTCCACCGCTGTTGGTGTGCGGCCAGCTGAGTGATCAGGAAGGCATGCGCCTGGCGATGCAGGCCGGCGCTCGTGATGTCTTGCCGGAGCCGATCGTCGAGACGGAATTGATGGCCGCCTTGAATCGTCTGGTCATGGAGGTCCGGGTCAGCAGTGGGGTAGAAGGCAAACTGGTCGCCGTGATGAGCGCCAAGGGCGGCTCCGGCGCTACCTTGCTGGCTTGCAACCTGGCCCACCAGCTCAGCGTCAAGGGCGGCAATACCCTGTTGCTGGATATGGACCTGCAATTTGGCAGCGTGACGCATTACCTGGATGTGGCGCAGTCGCATAGCCATCTGGAGGTGTTGCAGCAGGTCGAGGAGATGGACGGGGTTGCATTACGCGGATTTTGCAGCCACTTCAGCCCGACCTTGCATGTACTCGGTGGCCGGGCCGGCGAGCTGTACCTGCCGCAGGATGCCCAGTCCGAACAACTCGATACCTTGTTGCAGTTGGCCCGCTCAAGCTATGACTGGGTGGTGGTCGACCTGCCGCGTCAGATCGACCACCTGACCAGCTCCGTGCTGGAGCAGGCGGATCGGGTCTATGTCGTGGTGCAACAGAGTGTCAGCCATCTTCGTGATGCCAGTTCCCTGATGCGGATTCTTCGCGAAGACCTGGGTGTGCGTGGCGATCAATTGCAGGTGGTGGTCAATCGCTACGACAAGGCGGCAGCTATCAGTCTCAAGGATATCGGCGAGGCGCTGCGCTGCGCGAACCTGTTGCATTTGCCCAACGACTTCAACCTGGTCAGCCAGAGCCAGAACTCTGGCGTGCCCTTGGGGCTACAAGCACCGCGGGCGTCGATCACCGTCGCCGTGCGCGAGATGACCGAGCAGTTGGCCGGTAACCGGATGACCGGGAACAACGGCCTGCTCAAACGCGCCTTCAACCGTTTTTTCAGGGGATAAGCCATGATCAGCGACTTTCGTAACCGCTTGCGCAAACAGTCCGGCAAACCCACCGTATCGTTGGTGGGACAGCAGGGCGACGACCTGCTGGATCCCACTGAGGAGTTGATGGCGTGGGAGCGTGCAGCGCCGGATATTCTTTATGAGACCAAGAGTCAGGTCACCCCGGTGGAGGCCGAGTGGCGAGAAAAGATCTATCAGCAATTGCTTAAAGTCATGGACCTGTCCTTGCTCGACTCGCTTGAGCAGGCCGAAGCGACACGGCAGATCCGTGATATTTGCCAGCGTCTGCTGGATGAGCATTCAGCACCGGTGAGTTCGGTCAGTCGCCAGTTGATCATCAAGCAGATTACCGACGAGGTGCTCGGTCTTGGCCCGCTGGAGCCGCTGCTGGCGGATCACAGCGTGTCCGATATCCTGGTCAACGGCCATGCCTCGGTCTATGTCGAGCGCTTCGGCAAGTTGCAGCGGACCGATGTGCGCTTTCGCGACGATCAGCATTTGCTGAACATCATCGACCGCATTGTTTCCAGCCTGGGGCGGCGTATCGACGAGTCCTCGCCATTGGTGGATGCCCGGCTCAAGGATGGTTCGCGGGTCAATGCGATTATCCCGCCGCTGGCCATCGACGGCCCGAGCATGTCGATTCGCCGCTTTGCCGTGGACCTGCTCAACACTGACAGCCTGATCCAGGTGGGGACCTTGACCCCGGCCATTGCGTTGCTGCTCAAGGCGATTGTGCGTGGCCGCTTGAACGTATTGATCTCCGGTGGTACCGGCAGCGGCAAGACCACCATGCTCAATGTGCTGTCCAGTTTTATTCCGCAAAACGAGCGGATCGTCACCATTGAAGATTCGGCCGAACTGCAACTGCAGCAACCCCATGTGGTGCGTCTGGAAACCCGGCCTTCGAATATCGAGGGGCGTGGCGAGGTAAGCCAGCGCGAATTGGTGCGCAACAGTCTGCGGATGCGCCCGGACCGCATTGTGATCGGCGAAGTGCGTGGCGCCGAGGCGCTGGACATGCTGACGGCCATGAATACCGGCCACGATGGCTCGTTGACCACGATCCACGCCAATACCGCGCGCGATGCGTTGGGACGAATCGAGAACATGGTGTCGATGACTGGCGCCACCTTCCCGATCAAGGCCATGCGTCAGCAGATTGCTTCGGCCATTGATGTGGTGATCCAGCTGGAGCGTCAGGAGGATGGCAAGCGGCGCCTGGTCAGCGTGCAGGAGATCAACGGTATGGAAGGCGAGATCATTACCATGACCGAAATATTTTCCTTTGCCCGCAGTGGCATGGGCGAACAGGGCGAAGTCCTCGGCGATTATCGGCCCAGCGGCATGATCCCGGCCTTTCGCGATGTGCTGGCCAAGCGGGGCATCGAGTTGCCGCTCGACCTGTTCAGGCCTGAATGGATGGAGGGCCGGCAGTCATGAACGCTGTATCGGGTGAATTCATTCTGATCTTTCTCGGTATGGTGTTTATCGCCGTCTTCCTCTTGGCCCAGGGCGTAACGGTGCCGGTGTTCGGTGAGGCGGGCAAGATGCGCAAGCGCATTCGCGGCCGCCTGCACGTGCTGGAGAAAGCCAACAATCTGCCGAATATGCAGACCGTGCTGCGGCAGAAATACCTGACCCGTTTGTCGCCACTGGAGGCCAGGCTTGAGCAACTGCCATTCATGGCGAATCTGACCCAGCTGATCGAGCAGTCCGGCCATGAGTATCGGGCCTATCGGGTGCTGTTTCTCGGAATCGCCATGGGGGGAGGGGCCGCCACCCTGGTCTGGTTGTTTTCGTCACCCTGGTGGATAGCACTGGCGGTGGGATTTGTGGTGGCCTGGCTGCCGCTGCTGAAAATCCTCCGTGACCGTAACAAACGGTTTGCCGCGTTCGAAGAGGACTTGCCGGATGCGCTGGATGCCATTTGCCGGGCGCTGCGCGCCGGGCATCCCTTCAACGAAACCCTGCGTTTGGTAGCCGAAGAGCACAAGGGGCCGGTGGCTTATGAGTTTGGCCTGACCTTCGCCGATATCAACTATGGCAATGATGTCCGCCGGGCCATGCTTGGTCTGTTGGAACGTATGCCGAGCATGACGGTGATGATGCTGGTGACGTCGATCCTCATTCATCGCGAGACCGGCGGTAATCTGACCGAGGTGCTGGAGCGCTTGAGTCGGTTGATCCGCGGGCGCTTCCGCTTTCAGCGCAAGGTCAAGACCTTGTCGGCTGAAGGACGCATGTCGGCCTGGGTGCTGGTGTCCATTCCTTTTGTACTGGCAATAGCGATCCTGGTCACGACCCCTAGCTACCTGCCGGTACTGACCAATGATCCGCTCGGCCATAAGCTGATCATCGGGGCTTTTTGCGCCATGTTGGTCGGGATTCTCTGGATCCGCAAAATCATCCGGATTCAGGTTTAAGCAGTTTTCGCTACGCGGAGGTGCAGGTCATGGACTATATACTCGGGTTGTTCAGTCGGGTGACGAGTAATGAGGCGCTGGCACGCCTGTTGTTCGTCAGTGTGATCGGTTTGAGTGCGGTGCTGGCGGTGGTTACCCTGATGCTATTGCTGCTGGGCCTTCAGGATCCGATGCGGCGGCGTCTTGCGCTGATCAAGCGGGGGCATTTTGGCAGCGCGGCGGGACCGGATGCGCCAGGTAATTTGCAACTGTTGCTGGAGCGGGTCGGTCAGCGGTTCGGTTCAACCGAAGCCGCTCAGGCGTCCGCAACCCAGCTCCTGTTGATACACGCGGGGTACCGTTCGTCTTCGGCGGTGCAGATGTACTGGGCGGTGCGCTTGCTGCTGCCGCTGATATTGGTCGGACTTGCGTTGCTGGTGTTACCACTGATTCCCAGGCTTTCCCTGGCCCCGGGCATGCTGCTGTTGATCCTGGTAGCGGGTATCGGTTGGTTGACGCCCGGACTGTATGTCAGCAAGCGCAAGCAGCTGCGACAAGGTCGGCTGCGGGCGGCCTTTCCGGATGCGCTGGACCTGATGGTGGTCTGCGTGGAGTCGGGTCTGGCCTTGCCGACGACCATCGAGCGGGTGGCTGAAGAGATGTCGGTCAGTCAGGTCGAGCTGGCTGAGGAGCTGGCACTGGTCAATGCGCAAATCCGTGCCGGCATCAGCAGTACCGAGGCGCTGAAGCAACTGGCCGTGCGCACCGGGCTGGAAGATGTGCAAGGCTTGGTCAGTCTGTTGGGGCAGAGCATCCGCTTCGGCACCAGCGTGGCCGATACCCTGCGCATCTATGCCGATGAGTTCCGTGACCGGCGTACGCAGGCAGCCGAAGAAATGGGTGCGAAAATCGGTACCAAGCTGATCTTCCCACTGATTTTCTGTCTGTGGCCGAGCTTCTTTTTGATCGCAATCGGCCCGGCCATGATTGGGGTGCTCAAAGTCTTCGGGACACCGTGAGCCAAGCGCAAGTCAGCCACTGAGGTGGCTCATTTGCTGCTCATGTTTCCCGATGCCTTTTGATCAAAATGCTCGGGAATCGGGTAGGTGAAGCTATTCAGCCAGCGCTGCATAGCCAGATCGCGTTCGGTGGCCGAAACGCTTTGCAGTCTGGGCGAGGCCACCACGCCACGAATCTGTAGCTGCAACCACTGTTCCGTACCTTGCTGCGGTGCCGAGGAGGGCCCCGGCTCAATCGCCCAGGCGGTCGTGGACAGGCAAGCCATGGACACTATCAACAGCCTCTTGGTATTCATATCGACACCTCGTATTGTTTACTTGGTTGCGCTGGGGGAGGCATCGACTACCTCCGCCGCGCGACTGCCCTTGGTCGCCACCACGTTTTTGCCTGGGGCCTTGAGTTTTGCCGCGCGCGATTGCGCGTCTGTGACTTGTCTTGGACTCAGGCCGGCGCGGTTCGCCAGTTCGGCAGCCTGCTTCCAGTTATCTTGATAGATCAGCAGGGTCACCATATTCAGGGCAGCCAGTGAATCGGACTGCTTGAGTTCCATGGCGGTCAGAAACTCGAAACGCGCTTCATTGATCCGCTGCTGATTGAGATAGACAACCCCCAGGTCATTACGAATTTTTTCGTCGGTGGGAGCCATCTGCTTTGCCCGCTCAAGGTGATTCATGGCGGTCGCGTTATCATTCCTGGCCGCGGCCAACTGGCCCAGGCCATGTTCGCCTTCAGCGGCCAGACAAGTGCCGAGCAGGCCTTGGTACAAGGGTTCGGCGTCGTTACGCCCGAGCAGGCGCAGTATCCGCGCCTTGCGCAGGCGAACCTGGACCAGGTTGTCGGGTAGCCCTTCCAGGTTCGCCAGGCTGGCATACAAACGGCCATCGTTGGTCATGTCGTCGGCCAGGTTCAGGCTCAACTGCTGATCCGAACTGGGACTTGGGCAGCTACCCGGTCGCGAGGACAGGCCATTGCTGGCACAACCTGCGAGCAGTACTGTCGCCGCTATTGCTATGAGCGCTTTCATTGCGTGTCCTCTGGGTTCGGGCTCGGACTTATTGCGAGAGTCCCGTGCGATTGTCGAAGTCGCCGCCATCGAGGAAGTACATGCGGTAGAAGTTCGGGTCGTAATTGCGCAGCTGCTCGCCAGGCAATGACGGCAGTTGGGCGTTGACGGCCAGTGGCTGAACCAGGTGCGGGGTAACGATCATCAGCAGTTCGCGTTCTTCACGGTTGATGGTGTTATTGCGAAAGAACGCGCCTAGCACCGGGATATCGCCCAACCCCGGAAACTTGTTCACCTGGGAGCTGTTGTTGGTGCTGATCAGGCCACTGATGACGAAGCTTTCGCCATCGGCCAGGGAAATGCTGGTGTCAGTACGTCGCACGGTCAGCGCCGGGACAACGGTGCCAGCGATCTGCACGGCATTGGTGAAGTCCAGTTCGCTGACCTCGGGGGCCACCTTCAGGGCAATGCGATTTTTCCCAACGATGGTCGGGGTCAGGGTCAGGCGGACACCGAATTCCTTGTACTCGATGGAAATGCTGTTGCTGCCTGAGCTGGGCACCGGAATCGGTACTTCACCACCGGCCAGGAAGCTCGCGCTCTGGCCGCTGAGGGCCACCAGGCTTGGCCGTGCCAGGGTGTAGGCAAAGCCACTGCCTTCCAGGGCATTGATCATCCCCAGCACGTTGCCACCGCCAAAGCCGATATTGAAACTACCGTTATTCAGCGGGATGGCTGGCGCCAGACTACCAATGCGACCGGGAGTCACGGTCACTCCGGGCACAGTGCCCGGCGAGCCGAACAGGAAATTGCCGCTTTTGCCGAAGATCGACGTGCTGGCTTCTTTCAATTTGGTCCGGCTGACTTCGACAAAGCGAATATCGGTTTGCACCTGGCTTGGCAGCAACGGGTCTTCGGAAGGCACTGCCGACAGGTTGGTCAGTGCCGACGTGGCCCTGCCCCTGACGAACACCATGCTTTGGCGCGGTGTCGGCGAGCAGCCGGTCCAGACCATCAGGCTGGTGGTTCCCGGAGCGACGCCGGTGAGGATAAAGGCACTACTGCCGCTGGTTTGCACGTCGGCAATTTTGGGGTCGCCGACGGCCAGTTGGGTAATCGGAACCGGCATGCGCAGTTCATCCTGAAGTCCCTGGCCGACCTCGAACACGCTGGGCAAACCGGCCAATTGCGAGCAATTGCCCGTGGCGGCCTGCGCGACGTCCATTCCAAGGCCCATCCACAACAGACCCTGCATAATAGTTTTGAGAGTGGGCACGGTACGATCAGTCATCATAGGTACATCCTCGCCGAACGGGCTGTCTGTGAGCTGACTGGGTTGTTCCAAGTCGGCCGCCAAACTACTAAGGGTTCCAGCAATACTCCTGGGTACCGCGCACGATCAAGCATCAGGCGCTGCTCTGACTAAGCCGCTACTTGATCGTTGAACAAAACGTGGAAAACTCAAGCCGATATGGATTGCTCTTGATCTGAAGGTAGTTCAATCAAAGCAAAACGCCATGTAAAAAAACAAATGCCCCGACAAGTCGGGGCATTTATTTGCTGAAACAGGATGGCCGAAGGCGTGTTCGACGATGGCCCGTCAATTGTCCATCACTCCTCAGCGGCGCTACAAACCCGTGCCCGCCCGCCACGTTTGGCTTCATAAAGCTGTATGTCCGCGGCCGCCAACAGGGCTTCGGGAGCGTTACTGAAGGTGGGTAGCAGCGTCGCGACACCCAGGGAGGTCGTGACTACGCGATCCACGTCCGATCCGAGATGCTCGATAGCCAACGCCCGAATACGCGCGAGCATGCTCTCGGCGATCTTGACCGCGTCTTCCCGTTTGGTTTTCGGCAAAATGCAGGCGAACTCCTCACCGCCATACCTCGCGACCTTGTCATGGGGCCGTCTAAGCGACTCGGAAAGCGTTTTGGCGACCAACTTCAGGCAACTATCGCCGTTCTGATGGCCATAACGGTCATTGTAGTGCTTGAAGTAATCGATATCCAGCAAAATGAGGGAGATGGGGGTCTGGTCGCGCAAGCATTGGCGCCAATTGGTGAGCAAATCGTCATCGAACTTGCGTCGATTGCCCACGCCGGTCAAACCATCGAGCAAGGCATGCGCTCGCAACAGATCACCCTGCAACTTCAAGGTCAGGTGCGTTTGGACCCGGGCGCGGACGATAACGGAGTTGATGGGTTTTATAATAAAGTCGACCGCCCCGAGCCCCAGCGCAATAACCTCATCCGCGGCCTGGTTCTGCGCGGTAATGAAGATAATCGGTATCGTGCTGGTCAAGGGGTCGGCCTTGAGCCGGCGGCACACCTCATGACCATCGATATCCTCCATCACCACGTCGAGCAGAATCAGGTCCGGCAATTCGGCCTGGCATACCTTGAGTGCCTGCTCGCCGTTGGTGGCCATGAAAATGTCGCACTGCTCGGAAAACAACTCGTACAGCACCCGGATATTGGTCGGCTGATCGTCCGCAATCAGAATCTTGGGGCGTCGGTTGGTATGCAGTAGCCAATCCTCGAGAATTCGCTCCATGGTCAGGCTTGCTCCAGCATTTCATACGCACTCAGTGCCGCGGCCGTAAAGTCCAATGCCCTGACCTGTTTGAGGAATGGATTGAATCTGGCCAGTCGTTCCGCTGGCGTTTGCGCCAATAATGTTTCAGCCGCCGCGATGGCTTGCAAGTTGGAAGTATTCAGCAGTGTTAATATTTCGTTCAAGTGCTGTCGCCATTCTGTCAGGGGTAAAGCGTCTCCAGCCGGGTCAATCGGACCCGCGGGCTCGGCGAAGGCATGGGTCAATTGCTCAAGGCAGTCCTGCAGCAATTGCCGCAGCTCAACCGTACAGCCGTTGTAGAGAGGGGTAGTGAACGTCGAGGCATCGCCAGCGTCCAGCGCTTGCTCAAGCTGGTCGGCTTTTCTTGAAAGCGCAAGGGCGCCTATGGTTCCTGCACTGCCTTTGAGGGCATGCAGTACACTGGCAACGCCCGCACGGTTTTTCTGCGCTATTTGCTCGTCCAGGTTCGCGAGTTGTTTTTCCGTCTCCGCGCCAAAGATCTTCAGGACACTGCGGATCAAATTCAGGTTTCCGTCCATTCGCTCGATGATCGAAGCGCGCGCTTCAATGAGCTCGTCTTGTTCCGTGAGCGGATAATCGGCGACCGGTGCCGCAGGCTCTTTTCCCTCCAGTTGTGCCCGCAACACCGAAACCAGATTCTCGATGTCGATCGGTTTGCCGACATGCCCGTTCATGCCCGCTTGCAAGCAGGCTTGCCGATCGGCGGAGGACGCATTGGCGGTAATCGCAATGATGGGCAGCGTGGCAAAGCGAGGGTCGATTCGAATTCTGCGGGTCGCTTCGTAGCCATCGATATCAGGCATCTGCACATCCATCAGCACGGCATCGAAGGACTTGCCTCCCGTTGTCACGCAGCTGACCCCCTCAAAACCGCCTTCGGCCAATTGCACGCTGGCCCCTTCCGATTTCAGCAGTTCGTCGATGACCTGACGGTTCAAGGCGTTGTCTTCAACCACCAGGAAGCTGAGACCCGCAAGGCGCCTTGAGGGCTTGTGCTCGAACGCCGGAGTTTCAGTCGGCGTGGTGCTGCCTTGCAACGCCCGTAAAATGACCTCGGTCAACTGCCTGGGCGTCACGGGCTTGGTAATGAATCCGGCGAAAGGTGCATCGCCTCGATCATGGCTCTCGGCGAGTACTTCGCGCCCGTAGGCGGTGATCATGACGACCACGGGAGGCGGTACCCGTCCTTTCAGCTCGCGAATCAACTTGGCCGCGCTCATGCCATTCAAGTCCGGCATGCGCCAATCCATCAGGACCACGTCGTAGCGCTCTCCCTCATGGAGGGCTTCACTTATCCTGCTCACGGCGTCGACACCCGAGGACACGAGGTCGGCCTGCCAGCCCAGGGCGGCCACCGTGCGCATCAGCAACTCAGCGGCAATCGGGTTGTCGTCGACCACCAGCACCCGCATCGAATGGTCGACGGGCAGAGGCACGGTCCTTTCCGTTGCGCCTGTGTCCACCTTCAGCCAGACATCGAACCAGAACCGGCTTCCCACATCCGGACGGCTTTGCACCTGTAGGTCGCCGCCCATCAGCTTGACCAGGCGCTTGCAGATGACCAGTCCCAGACCCGAGCCGCCGAAGCGACGTGAGGTCGAGGCTTCGGCCTGATTGAAGCCTTCGAAGATATGCTCTATCTGCTCGGCGCTCATGCCGATGCCGCTGTCCGTTACGGCAATTCGAACGTGGACCGCCGAATCCTTGCGCTCGAGGCGTTCAAGACTGACGATGACCTGTCCTTTCAAGGTGAATTTGAGTGCATTGCCGGCGAGATTGATCAAGACCTGCTGCAAGCGCAGGCTGTCGCCGATCAGGCCATTGGGGAGGTCCGGATCCAGATCGAACAATACTTCGATATCCTTCTGGCCCTGGTTGCCGGCCAATACGACACCCAGGTCTTGCATCAAGGGTTCGAAGTCGAAGGGATGCAGGTCCAGCTGCAGTTTGCCCGCCTCGATTTTTGAATAGTCGAGAATGTCATTGAGCAGGCCGAGCAACGACTGGGCGGCTGTTTGGGCCTTGCTCACGTAGTCACGTTGACGCAAGTTCAGCGGCGTGAACTGCACCAGGTGCAGCATCCCCAATACCGCGTTCATGGGCGTGCGGATTTCATGGCTCATGTTCGCCAGGAAGGATGATTTGGCTGCACTCGCCGCGTCGGCCTGCTCCTTGGCATGGCGCAGGCTCACTTCCATCTCATGCTGGGCTGTCACGTCATGATTGATTCCCGTCATGAGGGCCGGTGTACCGTTGGCATCGCGTTCGACACGGACTCGTGTTTCCAGGTGACGTACGCGCCCATCGGGCAGTACGACCCGGAACGATGGCAGGCGCTGTTCGCGATCAGCGATCACCGCGTCGAGCGCCGCGATGACGATATCCCGGTCATCCGGGTGAAACCGCGAGCGCCAATGCTCGAAGTTCAGACCCTGCTCGGCCAACGCCTGTGAGTACCCATAGATCTCGCACATACGATCATTCCAATGCAACGTACCGTCGCAAAGGTTCCACGACCAAATGCCGAGCTCGGCGATATCGGCCGCCAACAGGAGATGGTCACGGGTCGCGGCAAGATCGCTACGGTGTTTCTTCTGTTCGGTGATATCGGTCATGACGCAAACGAAGCAGCGTTCGTCGGTGCCTTTCATTGAGCTGGTGGAGGCGTAGAGCGGAAAGCTCGACCCATCCTTGCGCAAGCCCACCAACTCCACGCTGCTACCGGTTTCATTGAAGCCCTGCTGCGAGAACTGTGCGCTGTAATCGTTGTACGCCGCGAGGTGAGACTCCGGGACAAGCGTCCTGACATTGCGTCCGATCAGCTCTTGTGGGTCGTAGCCGAACTCCCGTTGGCCGGCACGATTGATCGATCGTACTTTGCCGCTGCCATCGACCGTGATAATGGGGTTGGCCGCTGTCTCCAGAATCGCCCGCGTGGTCTCCAGGCTCGCGGCAAGCTCTTTTTCCGTTTTGCTTTGCAGATTCACCTGACGAATCAGGCGCAAGCCGAAAATGACCAGCACGCAGACCAGCAAACCCACACCCGCGGCATGCCACAGCGTATCCGACCACCAGGCGGCGAGGTTTTCATCCTTGGAGAGCGCTGCCGCGACGAACAGTGGATAGTCATGCAGGCTGCGGAAACTGTTGAGGCGAACCACGCCGTCCTGAGCCGAGGCAATGGAAAAGGTACCGCCCTCCGGTTGTAGTTTGTGCTCCTGGAAAAGCCGGGTGCTGGTCACGTTTGCGCCGATCAGGCGCTCTTCGAATGGACGTCGGACGGCCATGACGCCTGAGTCAAATTCCAGGGCAACGGCCCCTTCTTGCCCGATCTCGAGGCGATTATAAAACTGCGAGAAAAAATCGATATCGATCGTGGCGCTGGCGACCCCGGCAAAGCTGCCGTCTGGATTGTTAATGCGCCGGGACACGGGAATAGTCCACTTCCCAGTAGAACGACTGCGTAGCGGAGATGCTATATGCAGGCCTAGATCAGGATGCGTTTGATGAAAGATGAAATATTCACGATCAGAGTTGTTATAGCTGCGCAAAGGCCCTGGTGATGAACTGGCGATCAATTCGCCGTTGCGGTCGAACAGATAGAGGCCATCGAGTTGCGGGAGCTCGCTGAGCCGCAAGCTGAAGAGCTGGTGCAAGCGCTCCAGTACTAGTGGGGTGGTACCGTTGTATTGGACGCGCTCAACAACCCCGCTCAGTACCAGGTCGACTTCCCTGATCGTGTCGTCGGCGTGTTGAGCCATCGCCCGTGCAAGGTTCGCGGTGGCGATCGTCACCTCGTTCAGTTGAACCGTGCGCGCGGTGAAACTGCGCCAGATATCGGAACCGACGAGCACGGCGCACATGATGAAAATGAGCAGCGTCATACGGGATGTGAGCGAAAACTTATAGGCCACGTTTGCCTTCCCGATAAGTGGATCAGCCATTGATGAGGCAGTCTGGATTAAACCTGGTAGCGCGGCAACTTGTCCCACGGAAGAAGTTGCGCCCATCGGGCTCCGTTGCCCCAAGCCTAGACAGCCTGTTACTGAATGTATCGTCGTGCGGCGAAAGAACTTCGAACGCAATGGCCGAGAAAACCCGAGCGGCTCTGCGCTCTCATATTTTTACAGATAATTCAACGTGTTACGTTTTTTTATGGTGTTTTTTATGCGTTCGGATGCAGGTTGGCCGCAAAGTTGCTTGCTCCTGTATATACAAGTGTGTGCAGCGGCCATGACCGAACCTGAAGTGGCTGTTGCCCCTCAACCCTAAGCAGGATCCGAGAGCAGACTGTGATGAGCACCAAGGTATTCCCAGGATGGTACGTCGTGTTCGCGGCGCATGTGCTGCTGGCGCTGATCTTCGGTGGCGCCTACTCCTTCGGGGCGTTTTTTTCGCAGATCCAGTCCAACTTCGCGGTGGGGCGTTTTTCCGTGGCATCGGTGTTTTCACTGACCGCCCTGATCTATTACTCAGTCGGAGTCTTCTCGGGTTCCCTGGCGGATCGCATCTCGGCCCGGGTGGTGATCGGTGCGGGCATAATTTTGCTGGCGTTGGGGTTTTTCCTCAGCAGCCTGGCCTCGGGCTCCTTGCCGTGGTTTCTGGTGTGTTTCTGCCTACTGGTCGGGTTGGGCGTCGGTCTGGTGTATGTGCCGACGGTGACAGCGGTGCAGCGCTGGTTCGTCAAGAACCGCAGCCAGGCGTCGGGCATTGCGCTGGCGGGCACCGGGGTCGGGACCTTTGTCGGACCGTCGGCGGCGGGGCTGCTGATGGAGTATTTTTCGTGGGAGTCGACCCTGCAGATTTTTGCTGCGGCCATTCTTGTTGCAGGTCTGTTGGTGGCCTCGTTGGTCAGGAGCCATCCGCAGGAGTTGGGGCTTTTTCCGGATGGTCTCGTGCCTTCTGCTTCGAGCCCCCAGCGTCATGTGGCCGCCAACGGCATGCGCTTGCTCGAAGCCGCGAGTACGGGGCGATTCTGGTGGTACTTCGGGGCAATTTTCTTGGGCTCGGTCGGACTGTTTCTCGCGCTGGTGCACATCAACCCCTACGCGCGACAGTTGGGTATTTCCGCCACTCAAGCCAACTTGCTGATCGGTTTGATCGGCGTCGGTAACGTTGCCGGCCGCTTGTTCCTGGGCAGGCTCGGTGACCGGATGGGGGCTCATCGCCTGCTGATGCTGTTGACCTTGGCGCTGGCGCTGCTCAATCTGCTGTGGCTCGGCGCCCATACCTTCATCACGCTGGCGCTGTTCGCCGTGGGGTTCGGCCTGGCCAATGGCGGCTGCATCTCCCTCTACCCGTCGGTGGCGGCCAACTGGTTCGGCACGGCGAACCTGGGCGCCATCCTGGGTGCCCTGTATATTTCGGTCGGGGTTGCCGCCCTGATCGGTGGGAGTGTCGCGGGGCTGCTGTTCGACTTTTATCAGAGTTACGTGGCTTCGATTTTGCTGGGCGCGCTCTGTGCGCTGCTGTCAGTGCTGTTTATCCTGATTGCCAGTCGCCCGTCGCCTCAGGTCGCTGTCATTGACCGAATCATGACTAAAACACAGGGTTCAATTCAGGCTCGCGAGTAGGGCCCTGGCGGCGTACAGCACCCCGAATATCGCCATCGTCAGCAGAAGGATGCCGGAAGCGAAAGTGATCTTCGCCTTGTGCCGGACCGCGAAGGCCTGGCGGGCGAGCAGGATGTAGAAGGTCATGGCCGCCAGGTCGATCACCGCCCAGAGCACGGCGAGCAAGGCCACGCTATGGCCGAAGGACGGCGTGATCTGGATGAACTGGGGGAAGAACGAAACGAAAAACACGATCTCCTTGGGATTGGAAATCCCCACCAGGAAACCGTTGATAAACCCGTGGCGGCGTCTGTTCTTCATGGCTTGCGCGCTGCCGTCGACAGCTGTCGAGAGGGCTTCCTGGAGACTCCGTACCCCCAGGTAACCGATGAACAGGCAGCCGGCCAGGCTGACCAGATTGATCAGTTGCAGGCTGATCGAGAGGCCGCCGCTCAGGATCAGCGCTGCCAGCAGCGCCAGTACCAGCGATGCGCCATTGGTGCCAAGCATTGTGCGCAGCGCCCGACCGCTGCCGGCCCCCAGGCTGGTGTTGACCAGCAGCGCGACCACCGGGCCAGGCGTGACAATCAGCAGGGAAATGCTGAACAGGTAAAGCAGTAGCAACGAGAGGTTCATCGACAGGTGCCTGCGCGGGAGAATCGGGTCCGCTAAGCCTGAGGTGTCGCCGGGTGTTTGAAAAATGGATAAATCTGTGCCTCACTATGATTATTAATCATAATGAGGCATGCCCATGGCCGAACGTATTCCACCGCTCTATGCCCTGCGTGCCTTCGAGGTGGCGGCCCGCTCTTCTTCGTTTACGCGCGCCGCCGAGGAGTTGTCGCTGACTCAGAGCGCAATCAGTCGACATATTCGTAATCTGGAAGGGCTGTTTGGCTGTCAGCTGTTCGAGAGGAACGGTCCGAAACTGCAATTGACCGAAGCTGGGCAACGCCTGGCCCATGGCTTGAAAACCGGGTTCAAGGTGATCGAGGAGGCCTGCCTGCCTTTTCGTGCGAATGCCGAGCAACTACGGTTGAAGGCGCCGTCCAGCCTGACCATGCGCTGGCTGTTGCAGTCGCTGGAAAACCTCAAGCAGGTCAATCCCGACTTGCCGGTGCAACTGTCCAGTGTGTGGATGGATATCGACACCGTGGACCTCCACACCGAGCCCTATGACTGTGCGATTCTGTTGGGCGACGGGCGTTTTGGTGCCCAGGTCGAGTGTTGCAAGCTCTTCGACGAGTGGCTGATTCCAATCTGTTCGAGCCCGCTGCTGGGGGCCGAGCCCTGGAATCTCGACACCCTGGAGCAGCACGAACTGATTCACTCGTCCACGGACCGGCGCGACTGGCGGCGCTGGTTGGCGGGAATGGGCTGGGAAGGGCAGGCGAGGGTGGAGCGTGGCAAGCTGTTCAGTACCCTGGACCAGGGGATCTCGGCCGCCATGCGTGGGCACGGCGTTTCGATTGGCGACCTGTACCTGATCCTCGAAGATGTCCGTGGCGGTTTGCTCGGGCTGCCGTTCAAGAGTGCCGTCGGCTCGGGAGAGAGCTACTACCTGGTCTGGCTGAAAAGCAGCCTGCGCAAGGAACGCATTCTGGCCTTTCGCGATTTTCTGTTGAGCGATGTACCCGAAATGGATCTGCCGGGCATCGAGTTTCGTTGAACAGGCCCAGCGCTCGCCGGCCAAACATGAAAATTGTTTCACGATTCGCTTGTCACGCAGCGTCTATAGTCGTCGCGCTCGTTCAAAAAGCTTCCCTTGCCCGCCCTCCCGCGGGCTTTTTTTCGCCTGCCAATTGGCGCGGTGGCATGGCCGCTAGTCGGCAGGATAGCGGCTGTGGCGATCACCGTTCGTCGGTCCCATGGTGTTTTTTTAAACCTTGCCGGCCAGCTCCTTTCCAACGCTTTAGCCAAGCTGTTTTTTTAAAGTGCTGGAGCAAGCCCATGAGCCGAAAGGTCCCCCTGTTACGCCTCACCTCCCTTGTCCTGCTGTTGGGCGCAAGCCTGGCGGGGCCGGTCAGTGCCGGCAGCCCCGCGGAGTTCATCGATTCGGCCTCGGCGGCCGGGATTGCCGAGATCGAGACCAGCCGCCTGGCGATCGAGAAAACCACATCCACGGACATCAACAGCTTTGCCGTGGAAATGATCAAGGACCACACCGATGCCAACCGCGACTTGAAGGCCATCGCCGCCCATCACAACCTGGTCATGGCGCCGGAGGCGGAAATCCTCGACCGGGCGCGCAAGCTGATGTTGCTAGTGCAGGAAGGCGAATCCTTCGATATCGCCTACGTGGCCAACCAGATCAAGGTCCACGAAGACGCCCTTCGTTTGTTCAAGGATGAAGCCGAACATTCCGCGTCCCCGGAGTTGAAAGCCTTTGCCACACAAACCCTGCCCAAGCTGCAAATGCACCTGGACATGGCCAGGAAGCTGGAAATGACCCATCACAAGGGCAATTGAGCGAGTAGCCAGGTGTTCTTCATTGGCGGCGGGGGACAACTGGCGAGGCCAATGCCCGCCAAGCTCTAGGCGTCCATCAGGGGCTCAAGTGCCGTTGGCGCGACGAACGGCTCAGTCTTCGCTGATTTCGTTGAATGAGCAGTACTCCTCCCAGTCCATGCCCAGGGCCTCGGCCACTTCGCGGTGGACTTCCAGGCGCATGGCCTTGAGTTCCCCGGGTGTCTCGGCTACCAGTTGCAGGGTCAGCTCCCAGGGTTCGAGGCCCTGGTTTTCAGCTTCGTCCTCGAAGGCCCACTGGAACTGTTGCTGTTGTTCCTTCGGGCTCAGGTCGCGGGTTTCTTCGCGCAGGTGCGGGTTGGCGTCGAGGAACTTGGCGAGGGCGACCTCGTTTCGGGATTCTTTGGCGATCATGCTGGCGTCTCTGTTGGATGGCCGGGCGGCAAGCCGTCGGCGGGCCCACGGGCCCGGAAAATACTGTAGCCATTAAGGTGCGTATCGTGCCCTAACCCCGAACTTCTCGCCAAAAAATCTTGTGTATGGTTGTCGCACCCTTGCCGAGCAAGCCGAGACTGATCACGCTGTTATCGGAGCCGTGGGAAAAACTAATCACAGTACCGTTGGAAAGAACAGCGACCACTGGGCGAGAGGAGAGGTTGCTTCCTAAATTCCGACCTGCCCAAGGGGTGACTCCCGTGGCGAAGTACGAGTTATCCAGCTGTCCGCCAGTGCTTTCACTCACTTGATATTGATAACTATTTGAACTGCAAGCCGAAGTGGACGGTGCGTTGGAGTTCAAGACCAACGTACCAAAAGCCAGCTGCATATCCGTCGTCACGCCTTCCCCTGCGGGCAAATCGAAATACCAACCTTTTTGAGTTGAGTAGTCAACGGCGTTGTGACTGATTGTCCGGAACCCACCCGTCACCACGGTGACTGTCTGCTGAACCAGCACGCTACGAGGCGAGTTGGAACCTGTGTAAATCGTCCCGTCATCAAGAAACGCATAAACGCTTTGGGTTTGAGTGGAGCTAAAGTCCGACGTGGCCAGGGCCCGGCCTGTGCCGACAAAGATCGCGGTCTGGCTGTTAACTTGCCCCACCTCGACACTCTGAGTAATCGGTTGGGTGGCGCCGCCGCTGTCCTGCAAGACCGCAATGCGGGTAACCGACCAGTTCGCTGGATTCGCGTCCGAGATATTGAATTTGAAGATATTGCCGTTCAGATCGCCGGCGTAGACAGCCGATGCTGTCACCCCATCCGCGGCGAACGCTGAAAGGTGAGACAGTCCAGCCGGAGTCAGTGAGGATCCGTAGCCAGTGGATATATCACGAATCACCGCACCGGTGTCAGGGTTCAAAACGAACAGATGGCCGGCATAATCCCCACTGTTGTTGTAGCCGGATGAAACCATGACGACATAGCCGGCGGCTGTATTGGCAATCAAGGGTTGACCATAAGAAAGCCCCACGTTATTGGTCACGCTGGACGAGGTGCTGGCGTTGGGAAACTCCCATTTGACCTTTGACGCCAGATCAGCCGAACTGGTGGCTGCCGGATTCGTGACGTCAAGGGCATAATAACCGTTGCCCCCTGCGCGAAGCCCGGCCACCAGCAAAGTCTTCCACGTACTTCCGGTATTGACATCACGAACGGTTGGGGTGCCATCCACGGTGAAGATGTGGTTGTAGGTTTTTTGGGCTAACTGGCTGAGCTTTGAAAGCACCAGACTTGGAATGTAAGCCCACAGCTCGCCACCGTTACTGGTGTCAATGGCATGAAGCATGCCGTCATTGCCTGCCTGATAGACAACAGTCTTGCGGCCGGCGATCGTCTGACCAAAAGTCGTGTAGCTGCTGTCAGTCGTTATGCTCCAGGACCGTTTGTCGTTCACCATCACGGGCTCTGCATCTATCAGATCACCCAGGACATGGGTTCGGGTGCGGTACAATGTCCCTTCGTTGGAGCGATCCCCCGTCAACCAGCTGGCAACCGTGGCATTGTCCGTGGCGTTCGGGGAATTAAGCAGGGCTGTTTGGGTGGTACTCAGTCCACTGGGAAAGATCGCGCCACTGCTACCCGTGTAAGAAGCAAATTTTCTGGTGGTCCAGTCCAGCGCATCCAACGTCGCTTGAAAACTCCACAGTGAGTTGGTAGCCGACGTATTCCCTGTGGTGATATCAATCGGCGAAGCGACTAAGTCGCCATACCAGGCGGACGCATTGAAGCTGGCAATGTAGGCCGTGTTGTCACCTGGTTGGATATTGATGTTGGACACGGTGATGGCGCCCCCCGCCCCTGATTTGTTCAGCAGGTCGGAAATGATGCTTTTAATTGAACTTGTGGCACTCACACTGTCGGTTGCCAACAGCATCTTACCCCGGCCATTTATTGTCGCATGGTACAGGTCATCAACGGCTGTCGGGCTGTGCGACACGCTGGGGTTGGGCCAGGTGGGGGAGTAGGTGTACGGGTCTTTATCTTGATTGGACCCCGTCCCGAAGATCGTCCCCTGCGCGCCCAATGTCATCCCATACATATTCACGTGCAGGTTAGGGTTCTTGTCTGCGTTTGGGGCGGTCGCATTCGGATCGTAAGGCACCAGGCCGGTTGTGAAGGTGGAACTACCCACGGTCTTGCTATAATAATAAGCTGCCAAATCCGCCAACGTACCTGAGTAGATCGTGGTATACGGCGCTGAATTGAACCACGGGCTAGACGAGTAAGTCCCAGTCGTCGTGCTCGTGGCATCAGCAAAGCCGTCAGTCACGATCATGATGCTATTGCGCTGGCAGGCGTACTGAATGTATGTCTTGCTGCTGTCGTTCACATAAAGATCACCGATCGTTTTCAACAGTGTCCGGGTCGGCGTACCGCCAGCGCCAAACACACGATAGATCAATCCAAGCAGGTACTGGTAATTCGTCGCCGCGGTCGTTGAGTTAAGATCAACCATGCTGGCCACGTTGCTGGAGTCCATCCAGCGAGCGCCCATGCGAAGATTGGTTAATTGAGGCAATACCGCAGACATTGCAGAGGACAACATCAGTCTGCGCTTACGGTAATAGGTGAACCAATTGGCAAAATTTTGCATCTCCGCCGCATAGGTGCGCCCCGACGGGAAGGTATTGCCTGACTTGATTTCATATCGACGAAGCAAGGTTCCATCGGGAGCGCTTGCACACGCAGGCGCGCCATTCGTACATGTCGTATCCCGAACCCAATACGTAGCGGGGTAATAGGGAATCGTAATATCGTAGTAGGTCGAGCCCGTGTAACCCGAGCTGGTACCCACCGTCACATTGCTGGTGATGCTGGTACTGCCATTCTGGATACCGGCAATCGATGCCCCCGGAATCACCATCCCGGTATAGAACCTGAACGTCCATCCGCTAGTACCGTTGGTTAGCGTATTGGTCAGGTCATAGGTTACAGTGGGTGATTCTGTAGGATGGATTCGAGCGGCACTGGGGGGGGAATTGCTGTAGGTGGTGGTGGTACTATTATAATAGTCTGACGACCATGGGACATACGTTGTATTGGGGTTGTAGTACAGGGGGTTGTATTCATAATCCCGTAAGTAGGCGTAGCTCGGGATAAAGGGCGCGGCGTAACCTTCGCCGGCCGCTGCGGTGTCTATGTATTTCCGGGAGCTGTTGGGGAACAGGTATTCATACTTTAGCCAGGTCGTGCTGGTGGCCCCGACAGAGTTATAGTTCGGGGCATAGTAAGTGGCACTGTAAACATCGGAACTGTTCCAGCCGGTAAAACCCGCTTTGCCGGAAGTCGAGTTGTACCAAAGGGCACCGTCATTACTCGCCATCAACACCTCGGTGTCCATCGAGCCTGAATCGTCAATTGCCAGTATCATATTGGGCTCGACCACATTCAGCATGCCCAATGGAAGTTGAGCAATGTCGGTGGTCGCTGCAAAGGCCGGAGCGGCTAGCTCGGCCAGAAAAAATATTACGAGCAGTTTCGCTAACGTATGCATGTACCCCCCAAAAAACCTGATTTTTCTTTAGCCGTGCTAACGTTGTTGATTATCTTGAAATGGTTGTTTGGGTCGTTACCACGGTCCCGGTCCTCTTGGGGGCAGAAGTCTTCACCGTTACCCGGTACAAAATAGGGTATGTCATGAGTGATTTGCCATCTTGATTCCCGCCCCGCAGGCTGTAGCTACCGCCGTTAGCCGCTGTCGGCTTTTCGACTTGGCACTGCGTTCCTGTGCTAGTAACTACCGCGACCGTACAAAGCCGCTCGATGTAGTAGACAGAAGAATAGGTGGTGGACAGCGCCACCGCGGTCAGGCAACTCCAACCATCTCCGCTGGCGCAAGGGAGGGGTAAACCGCTGGCATCCACCCGGGTCAGAATGGTTGGGGAGTAGACGTTCGCGTCAGCCACCGTCAAATCCGCCTTGCTGGCGATATAGGCTTTGACGGCCGGCAATACGCTATCCGAGGCAGTCAAAGCACCTTCCCGGTAGGAGTAGTTCCCGACGGTGGTGACATTCATGCTGACGGAGCGGATCAACCCAACCGAGGCAATCAAGAAGATGCTCAGCAAAATAAGCGTGAGGATAAGCACCGCACCGCGCTGGTTGTTTTTCATCGCCATCTCCTCATTGGGCCGTGGCCCAGGCCAAACTACGGAGTGGTGTTACCGTTGTGTAGGTTTTGTAGAAGTAGCAGCGCCAATCGGGAATCAGGGCTGTACCTGTTGTATTGGTCAGGGTCGATACATCGATCGAGCCTGAACCGTTTGCCGCATTCTGCCAGCTATTAAAACTGATCGTGGAACTCGTGGTGCTTGTGCAATTAGCGGCACTGGCTTGTTTTTCTCGATTCGCTGAGCGAATCACCAGGCTGGTTCGTATGGCCTTCAGGTTATTGAGTTGGCTGGGCGGCTGGTCTTGCCATGTCAATCCGAGGCCACTGTTCACACCGTATTGCGCCCTCAAGAAAACCACCCCATCGGCCACGATACTAACCGTACCGGTGATTTTATTCTTTAGTTTCAACAGTGCGTTCTCTGTGTACCATTCCTGATAGTTGAAAACGTGTGCGGGTATGATATAAAAATCAGCCGCATAGGTGGGCACTCCGGTAATGGCGTGGTTATATTCCGCCGTCGCGGACAAACCAATATTCACCATCCCGGCACTGCCGTTCACCGCGTTGGGGGCTGTCGCACGGCGTAAGGTGCAGTCAGCGCCACTCCCGGCAGAACTATAGGCCAGTAGAATATCGTCGCCGCTCGACACCGACCCCACAAGAGGCACAGCGATATCGTCATTGGGGTTGGCCAATGACACTGAAACCTTGAGCAATGAAGCCGCGCTACCCCCATTGCCATAGGCAAAAACGACATGATTGGAGTTGGGGTCTGTCGTCACATCCAGCTTTATCGGATCCAGCGTGATGCCTGAATTCGTATTCGTCGCTGTCGTGGAATACAGGCGTGTACAGATTTGACTGTGATTGCTGATCAGTCCGGCGCCGGCCATTTCAAGGGCGGTATTGATGGTCTCCGCTGCCGTGGTCCCGTTGGTGTTGGCCGTGTTGGCGGAAATATTACTCATTCTTCCCGCGTCATAGGAGATCGCCAGCGAGGCAGCGGCGAGAGACATGATCAGACCGATGACCATCGCCAGCATTGCTTCAATGAGAGAGAAGCCCTTTTGATTCATAACGTTTTATCTACCTTGAAAGGAACGCTGTAGATATTCACGATATTGTCTTGAGGCATTTTCCATTGAATCGTAATCAGACAAGTACCATCCGCTGCCACGGTCACTGTCGGGTCAATGGCTCCCGGCAACTTTTTGACGTCCGTTGCCCAACTGGTGACCGACGTGCTGGCGCCGCTGCCCGGATAAGCGTAACTGGCGAGGTTCGAGTAGTCCGCTACCATTTGACCATACAGGACCTTGGCCAGATTGGTGGCCTTTACTCGATCATCCGATTTGGCAGATTCCTTCGACAGGTTCGCTTGCAGGGCGGCGTTGCCCAACAGACCAATGGTCATGATCAGGAGCGCGATCAAACACTCAATCAGTGAAAATCCGCGTTGCTTACGAGCCAAAAATCGTTGCATTACTGTCCACCTTGCGAAGGGTTGCAGATTTTAATAAATCCGCTTCCATAAGCCTCTACGTTGACGGCGTTGACGGCGTGCAAAAGTTCGTTGCATTACTGTCACCTTGCGAAGGGTTGCAGATTTTAATAAATCCGCCTCCATAAGCCTCTACATTGAGACACGCATTATTGGCCGCGCAGGAAGTGTTTTTAATTTTGATGACATACGAGGTGGAGGCTGCAATTTGCCCCGTGGAGGTGAAGGTAATCGCACCGGCGGTATCTTGACTGATCGTTATCCCGGAGCCCGCTCCCGCCAAGCTGATGGTTTTAGCATAATTGCTGCCCGCCAGACTGATTGCCGTAGTGGTGAGGGTGGCAGAAACAGATGTATTACGTTTCAGCGCCTCGGATCGGGCTTCCTGGAGGGCGGAAAAAATGACGTCCGTTGTCGACTTTACGGTATTGTTGGAAATGACATCGCTTAAGGACGGAATGCCCCAGGCCAACACGATGCTCATGATGGTGAGGGCAACCATGGTTTCCAACAACGTCACCCCTCCTTGGCGGTTCATGCTCAGCACTCCGACCCGGTAATGATCCAACAGGTTTTACTTGAGGATCCGGTGGTGTTCTTGTTGCCTTGTTCGTCAATCGTGTAATTCGTTCCTGCTATCGCCCCTGTTCCACTGGCGGTATAGGTATAGCCTTGTCCGTTATTATTGGTTGCGCAGGTAATCGTAAAGTTGGTCGTGTTGACGGGGGGCACCCCACAGACACCGCCATTATCGTAAGTTTGGGTATTTTGATAATAGGACTCCATCTTGATTTGCACGGCCGCCAACGCGTCAGCCCCTTCGGATAACTTGCTGCGGTTAACGTAACTCGAATACGATGGAATCGCGATGGCGGCCAGAATGGCAACGATCGCCACGGCAATCATGAGTTCGATCAAGGTGAAGCCGTTCTGGGTCTTCATAAAAGGATCACCCTAAATTATGAGAAAGTCATTTTATTGTATTTGGCTTGACAAAGTGGGTGTCGCAAAGGTTACGCTTTTGCGCGGCCTGCGGCTATGGCCTCTTGATATTGCCTGCTAATTCCTTGATAAAAAAGAAAACTTTTAACGTTCAAGGGCCTGTGCGCAAGCAAGACGAGTCTGCAATACGCCGGTGACTGTTCCGTGACGAGTCCGGGTCGAAACTGGAGAAAATCTTGCCTCAGGAAGCCATCTGTAACAGGCGCGATTTATGCTTGAAGGTAGAAGCATGCTGTATCCCCTACGTGATGGTCGCACCTGCGCCGCCCTGACTTTCAACCCTGTATACGGATCGGATGCGATGACCGCAGCACTCTCTAGCCTGGGCCTGGTAAAGGCCGTGATTTTCGATATGGACGGTTTGCTGCTCGACACCGAGGGCATCTACTCTGAAGTGACGCAACTGATCGTCGGTCGTTATGGGCGGACCTTCGGCTGGGATCACAAGCAGAACATCATTGGCCGTGGCGCCGGCGATCTGGCCCGCTACGTGGTCGAGGCCATGGAACTGCCGTTGAGCCCACAGGAGTTCCTGGAGGTGCGCGAACCCCTGATGCGCGAGCGTTTCCCCAAGGCCGGTTCGATGTCCGGCGCCGAGGCGCTGGTCCGGCATCTGTCGGCGCACGGGATTCCGATTGCGGTGGGCACCAGTTCTTCGCGCAGTTCGTTCGAGTTGAAGACCACCCTGCACCGGGAATGGTTTGCGCTGTTCGACACGATCGTCACCGCCGACGACCCGGAAGTCGGCGAAGCCAAGCCGGCCCCGGATATTTTCCTGCTGGCGGCCAAGCGCTTGGGAGTGGCGGCCGAGGATTGCCTGGTGTTCGAGGATTCGCCGTTCGGCGTGACGGCGGCCAAGGCGGCGGGGATGTATGCGGTGGCGGTGCCCGATCCGGCGATGGCGGCGGAGAAATACCACCATGCGGATCGGATCGTGCAGTCGCTCAAGCATTTCCCGCTGGGGCCGGTGGGGTTGCCGGCGATTGACTGGGACGGTGTTTGATCGCGGTGTTTCAGGGGGCCCGCGTTATCGTTGACGCTCATCGCGAGCAAGCTCGCTCCTACATGGGACACTGTAGGCGCGAGCTTGCTCGCGATGCCTTTCAGGCAGCCGACACTGGCAGTCCGGTTCTGCGCTGCACCACCGCCCAGATCCCCAGCGCCAGGGCGGAAATCAAACCACCGGCGGTGACGATGCCGTTCCAGCCATAGGGCCCGTACAACTGTGCCCCCAGCAGTGAGCCCAGTGCACCACCGATGAAATAACAGGTGATATAACCGGCATTCAGGCGGTTACGCGCCTGTGGCCGGACCTTGAACACCGCGTTCTGATTGCTGACGTGAATCAGTTGCACGGCAAAATCCAGCACCAGCACGCCGATCAGCAACGCCACCAGCGAATGCCCGGCAAAGCCCAGCGGCAGCCATGACAACAGCAACGCCAGCAGGCCCAGGGTGGTGGCGAATTCGCCCTTGCCGCGATCGGCCATGCGTCCTCCCAGGTTGGCCGCCATGGCCCCGACGGCGCCGGCCAGGCCAAACAGGCCGATCACGCCATCCGAATAGCCATAGGGCGGGCTCGCCAGCAGGAAGGCCAGGGGCGTCCAGAACAACGCGAACAGGCAGAAGGTCAGCAGGCCCATGGCGGCGCGCAGGCGCAGCACCGGCTCCTCGACGAACAGGCGGAACACCGACCCGAGCAAGGCCGGGTAACTCAGTCCGGCATGTTGGCGATGTTCCGGCAGGGCGCGCAGCAGGGCGAAGGCACAGATAAACATCAGGCCGGCGGCCAGCAGGTAGATGCTGCGCCAGTCGCCGACATCGGACAGCAGGCCCGCCGCCGTGCGCGCCAGGAGAATGCCCAGCAACAAGCCGCTCATCAGCGTGCCGACCACCCGCCCGCGTTGTTCCGGCGCGGTCAGGCTGGCGGCCATCGGCACCAGCACTTGGGCCACCACCGAGAACAGGCCGGCCAGCGCGGTGCCGAACAGCAGCCACGGCAGGCTCGGCGAGAACGCACTGATCAACAGGCCGAAGGCACTGAGCAGGGTCATGATGAAAATCAGCCGGCGTTGTTCGAACAGGTCCCCCAGCGGCACCAGCAACAACAGCCCGGCGCCGTAGCTCAACTGGGCGGTGATGACGATGGTGCCGGCGGTGCCGGTGCTCAGGCCCAGGTGCTGAGCGATGGTGTGCAGTAGCGGCTGGGCGTAATAGTTACTGGCAACCGCCAGGCCGGTGGCGACCGACATCAGCAGGATCAGGGCAGAACTCAAAGGTTTGTGTGTAACGTTGGTGTCGGACATTGACTGTCTCTGAGTAGGAATTTGATGCGCGAATTATCTGGAATGTCCTAGCATGACGCCAATGCATTGTTTTCATTCTATCCATCTTGAAACGAGATACTGGCGATGAATCTCAAGCAGATCGAATATGCCCTGGCGGTGGCGGACGAGGGCAGCTTCACCCGCGCGGCCGAGCGCTGCCATGTGGTGCAGTCGGCCCTCAGTCATCAGATCGCTCGCCTGGAAGAGGATCTCGGCGCGTCGCTGTTCGAGCGCAGTTCGCGCAAGGTCCGCCTGACCGCGGCCGGCGAGGCCTTTGTCCGCAGTGCGCGACCGGCGCTGGAAGCGACCCGACGGATTGTCGCCGAAGTGGCGGCGGCTTCCGGGGAGGTGCGCGGCAGCCTGTCCATCGGCAAGATCTCGTCCCTGACCGAAGTCGATCTGGTGGGCTTGCTCGCGCGTTTCCACGGACTTTATCCACAGGTGGATATTCACCTGAACATGAGCAAGAGCGAGTCGCTGATGCTCGATGTGCACGAGCGGCGGCTGGACCTGGCGTTTATCGGGTTGTGGCCCGGACAAAAGATCGAGGGCCTGGCCCAGCGTTTGCTGGCGGAGGAGGAGTTGGTGGCGGTGCTGCCGCCGGGGCATCCGCTGACCCGTTTCGAGCGCCTGCCGCTGGCGGAGTTGGAAAACCAGCCGCTGGTGGATTTCCAGGCCGGTACCGCGGGACGCCGACAGACCGATGAGGCCTTTGCCGCGGCGGGCTTGCGCCATCGGGTGCAGTTCGAGGCGGGCAATGTGATGCTGGTGGGGGAGTTCGTGCGCCGGGGACTGGCGCTGGGCTTGGTGCCGAAGAAGATCGCCGAAGGTTTCGAAGGGGTGGTGACGCTACCCGTGTCCAACGCGCCTTCGCGTCATTTGTACGCGGTGTGGTCGCATACGCCGACGCCTGCGGCCGCGGCATTTCTGCTGTTGCTGGAGCAGGCGTTGGCGCAACCACCCGGTCTTACGCGCTGAACCCGCCGTCGATGGTCAGGCTGGCCCCGGTGATGTAGCCGGCTTCCGGCCCCGCCAGATACGCCACGAAGCTGGCGATTTCCTCGACCCGGCCATAACGGCCACCGGCCATGAGGTCGATCAGGCTCCCGGCGAAATCGCTGTCGGCCGGGTTCATATCGGTGTCCACCGGGCCGGGCTGCACGTTGTTGACGGTGATGCCCCGTGGCCCGAGGTCCCGTGCCAGGCCTTTGGTCAGGCCCACCAGCGCGGATTTGCTCATGGCGTACGGGGCGCCCCCGGCGAACGGCATGCGTTCGGCGTTGGTGCTGCCGATGTTGATCACCCGACCGCCTTCGCCCATGTGCCGGGCCGCTTCCTGGGTGGCGATAAAGACGCTGCGCACATTCACCGCCAGGGTCCGGTCGAAGTCTTCCAGCTTGAAGTCTTCAAGTGGCGCCATGGCCAGTACGCCGGCATTGTTGACCAGGATATCGAGTCGGCCAAAGGTTTCGACGGTGCTGTTGACCGCCTGGCGAATGGCCGCGGCATCGGCGCTGTCGGCCTTGATCGCCAGGGCCTTGCCGCCGCCGGCGATCACGCTGTCCTGCAGTGCCTTGGCCTTGGCGTCGGAACTGACGTAGGTGAAGGCCACCGCGGCGCCCTGGGCCGCCAGACGGCTGACGATGGCCGCGCCGATGCCGCGTGAGCCGCCCTGGATCAGGGCCACTTTGCCGTTAAGGTTTTGTTCGGTCATGTCATTCTCCAAAGTTCAAGGCCGGGGAAGGAAGGGGAGCGGGCCTTGTTGTTGGAGCCGAGTATCGACCTCGGATTACTGGCTGTGTAGACGGTAATCATTACACTCTGTGTAAACCAAAAGTTTAGAGTGGTGATCATGGAAACCTTCAGCAGTATCGAGTGTTTTGTCCGCAGTGCCGAAGTCGGCAGCTTCGCCGAGGCGGCGCGGCGCCTGAGCCTGACCCCGGCGGCGGTCGGCAAGAGCGTCGCCAAGCTGGAGGCGCGACTCGGCGTGCGCCTGTTCCAGCGCAGCACCCGCAGCCTGCGGCTGACCGAAGCCGGACAGTTGTTCCTCGGCGAAGTCAGTGCCAGTCTGCACACCATCCAGAATG
Source organism: Pseudomonas sp. GW821-FHT03C07 (assembly GCF_059420925.1). Taxonomy (NCBI): domain Bacteria; kingdom Pseudomonadati; phylum Pseudomonadota; class Gammaproteobacteria; order Pseudomonadales; family Pseudomonadaceae; genus Pseudomonas; species Pseudomonas sp. GW821-FHT03C07. The sequence continues at coordinate 129,773 of NZ_JBWKUQ010000007.1, forward strand.
CCGTCGCTAACCTGGCCAGCGTCGAGGGCCGTCCGGCCGGCACGCTCAAGGTCAGTGTGGGCACGGTGTTCGGGCGTCTCTATGTGGTGCCGCTGCTCGGTGAGTTTCTGCGGCGCTTCCCGGACATCCACCCGGACTGGCATTTCGATAACCGCCAGGTGGACCTGATCGGTCAGGGCTTCGATGCGGCCATTGGCGGCGGTTTCGAACTGCCCCAGGGGGTGGTGGCCCGCAAGCTGACGGTGGCCCATCGGGTGCTGGTGGCGTCGGCGGATTATCTGGCGCGCCAGGCGGCCGTGAGCACACCCGAGGATTTGCGCCGCTGCGACGGCATTCTGATCCGTTCACCGCAGACCGGCCGGGTGCGCTCCTGGCAATTGACCGCTCGCGACGGCGAACATCGACCGCTGAGCCTTGGCGCGCGGATGACCATGAGCGACTCGGAAGCCGCCTGCGCGGTGGCGGCGCAGGGCCTGGGCGTGGCGCTGGTGAGCATGCCGTTCGCGGTGCCCTGGTTGCAGGCCGGGACCTTGCAGCGGGTCCTGCCCGACTGGTACGTCGACGACGGCCATATTTCGATCTACTACGCCGAGCACAAATTGCTCCCGGGCAAGACCCGGGCCTTTGTCGACTTCATCCGCGAGCAGTTCGCCGAGCAGCAGTTGGGCCAACGCTTCGATGCCCTGTTTGACAAGCGGTCCCTCGCCGCCGGATAGTCTGGACGCCTGCCCAAGCACTGCTTTTCTCTTATCCATCGAATAATAAATAAATAAATCGGAATCGGAGCTTCGGATGTCTGTACCCAGCGAGACGGTTACTCAAACGATTTCCTACAGCGATCTGGTGGCCTTGCTTGCCCAGATCTTCCAGCACCATGGCACCTCGGCGGAAGTCGCCCGGGTCCTGGCCGAGAACTGCGCCAGCGCCGAGCGCGACGGCGCCCACAGCCACGGCGTATTCCGCATTCCCGGGTATGTCTCCACGCTCGCCAGCGGCTGGGTGGACGGCAAGGCCATTCCGCGGGTCGAGGATGTTGCTTCCGGCTTTGTCCGGGTCGATGCCGCCAACGGTTTCGCCCAGCCGGCCCTCGCCGCCGCCCGGGCGTTGTTGCTGGAAAAGGCCCGCAGTGCCGGGATCGCCGTGCTGGCGATCCGTAACTCCCATCACTTCGCCGCGCTTTGGCCGGATGTCGAGCCCTTTGCCTATCAGGGGCTGGTGGCCCTGAGCGTGGTCAACAGCATGACCTGCGTGGTGCCCCATGGCGCCGAGCGTCCGCTGTTCGGGACCAACCCGATCGCCTTTGCCGCGCCGCGGGCCGGTGGCGATCCGATCGTGTTCGACCTGGCCACCAGCGCGATGGCCCATGGCGATGTGCAAATTGCCGCCCGCGAGGGACGCAGCCTGCCGCCCGGCATGGGGGTGGACCGCGACGGCCGGCCGACCTGCGATCCCAAGGCGATCCTCGACGGCGGCGCGCTCCTGCCGTTCGGTGGCCACAAGGGCTCGGCGTTGTCGATGATGGTCGAGTTGCTGGCGGCGGCGCTGACCGGCGGGAACTTCTCATTCGAGTTCGACTGGTCGAAACATCCAGGCGCCAAGACCCCCTGGACCGGGCAGTTGATCATTCTTATCGATCCTGCCAAAGCGGCGGGACAGGACTTCGCCGAGCGTGCCCGGACGCTGGTCAGCCAGATGCAGGGGGTCGGCCTGCAGCGGCTGCCGGGGGACCGGCGTCACCAGCAGCGGGCCGTGTCGCTGCGCGACGGGATCGTCCTGGCCGCGGGCGATCTGCAACAGTTGCGCGCATTGGCCGCTCAGTAGGGCGTGTCGCCTGGATGTAGCGCATCCCGGGAGTAGGTTGATGCCTGCCTATTGCACGGGATGGTATTCGGCTGGCCTGCCCAAATGGGCGAGCAATAACGCCAGGGAGTCGGCGTTGTCCAGGATGACATCGATTCTTTTCTCCTCATTGGCAAAGAAAATCCGCCGGGCGTCATCCAGGTCTTGCGCTCCGGTCAGTTGCAACACGCGCTGCAAGGGCTTTCCAACCACGTCATACCAGTGCAGGTCGTAAGCGTCGCGTTCCCTGAACAATTCGTTGGCGGGGGTACTGCTGGAGAAGGAATGTTGCTGGACCCGCTCCAGGGCGTTGTGGCGATCTTTTCCCTCTGATGTGCTGGTATTGAGCAGGTCGAGGAAGGGGCGGCAGGCATCCAGATAGACGAGGTCGAGTGTGTCGAGCACCAGATGGCTGACTTCATGCAACAGCACCGTGCCCATGCTGTGCCCCTGCATGTCGAAGGTTCTGGGGTGTATGGGCAAGTAGATCTGGAAGCCGGGATTGAAGAAGCGCTCGGTGAAATAGATTCGCCTGGCGACCTCGGTAGGCAAGGTAAATGCCTGAATGCCGTGCTCCGGGTACAGGGCCGAACCCACGACATAACGTGACGAGGTCTCGGGATTGAGCGACGGTTTGAGCAGTTCCCCGAGCATCATATGTGCGCGGAATCTGATTTTCCTCAGCGTACCTTGGCTCACCGAGGCGATATCGAAGAACTTTTCCACGAACAGGCGGCGTTTTTTATCCAGGGGCTTTTCGGCAAAAAGTCGCTCGGTGTTCTTTATGGCTTCGACCAGGTAGGCCACCGCTTGTTCATGGGCGTGGCGGATCATGCGGGCACGGTTGGGGTAGAACCGGCGGATATTTTCCATCCCGATGGCCTGCACGCGTATTTCCTCGCGGATCGTCTGGCGGTTCGCGCAATGATCAAACAGTTTCATGGCGACTTTCCTCGACGCAGTGGCCTTGCAGGTTGAATGACCAGCGTTGGTGGCGGTCCTGTTGCAGCCAGGGTCCGTGCGCGGCGCCCTTGACGATGCGCCAACGGCGGTCGTCTTCCTGGACCCGGAAGACTTTCCCGCCGACCACCGCGAAGGTGTTGCCGCTGCTCGGCTCTTTGTGCAAGCCGGTAGCCTGGTCCAGGGTCATTTCCTCCAGCATGTCCTCATGGGCTTCATAGTCGAGGAGCCGGGTCTTCTGTCCAGGCGTCAGGCGGCTGCCTCCCCAGAGCGGCGCGGGAAAGGGCGACTCGATGACTTCCTCGGTTGGCGTTGGCGCGATGTCGGCCAGGCTCGAACGAACCCATCCGCGGCGCGCCACCGCCAGTTGCGCCAGGCTGCTGGCGAATTCCTCGAGCGCCTCGCCCCAGCGCTCCTGCCAGGCCTTTTCTGCCGCATCCTTGAGTTGCGGGAGGGTCTGCCAGATGAGCAGCGGCAAGCGTAATCGACCGAGCATGTACCTCTCACCCTGGTAAAGACCGCCCTTGAGCCAGGACAGAGCGTTGCGCCAGGCCGGGCCCTGGTCTTGCACGTTCTGCCGGCCGAGCAGGTTCTTGAGCAGCGCGTTGGTATCCTGGTAGAGCCGGTGGAAGAGATTGCCGTGCAGCGATTGTCACTGAACGCCAGGCTGGCCTGCTGCGTGCTGAGCACCTGCCGTGCGTAGTGCTCGCGCCGCGCCGGGGCAAGTCTTTCGAGGACCTGTTGTTGCAAGCTGTCCGAGTCCTTGAGGTCGGCCTGCAATGCCGTTTCATCGGTGTATTCGCGGAAAATCGGTTCTGGCCCCTGTGGCGTGAACAGGATTCGCGGACCCTGCTCACCGGGTTTCGGGCCGATCAGGTAGAAGCCAGCCACGGGATCGGCTGCCGACTCGGCGTCGCTGATCAACTCCAGCGGGCGCAGGTCGATGCGCTGTCCGTTCAAGGGTTCCCGGGCGAGGCCGTCGGGCATTGTCAGCAGGTGCTTGATAAAGTTGTGGGCGGTGGCGGACAGGGTCTTGCGGATCACCTGGGTAAAGGCCTGCAGCAGGCTTTGCCAGAAAAAATGTTGGCGAAAGAGCGGCCGTATTGCGCGACGTCAGCGACAGGCTGATCTTGTCGGGGTCGAGGCGGGCCGCCGGAAAGTCCCGTGACAGTAGGCTCATGACCTTGGTCCGGGCGGTGTCGCGGATATCGGGAATGTCCTGGTGATAGTCAGCGGTCGTCGCGGCATCCTGGCGATAGCGATCGAACAGGCTCGCCAGGGCCAACTGCCGGCTGTCGCTGGTGCCGGCCAACCAGGGCGGCAGTGCCAGGTGCAGGGCGGCGTTCTCGGCGACCTGGATGGCTTTTTCCAGCGTGGGTACCGTTGCGTGAGTGTCCAGGCAGGATTGCAGGTGCTCGTGGAAGTGCTCGGCCGGGTACGTGCGGGTGGTGGCATGGGCCAGGTCGCCCATCACCTTGTCGACCAGCGAATGTTGTTGATGGCCGCTGAACCTGTTGTGAATCAGTTCAAAGCCCAGGGCCGGATAAGCCCGGTGGTTGCTGGGGTGGTTCTGCGGGATGGGCAGATTCGCCGGGCGTTCGCTTCTGGCGATATTTTCCAGCAGGGACAGGCGCTCCACGGGGTCATGCAGGCGCCGTTGCAGTTCGACTTCGGCGGCGTGAAACGAGTGGAAGGTTTCCGCCCCCTGGACCGGGGTCCATAGCTGCACGCTGCCGCAATGCTCGTTGTCCAGGCCGCCGCGCTCAGTCAGCAGGTAGCAGTTGCGCAGTTTGATCGACGGCGCCGCCGCGTCGATCCTGAGCGTCAGCGCGAAGGCATCCGGAATAAAGCCGCGCAAGCCCGGACGCTGGTCCCGTCGATGGCTGTCGAGCAGGTTGTCGAGTACCTCCAGGTCGGTTTCGCTCAAGGTGTCCTGCAGCACCTTGAGTTGGGCTTCGCGGCGCAACCCGTTGCTCACGGCCTCGCTCAACGGCTCGGACAGTTCGCCATACACCGCGCGCAGCCGGCGCAGGTAGTGCCCGAGAAAGTCCGGCAGGAGCTTGTCGACGAGCGTATTGAGCAGCGTGATGTCCAGGTTGGAAACCCGAGCCCAGTGACCCTCGCTGTCCTTGCTGAACAGACCGCTGTGGCTGGCCTCTGCCAGCGCGCCGGTGTGCTGGGTCAGATGAAGGCCTTCAGGGTCGGGCGTTGGCGCAGGCCTTCGGTGATTTTACCCTTGAGTTCGTTCAGGCTTTTCAACTGATACCGGACGGCGTCCAGGGTCGGTGTCAGTGTTCGCTGCAAACCCAGTGTCACAGACCTCTCGCTGGGCGATAGATCCAGGCGGTGGCTCCATCGACCCAGTGGTGCGAGCGCAACCAATCGCGGGTCGATCAGGGCGCGGACATCCAGTGCTCGTTCGAACGCCGCGGCCAGGGCCAGTGCGCCGTTGCTGCGGCGATAGCGCATGAGCACGTAGGCCACGTTATCCAGTTGCTTGGCGACGATGTTATTGAACAGCGCCTTGAACATCGCTGGATTGCCCGCTGCCAGCGTGATTTCGAGGCTCTGCGAGTCCTTCAGATCGGCACGTTCGCGCAGTGACAGGCCATGGCGCAGATCATCGCCTTGATCCGGGTCCTGAAGCTGGGTCTTGACCGAGGCCAGCACTGAGCGCTCGCTTTCGAATGCCTGCAATCGACCGACGCCATACAGGAAAAAACCGGGTGTTGTTGGCGGTCGCTGCGCACGACGAAAGCATTGGCCAATACGCCGGTGAGCCCGTCGGTTTTTACATTCAGGGCGTAGAGCGTCAGCTCCTGCAGCCTTGAGGTATCCAGCGGATAGAGCCCGCACAACGGGTAGAAGTCCTCGGGAGCGAGGATGTTCCAGTCCTGTTCCTGTTGGAGCAGCTCGGCCCGAAAGCGCGTGCCCATGGCGTCGATAAACAGGTCCTGGCGTGACAGCCCGTTGTCGAGGGGGTCCTTCCAGAAGGCGCGCAGTGCGCTTTCCAGATGGCTGTACAACTGGCTGGAGAGATTCGCCAGCGTCCTTTCCCAGATGACGGTATCCGTCGCCGAGGAGGAGTAGCCGGGCGCGATGAACTCGCGGCTCTGCCCTTTGGGCCAGGCGCCCCGGTTGTAGAGTTCCAGCAAGGTTTCGCTGAGTAACCGGGTTGAGAGTTGCTGGAGTGGGAGCGTCGCCGTGCTCCCGTCCGAGATCGGCTTTTCATAGCTGATCACTCTCAGGGCCGTCAGGCTGACCTGGGGGAAGCGCTTGCCCAACTGGTTCTCGAACAGTGGGTTGAGCAGGGACTTCAGTGTCGGCAACTTGAGCAATTCGTCATGCAGGTGCTTCAGGTTGTAGTCGAGGTAGGTTTCGATGGATTGGCGTCGATCGCTCAGGACGATCCCCAGGATAGGTCCAGAGACCAGGGTGGGGGGCGGCTCATAGCGGATGGCGGACCTGATCCTGAGGGCGACGAAACGCAGCAATTCGTCGCGTTGCGGGGGCTGGCCCAGGCGTTCGAGCAGTTTTTTTCGCGCCAGCTCGCGGTTGTCGAAAGGCTCCAGGCCGAACCCCGGGGTACAGAGGAATACTCGGTGCCCCGGAGGGCCGCTGACCAGGAAGGTTCCGGCCAGCTCGGCCGCCGGAGAGCCTTGCGCGACGATAAAGAGCTTATCCACGGACATCGGCGGATCGAGTGCCTGGCGGGCATCCTGGTTGGCCAGGAACAGGTTGCGCAACCAGTTGCGTTCGGCGGTTTCGATCCGCAGGGATTTTTCCAGCGGGCTGGGGGTGTCACGCAGCTCCATGGCCTGGGACAGGTAATAGACAGCAGGTTGGTCGGACATGTTCTGTGCCTTCGTTCATGTTGACGAGGGGCGGGTTTTTGCCGTGCTCGTGAAGGACAGAAACGCTACAGGAGCTGCTGCGACGGGCGGCGTTAGATAGTGCTGGCGTGTGTGAGCCCCTGCCGTGAGCGACAGGGGGAGGGTTGTTCACCCCTATCGGGTTCAGGCGGGCGGACCGCTGAAAATCGGGTAGAACTCCAGGGGCCGTCCCAGGTAGCTGGTGAGCAGGGCAAGCGAGTCCGCGTTGTCCAGGATGACATCGATTCTTCGCGCGTCATTGTATTGAAACTCCCAGCGCGCATCGTCCAGGTTGGTGCTGTGGGTCAGCGTCAGGACTCGTTTGAGTGCCGCGCCGTCGATATCGTCCCAGTGGCCGGTGACCTCGTCCTGAACCCGGAACAATTGTTTGCGGGGGGTGAGTGGCGACAGCGCGCTCTCTTGCATCTCTTTCAGCCACTCTTGCAGTTCACGGCCATGGGGCGTGGACGTGTCGATCAGATCGTAGAAGGGGCGGAAGGCATCGAGGTAGGCGATATCCACGGTATTGAAGACCACGTGGCTGAACTCATGGAGCAGGATGCAGGCCATATTGTGCAGCGTGGTGTTGAAGGTCCTCGGCTTGATGGGCTCGTACTCCTCCAGCTGGGGATCGAAGAACAGCTCGTTCAGATAGATTTTCTGGGTGCGGTCGCAGGTGATCACGAAAGCCGCGCACATCCGCTCCGGCCTTCTCGAAGCGCCAACGACATAGAGATCCGAAAAGTAAGGTGAACGGGCGGGGGACAGCAGCTCCAGGAGCAGTTTGTCGAATATTCTGTTGATTCGCTGGTTCAGGGTTCGACTGATGATCGTGAGGCCAAAGAATTCCTTGAGATAAAGGTGGCGCTGGTTATCGAGCCGGGTGTTGGCCGTCAGCGAGCCCAATCGTTGCCGGGCGTTTTTCAGATAGGTTACGGCCAAGGCGTGGGCCTGCCCGATTTGCCGGGCCTTGTCCGGATAGAATCGCTTGATCGCGCGCATGCCCGCGGCCAGCACCTTCGCCTCGAAGCGCACGGTCTGCCGGGTGGTGATGCGATCCACCAGCCGACCCACGTGCCCACCCCCCAACAAGCGGCCCTTGAGGTCCAGGTCCCATTGGTTTTGCGCATCCTTGCTGAGCCATGGCCCTTTTTCCCGAGCGGTGACGATCCGCCAGCGGCCATCCTCCCGTTGAACCTGGAACACTCGTCCGCGCACGGCGGCGTACTGGCTCTGGCTGGCCGAGTCGGTGTAGATGTCCCGAGAGCTGTCGTGGTCCAGATCGTTCAAGGCGATGTCGTGGACTTCGTAGCCGAGCAAACGGTTTTGTTGCTCCGGGATCAGGGCCATGTCTCCCCAGGCGTGCGGTTGCGGGAAGGGCGAGGTGACCGGGGTTGCTGGAGTGGCTGCTGGTTCGGTTGGCTTCTCGCCGGATTTCAGGCGGTCGCCGAGGAGGCTGGCGGCCGAGGGCTTGCGCGCCAGCGCCAGTTGCACCAGGGCATCGGTGAACGTCTTCAGCGCCAGGCTCCAGTGACCTTTCCAGGCATTGTCCGCGGCGTCTTTGAACTGCGGCAGGGTTTGCCAGATCACCCTGGCCATGCGGAGTCGACCGAGCATGAAGCGGGCGCCCTGGTGCAGTTGCTCGCCAAGCAGGGTCACCACGGTGTCCCAGGCCGGGTGTTGCCCTTTGACGTTCTGCAAGCCCAGCTGTGTTTTCAGCAGGTGGGTCATGTCGTTGTAGAGTCGGTGCAGGAAGTTGCCCTTGATGATGTTCCAGGTGAGGTTGACGGCCTGGAGACTGAACAGCTGTGCGCTGTAGTACGGGCGCACGCCGCTGGAAATTCTGCCAAGGACCAGCTGCTGCAAGGCCCCGGGTTGGCCGAGTTCGGCCATGAAGGTCGCTTCGTTCGGGTATTCGCGCAAGGCGCTGTGCTCGTCGTAGGGGCTGTAGAGCACCAGCGGACCGCGCGTGTCGGGGCGTCCGATCAGGTACAGGCCCAGGGCCGTGTCCGCGGCTTTCTGGGCCCGGCGCAGCAGCTCCAGCGGGCGCACGATAATCTTGCTGTCGCCGAGCAGGGTCCGGGCAAGGCCGTCGGGCATGCCCAATACATGCTTGATAAAAGCGTGGGCCTGGGCGGACAGCGATTTGCACAGGTACTGGCGTAGCGCGTGTTCGAGGCTCTGCCAGATCAGCTGTGGGTTGAACAGCGATTGACGCTCGGGGACCCTCTTTTCCGCGTGGGACAGATGCGAGTCCAGCAGCGCCGCGTAATGGGTGCCGATGTCCGCTTCCTTGATCAGGGTGTTCAGGTGCGTGACCGTCAAACCTTCCGGGAGGGCGCTGGCCGCCGAGAGTGTTATCGCGGCGTTGTCGATCTGGTCGCGATGCAACAGCGCGTAATCGCTCAGTGACAGCCGCCTGGCGCTCACGGCCTCCGGGTTCAGCAGCGACAGCTGCAAGGTGTCCCGACCCAGGTGCAGCGTGGGAAAGTCCCGGGCCAGCAGGCCGCGGATTTTGCTCCAGGCGAAGTGTCCGATGGCGGGGATACCGTGATGGTAGTCCATGGGGTCGTCGACCTGTTGCCGATGCCGGTCCAGCAGGGCGGCCAGGGCCAGTTGTTCGTCGGCGCCGGCATTCGCCAGCCAGGCCGGCAAGGCTGCGCTGAAGCAAGTGTTCTGGGCGGCTTCGATGGCCTTTTCCAGGGGGGCCAGCGAGGCGTGCTGGAGCAGGCAGGATTCGAGGTGACGTTGCAGGCCGACGGCCGGCAGTTGTGTCGTGGTGGCCAGGGCAATGTCGCCCAGTGCCTTTTCGACCACGGAGTAGACGCGGTCGCTCAGGAAATTGTTCGGGATGCGCTCGAAGCCGATGCGCATGCCGTTGTACGGGATGCCCGTGGAGAACGCTGCGGGACGCTGCTTCTCGAGCAGGTTTTCCAGGAGCAAGGGGCTCTGGTTCGGGCTGTGCAGACGTCGATTGAGTTCGCTTTCGGCGCTGTGCAGTGAGGCGAATGCCTCGATGCCAACGGCCGGTGTCCACAGCAGCGCGCGCCCCGAATTGAGCGGGGCCAGCCCGCCCCGTTCGGTGATCAGGAAGCAATTGAACAACTGGCGCGGCAGCGATTGCTCAGCGGTCATCAGCGTGAGGCCGAAGGCGTCCGGAATGAAACCGCGCAAGCCTTTGCGCTGAGGACTGTCCGGATTGTCGAGGACGCTTTCGAGCAGCTCCCGGGTATAATCCTCCAGGGTACCGGCGTGTACTCGTTGTTGTGCTTCGTAGCGCAATCCCTTGCTCAGGGCGTCGCTGATCAGAGGGGTGAGCGGCGAGTAGATCGAGCGCTGTTCACGCAAAAAGCGTGGCAGGAAATCCACCAGCGCGGCGTCGACGAGTTGATTGGCGGTGGCCATGTCCAGGTGGCTGATCCTTGACCAACTGCCGTCCCGGGCGTGACTGAACAGACCGTTGTCCGGCTGTTTCGCCAGCGGCGGGAGCAGACCGACCAAGCGTTCCAGAAGGTGCTCGACCAGGGTCAGCGACCTGATCGGCTGGGGGGCCTCCTGCTCGGTCCAGTCGCTTTCGTACTGGTTGATGTAAACGGTCGTCGGGTCCAGGTCGGCCCGCTTCATATTGATCAATTCATTGCGCAGGCTGTTGTGCGCGAAGGTCATGAGGTCAGGGCGCTTGGCCAGTTCGCTGCCGAGCCGCACTTGCAGGGCCGCGAGCGTGCGCCACTGCTCTTTGGCACGGGTCTGCAGCGCTTCGACCGGCTCGGGAGGCTTGGCTGCCGGCCGGCTCGGCTCGTCCGTCGACAGGTCGAGCCGGAGGCTCCAGCGTTCCCGGGGACCGATCGACTGCAGTTTGCCGTTGATCATCGTGCGGATGTCGAGGGCAACCTCCAGGGCGGCCGCGAGATCCAACTGACCATTGCTCCGGCTGTAGCGGGCCAGTATGTATTCGACGTTTTCCAGTTGCTTGGCGATGATCGCTTCCAGCCGGTTCTTGAACACGGGCTGGGCGAGGCTGTCCAGTTGCATGGCCAGCGCGGGGAACCGCCGCAGCTCGGTGAGTTCGCTCAGCGACAGGGTTTCCGGCAGTTCCCCGCCGCGTCCGACATCATGCAGTTCCTGCCGGAGAAAGTTGTTCAGGGCATCCTGGCCGTTGAGCTCCACCAGCCGCTCATAGGTGTAGACAAACAGCGAGCCCGGCCTGACGGACTCGTCGCTCACCAGGAAGGCATTGGCGAGTGCGGTCGTGGAGGGTTTTGTGGTGGTGTAGCCGAGGCTCTTGATCCGGGTGTCGGGCAGTCGCTCGGGTCTATGGGGGTAGAGAGCGGACAGCCAGTAGTGTGTCCTGGCGCCGATGCTGTCCCATTGCATTTGCTTGAGCAGTTCGGTTCGCCAGCAGGTGCCCATGACCTCGGTAAAAAACACACGGCGTGAGTAGCCGTTATCCATCTGGCCGTTCCAGTAGCTTTCCAGCTCGCTTTGCAAGCGTGTCTTCAGGCTGCTGGAGATCGTCGTCAGGGCGGCTTGCCACTGCTCGACATCGGCGGGCGCCGGGTTGTATCCGGGGGCCACGAATTCGCGGGTTTGGTGGGTGGACCAGGCCCCTTCGCGATAGTGTCCGAGCAACGCTTCGGCCAATGACTGAGCCGCGACTTGCCGAGGTTTCAGGTCGGTAGCGCCATCACTGCCGTTTCGCGGGGCGCGCTCGTAACTGAGCATGTTGACGGTCGCCAGGTTGACGTTGGCAAAGCGTCGGCCCAGTTCGTCGACGAGCATCTTGTTGAGCAGCGCTGCCAGCGTGGGCAGCTTGAGCAACTCCGCGTTCAAGGCTTGCAGGTTATATCGCTCATGGCGATCGACGGAGCGACGCCGGTCCAGGAAAACCGCGCCCTCGATAGGTTCTGTCTTGAGTGTGAGGTGTACGTCGAGGTTGATCCTGCTCTTGATATCGAGCGCGACGAAGCGCAGCAATTCATCGCGCTGGCTCTCGCTGCGCAGGCGCTCGAGTACGGTGTCGGTGGCCTGTGTTCGTGTTTCGAAGTGTTCAAGGCCCAAGGCCGGGGTGTAGAGATACGAACAGTCCCCGGTACTCGGACTCATCAGGAAGGCACCCGCCAGATCCACGGGCGGCAGACCGTCTGCGTTGATGATGATTTTTTCGACAAGCATCGGATCCTTGAGCGCCTGGCGGGCGTCCTGGTTGGGGAGCTGGACGTTTCTCAACCAGATGCGATCAGCCTGGGTGATCTTCAGCGCTTTTTCCCGGTCGTTGGGGGCGTCGCGCTGTTCCAGGGCTTCGGAGAACTCGTAAGGATAGGTATCGAGGGTCATGGCTTTTGCCTTCGTGCGTACTGACGAACCGCGGGGCGCTGGCAGGCCAGGCTTCGCGGGGGATGGCAAAAACGCTATCGAGTGGCGGGGCAGTGGGGTGGTAGATAGTCCTTCGCAAGATCGTGTCCCTTGCCGGGCGACAAGGGACTATTGGCATCGCGCTGGATCAGTGGCGACGGCCCAGCAGCAGGCCGACCACCAGGCCGAAACCGGCGGAAATCGCCACGGTCTGCCAAGGATGCCCGCCGATATAGGTTTCGCTCGCCTCGACCATCGGCTGGGTGCTTTCACGCACGTGGGTGACGCAGTCCCGCGCCTGCTTGAGCTTCTGGCTGACCTGGCTGCGCAGGCTCTCGCCGGCCTCGCCCACCTGCGAGGCGCTTTCCTTCAGCAGCTTTTCCGAGTCCTGGATCAGCGCTTGCAGCTCGCTGAAGGCCTGGTCCTTGATCTGGTCTTCGGCGGCTTGTACGGCGGATTTACGGGCCATGGTGATCTTCCTTTCAAGTGAATGAGGGGATGAACAATCTGAGTCGGCTGGGTCGTTGAAAGTTGCAAACTTTTCCGCCATGGCCCTGGGTCGAGCCAAAATCCTCGGCAGGATATTTCCATCGGCGGTGTAAGATATGCCTCTATTTACACCGCAGGATTTTCCAATGAGTTTCAATCTGGCTAACAAGTCCCTGGCTGAGCGTGCCGCCCTCGAGGACGAGAAGTCCCGGCTGTTCGACCTCTGGCAGAGCAACCTGGGCAAGGCCAAGGGCGAGGCCGCGCGCCTGTTCGGCGAGCGCGCCAAGCGCAAGGGCAAGTGGGCCGAGTGGGTGCGCGCGGAGCTCGACACCCTGTCGCCGCCGGAATATACCAGCATGGTGCGCAGTGAGGTCAATCGCCTGATGGCGGCCAAGTAAGCGCGGGGTTCACTCCACCCGGATGATGTTATAGCGCTGGGCCACACCGCTGACCTTGATCGCCACCTCGTCGCCATCCTGCTTGCCCAGCAGGGCACCGCCCAGGGGCGAGCGCGGACTGATGACGGTGATCAGCCGGCCCGCGTCCTCGATCTTGAGCCCGGCGGCATCGGGCGCCAGGAATAGCCATTGTTCGCTGCCGTTCTCGGCTTCGAGTGCCAGCAGGGCCCCCAACTGGATACCGCTCTGTTCGTCATAAGGACGCAGGAGCAGCTCCCGGCAGCGCTTGAGGGCCTGGCGGATTTCCTCCATGCGCCGGGCTTGGCCGGTGGCCAGGTACGAGGCCTCCAGGCCCAGGGTGTCGTACTTGTTTTCGGCGACGTTTTCCTCGTGGGTCGCGGTTTCGTAGGCGGTTTGTGCCGCGCGCTGCAAGACGCCGAGATCGACCTCCAGCTGTTCGAGAAGCCGTTGATGCACGGCGTGCTTGTCCATCACGCTGAGGTCACTCAATTGCAGAACTGCAGCACGTTGGCGCGGCTCTTGTCAGTGGGCGCGGTCTGGTCCTGTTGCAGCCAGAACTGGCACTTGGGGTTGGACAGGTTGCGATAGCTGCTGCGAGCCTGTTCCAGACGCTGCTGTTCTTCGTTCCTGGAGAGGTTCTGCTTGTACTGCTCGAACATCTGCGTCGAATCGCCGCCGCTTTGCGGCGCCGGTGTGCTGACGGCGGGGACCGGGTTGCTCAGTTGGCGGGCGGCCTCGGCCAGCGGCGCCAGGGGCTGCGGGACAAAGATTCGTGCCAGCACCCAGGCGGTCAGGGCTAGGGCCATGACCCCCAGCCAGATACCGAGGGCAATACTGGCGGTCAATTGCAGTGGATTGAGGGTGATATAAAGGGCGCGACGCACTTGTCGGCGGTAAGGCATGGTGACCTCCTGGCAGGGCGATTCGGAGCAAAGCCGCATTGTTGCATGAAGATTAATCGACATCGGCTCTTCTGCGCGCACGGATTTATGCGGACAATCGGCGCTTTTGCCAAACGGAGCCCGGAATGAAGGCCACCTGGGATATTTTCTGTACGGTTGTGGATAACTTCGGCGATATCGGCGTGACCTGGCGCCTGGCCCGGCAACTGGCCGCCGAACATGACTGTGCCGTGCGTCTGTGGGTCGATGATCTGCGGGCCTTCGAGCATCTGTGCCCGGCGATCGATATCGGGCTCGACCGGCAGTTACAGCGTGGCGTCGAGGTCTGCCGTTGGTCGGCGCCCTGGTCGCCCGTGCCGGCGGCCGATGTGGTGATCGGCGCCTTTGCCTGCGCGTTGCCCCATGAGTACATGGAGGCCATGGCGGCACGGGACAAGGCGCCGTTATGGCTCAATCTCGACTACCTGAGCGCCGAGGACTGGATCGTCGGCTGCCACGGGTTGCCGTCGGTCAAGTTCAAGCAGGTGCAGAAATTCTTCTTTTTCCCCGGTTTCCAAGCCGGGACCGGCGGCCTGCTGCGTGAAGCCGGGCTGCTGGAGCAGCGCCGGACCTTTGTCCAGGATCCGCGGGCGCGTGGCGATTTCCTGCGTGAACTCGGCGTCGAGCCGACAGACGGTGCACGGCTTATCTCGTTGTTCGCCTATGAGAATGCGGGGCTGGCCAGTTGGCTCGATGTCCTGGCGGCCGATAGCCGGCCAACGCAGTTGCTGGTGCCCGTGGGCCGGATCCTGGGCGATGTCCAGCGCTGGCTGGGGATCGAAGGCCTGGCGGCAGGTGCCCGTGAGGTCCGTGGCCGCCTGACGGTGCAGGTGTTGCCGTTCGTCGCCCAGGAGGATTACGACCGTCTGCTGTGGAGCTGCGACTTCAACGCGGTGCGCGGCGAAGACTCGTTCGTCCGCGCGCAATGGGCGGGGCGGCCCTTGCTCTGGCACATCTATCGGCAGGAGGACGACGTCCACCTGGACAAGCTGGAGGCCTTTCTCGGGTTGTACACCCAAGGCCTGTCGGCGCCGGCCTTGGCGGCGTTCGAAGACTGGTGGCGGGCCTGGAATAGCGCTGGGGACATGGCCGCGAGCTGGAATGCACTGCTGGAAAACGAGCAGGAACTGGCCGAACATGCCGAACGCTGGTGTCTGGAACAGGCTTCGCGGACTGATCTTGCCACGGCGCTGGTGAAGCTTTACCTAAATTGGATATGATATGCGGCCTAGATTTATGTACATCCCATCCAAATTCGGATATTCGCAATGAAAACTGGTAAAGAACTGAAACCCGGGACCGTGATCCGTCTCGAAAACGATCCTTGGCTGGTTCAGAAAGCTGAATTCACCAAGTCCGGTCGTAACAGCGCAATCATGAAGACCAAGCTGAAGAACCTGTTGACCGGTTACAAGACCGAGATCGTCTACAGCGCCGATGACAAACTGGACGACGTAATCCTCGACCGCAAAGAAGCGACCCTGTCCTTCATCAGCGGCGACTCCTACACGTTCATGGACACCTCCGACTACACCATGTACGAGCTGAACGCCGAAGACATCGAGGCTGTTCTGCCATTCGTGGAAGAAGGCATGACCGACGTCTGCGAAGCCGTGTTCTTCGAAGATCGCCTGGTTTCGGTAGAACTGCCGACCACCATCGTGCGTCAGATTGACTACACCGAAGGTTCCGCTCGCGGTGACACTTCCGGCAAGGTGATGAAGCCTGCCAAACTGAAGAACGGTACCGAACTGTCGGTTGCTGACTTCATCGAAATCGGCGACATGATCGAGATCGATACCCGTGAAGGCGGTTCCTACAAAGGCCGTGCTAAATAAGCACTGCTTTTCGCCGCACGAACAAAAAAGCCCGGATATGCTCCGGGCTTTTTTGTATCTGCTTGTTTCTAGATGGTGCCACGGTCCCTTGTAGGGGCGAGCTTGCTCGCGATTGTGCTGCAAACACCGCGGGGTATCAGGATGCCCTCGTTATCGTTGGCGCCCATCGCGAGCAAGCTCGCTCCTACAGGTGTTCTTTCAGTTCCTGTGACGCCTGCAGCATGGCTGAACGCACCTCCGGTACCTGGCTGACCACATTGAGCAAGCCGAAGTCGTGGATCATGCCGTTGTAGCGCACGCTGGTCACCGGCACGCCGGCTTCATCCAGCTTGCGCCCGTAGGCCTCGCCCTCGTCACGCAGCACATCGGACCCGGCGGTCTGGATCAGCGCCGGCGGCAGGCCCTTGAGCTGATCCGTCGTCGCGCGTAGCGGCGAGGCATAGATCTCGCTGCGTTGCTTGGCGTCGGTGGTGTAGTTGTCCCAGAACCATTTCATCATGTTCTTGCTGAGGAAGTGCCCCTCGGCGTACTGGTTGTAGGAGGCGGTCTCGACGCTGGCATCGGTCACCGGCCACAGCAGCAGCTGGAACTTGATCGCCGGCGTGCCCTTGTCCTTGGCCATCAGGCTGACCACCGCGGCCATGTTACCGCCGACGCTGTTACCGGCCACGGCCAGGCGCTTGCCGTCGACATTGATCTCCTTGCCGTGTTCCGCGACCCATTTCGTCGCGGCGTAGGCCTGGTTGATCGCCACCGGGTAGTGGGCTTCCGGGGACGGCGTGTAGTTGACGAACACCGCAGCCGCCCCCGACCCGACCACCAGATCACGCACCAGCCGTTCGTGGGTGGGGAAGTCCCCCAGGACCCAGCCGCCACCGTGGAAGAACATGAACACGGGCAGCGTGCCCTTGACCCCGGCCGGCCGGACGATGGTCAGCTCCAGCGGCTTGCCGTCGACCTGGATGGTCTTCTGGCTGACGTCGGCGCGCGGCAGGTTCAGCTTGACCCCCGACTGCGCACCGGACAGCACGGCCCGTGCTTCTGTCGGCGTCATCTGTTCCATCGGCTTGCCGCCGCCGCTGTTCAAGGCATTGAGAAACGCCTGGGTGTTGTGTTCGACATCACCGGCGAAGGCGCCCTGGACGGACAGCGCGAGCAGGGTACCGGTCAGGACTTTGCTGAAAGTGTTCATGTGCGGATCCTTAAGTGGCGAAAGGGTTAGACGGTGACGTGCAGGCGGACGTCGACGTTGCCACGGGTGGCGTTGGAGTACGGGCAGACCAGGTGGGCCGCGTCGACCAGACTCTGCGCGTCGGCTTGTTCCAGGCCCGGCAGGCTGATGTGCAGGTCGATATCCAGGCCGAAACCACCAGGAATCTGGCCGATGCCGACATGGGCGGTGATCGCGGCGTCGGCCGGGATCTGGCGCTTGGTCTGGCTGGCAACAAATTTCAACGCGCCGATGAAGCAGGCCGAGTAACCGGCGGCGAACAGTTGTTCCGGGTTGGTCGCCGCGCCGCCGGCACCGCCGAGTTCTTTCGGGGTGGCGAGCTTGACGTCGAGGATTTGGTCGCTGGAAACAGCACGGCCGTCACGGCCACCGGTGGAGGTTGCGATTGCGGTATAGAGCGTTTGCATGATGAGCCTCGTCGTTTCAAGTTGGTGTGTGTTGCGCTAATTGTTTGCGCGTTAACTAAGTACGAGGCAAATGTACCTCGCAAGTATTTTGCGCGCAAGATAAATTTTCAAAAAAGACAGGATTCGGTTTTTTGCGCTGGATCGAGGAGGGAGATTAACGGTAACCGCGAAGGGGTTACCGCGAGCCGGATCGCCCTTGCAGCTAGGAGCCGTCCGGCTTTTCTGTAGGCGCTGGCTTGCCAGCGATGAGGCCTGCGTCGCCTATTCGGAGGTCATCGCCGGCAAGCCGGCTTCCACAGAAAGATGTTTCACCGCGAGGAAATGGTCGTGCCTGGCCTCTGTAGGAACGACCGCTCGACGCTCGATTACGGGTGATCAGCACGAAGCGCTGAACGGGGAAGGGTCAGAGGCTGTCTTGCAGATGCCCGCGCAGGGCCACCAGGTCGGCCTGGAGGGTGCGCAGGCGTTCCAGGGAGTCGCCGCTGGCGGCGAGAATGCATTGCGGGATACCCCGCGCCTGCTCGCGCAAGGCCCGGCCCTGTTCGGTCAACTCGACGATGACCACGCGCTCGTCCTCCTTGCTCCGGGTCCGACTCAGCAGCCCCTCGCTTTCGAGGCGCTTGAGCAGGGGGGTCAGGGAACCCGGGTCGGTCAGCAGGCGCGTGCTGATCTCGCCCACGGTCAGGCCGTCCTTTTCCCAGAGCACCATCATCGCCAGGTATTGCGGGTAGGTGAGGTTGAGGGCCTGGAGCAGGGGTTTGTAGACCTTGGTCATCAACAACGAGGTGGAGTGCAGGGCAAAGCACACCTGGTTGTCCAGGAGCAGGTCATCACAGTTGTCGCGGTTGCTGGTCATCACTAAAGCCTTGTGCGTTACGTTCGATGAATCTAGCGGTCGAATCTTTAATGTGCCAGAGAATTTTCCCGGCCTAGTGTCATCCCAGGCCGCTTTGCAGGGCCAGGTCCCAAGGCGGTACGGGGCTGAAACGCCCCTTGAGGAACTCCAGCAGCAAGCGGCTGCGGGAGTTGGCCGGTTGTTCCAGGCGCAGTGCATAGACCCCGGAGCTTTCCGGCGCCGGCAGGCCGTTTTCGCAGAATAGCGGCAGTAATTCACCGCGCAGCAGGTATTCGCTGGCCAGCCACGTCGGCAGATGGGCGATGCCCAAGCCGGCCAGGGCCCCGGACAGCAGGGCCTCGGCGTTGTTCGAGGTCATGCGGATGCGCGCGGGGCGGTGCAATTGCATCTGTCCGTTCTGTATGAAACGCCAAGCCATGAACGGCGCCAGCGCGTCCCAGTCCAGGCCGTCATGTGTGCTCAACTCGCTCGGATCAGTCGGCGTACCGCGATTGTTCAGGTAGGTGGGACTGGCACAGGCGATCCGTACGATGCTCGCCAAGGGTGTGGCCACCAGGCGGGTATCGGCCATTTGTCCGGCGCGCAGCACCAGGTCGACCTTGCCCAGGTTGGAACCGTGCATGTCGACGAAGCTGTCGATCAGATGCAGTTGCACATCCAGGCCCGGGTAGTCGGTGAGGAAGTCGGCGATGGCCGGGGCCAGGTGGCGGCGCCCGAAAGCCGCCGGCGCGTCGACCCGGATCAACCCCTCGGGGGCGTTGCTCAGGGACACGGCCTCGGCCCGGGCCAGACGCAGTTCGGCGACGATCCGTCGGGCCCGTTCGGCGAACGCCAGACCGGCGGGCGTGGCCCGGACCGCATGGGTGCTGCGAATGAACAGGCGGCTACCGAGCGAGCTTTCCAGGCTGTCGATCCGGCGTGCCACGGCGGACGGGGTCAGCGGATGCAGGCGGGAGGCGGCGGAAAAACTGCCGGTTTCCAGTACATCGAGAAACAGGCCGAGTTGATCGGTCAGGGTTGTAGGATTCATACAGAATCGCTTGTGCGAAATTGGCATAGCCATTGTGCGTTGCTGTGCGTTTCCGCGCTAGCGCGGACTGCGTAGCATGAAGGCCATTGAGTGGGGAGACGGCTGTGATCGAATTGATTGAGTACCTGGTACTGGGCGTCGTGATGGGCGGGGTGGGTGGGATATTCGGCATTGGCGGCGGGATGATCGCGATTCCGGTGCTGGGCATCCTGTTCGGCCTCGACCAGCAGTTGGCCCAGGGCACGGCACTGGTGATGGTGGTACCCAATGTGGTGCTGGCTCTGCATCGTTATAACCAGCGCAATCGCATCGAGCTGCGTCACGCGCTGCCGCTGGTACTGATGAGTTTCTGCTTTGCCTGGTTCGGCGCCCTGTGGGCGGTGGGACTGGATCCGCGCAGCATGCGCCTGGGCTTTGTCGGTTTTCTCCTGGCGCTGGCGCTGTTCTATCTGGTACGCCTGTTCATGGCACCGTCCCCGGTGTCGGCGCAGATGCGTCACCCCTGGCCCTGGCTGGGCGTGCTGGGCGCGGCCTCGGGCACCATGGGCGGCTTGTTCGGCGTCGGTGGGGCGGTGGTGGCCACGCCGTTTCTGACCAGCGTCTTCGGCACTTCGCAGGTGGTGGCCCAGGGCCTGTCGCTGGCCTTGGCGTTGCCCAGCACCAGCGTTACGCTGGTGACTTATGCGGTGCATCACGAGGTGGACTGGCGCATGGGCATCCCCATGGCCATTGGCGGTTTGATGAGCATCAGTTGGGGGGTGAAAGTGGCCTACGCCTTGCCCGAGAAAGTATTGCGCGGCCTGTTTTGCGCTTATCTGGTGCTTGGCGCGCTACTGCTCAGCTTTAAAGTTTGAAACCGTCGACGATGTGCTCGGCCAGGCATTCGGTGATCGGCGAGGGTTTGTTCAGGTTGCGCACCAGCATGATGTTGGCCAGCGGTAACTGGGGCAGTCCTTCGGCCTCGCCGAGAATGCGCAAGTCCTGAGTGATCAGGCTTTCCAATTGCGCGGTGACCGCCAGCCCGGCGCTGACCACCGCCATGATCGCCGCCAGGCTGGAGCAGTTGTAGGCCAGGCGATAATCCCGGCCTCGGGCGTCCAGCGCGTTGCAGACCCACTCGGTGCAGAAACAGTCGTTGCCAGGCATGGCCAGGGGAATCACTGCTTGTTCATGGGTGCTGAAACACCGGGCTTCGGCCCAGACCAGACGCTCCTGGCGCAGCATTTGGCCGAGTTCGTTGCCTGGCTTGCGGGTGACGATGGTCAGGTCCAGGTCCTGGCGTTGCAGCAATTGCGCGGAGGACTCGCAATTCACTTCGATCTGAATCAATGGGTAGAACTGCGCAAAATGCGAGAGGATGCCCGGCAAAAAACGCATCACGTAGTCGTCCGGCACCCCGATACGGACCATGCCGACCATATGCGGATCGCGCAGGGTGTTGAACACTTCACTGTGTAACTTGAGAATTCGCCGGGCATAGCCGAGCAGGACCTGTCCCTCGACCGTCAACCTGACCTGGCGTCCGTCGCGCTCGAACAGTTGGCGCTTGAGCACGTCTTCTTCCAGGCGTTTCATCTGCATGCTGACAGCCGATTGGGTGCGATTGACCAATTCACCGGCCTTGGTAAAACCGCCTTGATCGGCGATCGCGACAAAGGTGCGCAGAACGTCGGTGTCGATGCTCGGGTAGTTGGTCAATTCATCAATCTCTGAGATGTATTGCATAAGAAACATTCGTTGGATTGATCTTAGCGCCAGGCACAGACTTTAGTCATCCCCAACAGGAGGGCAGGATGATGAAAGGTCAAAAAGGTTATGTGTTGATCGGTGGTGCCGCGCACTCGGTGTTTTCGCTGCGGGCTTTGTGGCAGCGGATTGCCCGTTGGTATGAGGTGTCACGCGAGCGCCAGGTGCTGGCAACATTGAATGACGATGCGCTCAAGGATATGGGGCTCAGTCGCGCCGATATCGAGCAGGAAACCCATCGGCATTTCTGGAACGATCCGATGAGCAAGGGTCGTTGATGGTGCTACACAAGCAGGGGGCGACTGCGGTAGTTTGCGGGTTCACAAGGAGGCGTGCATGCCCGCAGACCTGTCGTTTTCATTGAAGCAAGCCCGGCGCCTGGCGCTCGCGGCCCAGGGATTCCAGGGCCGCAGAGCCTCGGCGTCGATCAAGCCGACACAGGTCAATCGGCTGATCGAACGCCTGGGTGTGGTACAGATCGATTCGGTCAACGCGCTGGTGCGCTCGCACTACCTGCCGCTGTTTTCGCGATTGGGCGACTATGCCTCCGACTTGCTCGACCAGGCGGCCTGGAGCCAGGGGCGACGGCGGACCCTGTTCGAATACTGGGGGCATGAAGCGTCGCTGCTGCCGATGTCGTTGTACCCGCTGATGCGCTGGCGCATGGCGCGGGCCTCCCGTGGCGAAGGGATCTACCAGCAGATGGCGCGTTTCGGCCGCGAGCAACAGGCGACCATTCGCCGGGTGCTGGCGTTGGTCGAGGAACGGGGCGCGTTGGGGGCGGGCAGTCTGTCGAGTCGTGAGGAAAAGGCCGGGCCCTGGTGGGATTGGAGCGCTGAAAAGCACGCGCTGGAGTGGCTGTTCGCCGCCGGTGAGGTGACGGTGGCCGGGCGCCGGGGCTTCGAGCGGCTCTACGATCTGCCGGAGCGGGTGATTCCTTCGGCGGTGCTCGGACAGCCGCTGGTCGACGAGGCCGAGGCCCAGCGTGGCTTGTTGCGCCAGGCCGCAGCGGCCCTGGGGGTGGCGACGGAGAAAGACCTGCGCGACTACTTTCGTCTGGACCCTGGCGACAGTCGTGCGCGCCTGGCGGAATTGCTCGAGGCGGGTGAGTTGCAGCTGGGCGAGGTGCAGGGCTGGCGCCAACCGGTGTACTGCCTGCCGGACATCAAGGTACCGCGTCGGGTCGAGGCCAGTGCGTTGTTGTCGCCGTTCGATTCGTTGATCTGGGAGCGCAGCCGCACCGAGCGGCTGTTCGATTTCCGTTATCGGCTGGAGATTTACACGCCGCAGCACAAGCGGGTGTATGGCTATTACGTGTTGCCGTTTTTGCACAACGAACGGATTGCCGCACGGGTCGACCTGCGCGCGGAGCGGGCCCTCGGGCGCTTGGCCGTGCATGCGCTGCATGAGGAAGAGCAGGGGCTGGATGAGGCGGGGATGGCGGCGTTGGCGGTCAATTTGCGGCAGTTGGCCGATTGGCTGGGGTTGGCGGATATTCAGCTCAATTGCCAGCGGGTCAGTGCGCAGCGGTTGCGGGGTTTGCTGTAAACGTTGGTATGGCGGTGTCTGGAAGGGCCTCTTCGCGGGCAAGCTCCGCTCCCACAGTATTGGAGCCGTTCCGGAGTTTTGTGGGCAGCCACAAAACCTGTGGGAGCGGAGCTTGTCGGGACGCCGCACCGCCGCGAAGAGGCCCTTCCAGACAACAACAAAGCCTACTGAGTCAACGCCGCACCTGCTTCAACGTCTCAGCAATCAAAAACGCCAGCTCCAGCGACTGATCGGCGTTCATCCGCGGGTCGCAATGGGTGTGATAGCGATCCGACAAGCCATCCTCGGTAATCGGCCGCGCACCGCCAATGCATTCGGTGACGTTCTGCCCGGTCATCTCGATATGAATCCCGCCGGCGTAACTGCCTTCGGCCTGATGCACCTGGAAGAACTGCTTCACCTCGCTGAGGATCTGCGCGAAATCCCGGGTCTTGTAGCCGCTGCTGGCCTTGATGGTGTTGCCGTGCATCGGGTCGGAGCTCCACAGCACCTGCTTGCCTTCACTCTCCACGGCGCGGATCAGTTGCGGCAGGTGATCGCCGACCTTGTTCGCGCCCATGCGCACGATCAGGTTCAGGCGGCCGGGGTCGTTGTCCGGGTTGAGGATGTCGATCAGGCGGATCAGATCGTCGGTGTTCATGCTCGGGCCGACCTTGACCCCGATCGGGTTGTTCACCCCGCGCAGGAATTCGACGTGGGCCCCATCGAGCTGACGGGTGCGGTCGCCGATCCAGAGCATATGCGCCGAGCAATCGTAATAGTCGTTGGTCAGGCTGTCGCGGCGCACGAAGGCTTCTTCGTAGTTCAGCAGCAGCGCCTCGTGGGCGGTGAAGAAGCTGGTTTCGCGCAATTGCGGCGAGCTGTCCATGCCGCAGGCGCGCATAAAGGCCAGGGTTTCATCGATGCGGTCGGCCAGTTGGCTGTATTTCTCGGCCAGGGCCGAGTTGGCGATGAAATCCAGGTTCCACTTGTGCACCTGGTGCAGGTCGGCAAAGCCGCCCTGGGCGAAGGCGCGCAGCAGGTTCAGGGTCGCCGTGGCCTGATGGTAGGACTGCAACAGGCGGTCCGGGTCAGGCACGCGGCTTTTTTCATCGAAGCCGATGCCATTGACGATATCGCCACGGTAGGCCGGCAGGGTCACACCGTTGATGGTTTCGTCGTTGGCCGAACGCGGTTTGGCGAACTGCCCGGCCATGCGTCCGATCTTGACCACCGGGCAGCCGGCGGCGAAGGTCATGACAATGGCCATTTGCAGCAGCACCTTGAAGGTGTCGCGAATCTTTGCTGCCGAGAACTCGGCGAAACTCTCGGCGCAATCGCCACCCTGGAGCAGGAAGGCACGGCCCTGGGTGACTTCGGCGAACTGACGACGCAGTTCACGGGCTTCTCCGGCAAACACCAGCGGCGGATAACTGGCCAGGCTTTGCTCGACGCGCAGCAGGTGCGCGGCGTCCGGGTACTGGGGTTGTTGCTGGATCGGCAGGGCGCGCCAGCTGTCGGGGCTCCAGGGTTGGCTCATCATGAACTCGAGGATTGACGGGGGGAGGCTCATGTTAGCAGCAATTAGTGCGTGACCTGCTCTGTCGGCTTGGCTGACAATTGCCGTTTTCCCGCTTGCAAGGATATGAAATGGCTGAGGAGCGCGTGGAGCGTCTGCTCGCCGAAGTGCACGATGCCTTCGGCATGATTCGAGTCCTTGAAGTGGACGATTACCGGTTTCTCGAATTTGGCGATGCTATTGAGCAGAGTTGCGTGTTCACCGCCGATCCGAGTTGGTTGGAATACGATTACACCCGGGCGATGCTGATCGGCGCCTTGTGCCACGAGGAGCCGGAGAGCGCGCTGTTCCTGGGGCTGGGAGCCGGTACCCTGACCCAGGCCTGCCTGCGGTTCCTGCCGCTGGAGGATGTCGAGGCCATCGAGCTGCGTCCAGATGTGCCGCGCCTGGCCATCGAGTACCTGGGGCTGGATGACGATCCGCGTCTGTACATCCGCGTCGGCGATGCGTTGGAATTGCTGGAGAGCGCGGAGTCAGCGGACCTGATCTTCGTCGACCTGTATACCGATGTCGGCCCCGGTGTCGGTCATCTGGCCTGGAGCTTCCTGGAGAACTGCCAGAAGAAGCTCAATCCCGGTGGCTGGCTGGTAATCAACCAATGGGCCACCGATGACGGTAAACCACTGGGTGCGGCGTTGTTGCGCGGGCTTTATCACCGGCACTACTGGGAGCTGCCGGTGAAGGAAGGCAATGTCATCCTGATCGTGCCGTCGGACCTCGATCAGGTACTGGACCTGCGCGCGTTGCAGGGGCGGGCCGATGAACTGGCGCCGCGCCTGGGGTATTCGTTGCAGACCTTGATCGGCGAGATTCGGCCGGCGACCTAGATGAAGGGCGGTGCGCGGATCGCGAGCGAGCTTGCGTTAGCCGCGCATTGCCACAATCGGGGATGGCAGAAGCTTCTTCTTGCCAGATTCCACCGGGGTCAAGGTTGTGTTTTGTCCAGGTAGGCTGATCGTTCCTGACTCATTTTTGTGATGCAGTTGTTGGCGAGCGTTTCATGGGCAGGATAAGACGGGTCGGCTAAAAAGGATTCAAGCTCACAGTTCGTATCACGTAATGCTATCCAGGCGCGTTGGGCGTTTTTGAGTTTTGAAAGATAACGCTTTCCCATTTCAGGATCGGGGGTGTATTGCTCTTTGATTCGAGTGATCAGCTTTTTGTAGCTTTCGTTAAGTTTTTTGTCTGCACTTTCTTTCTCGGCTTTTGCACAAACATCAATCTGTGCACTGGCTGTGATGTTTTCGCAGTCAAGTGCGTAGGCGTTACCTGCAAACGGCCCAAGGGTGGTAGCGAATAGAAAAATCAAGATTTCTTCAATACTGGTCATTGTTGGGGGCGCGATTATTGGTTTTTGGCTGGGGAAAGCTGCTTCTAGTCTTCATCTGGATATTTACTGAAAAATTTTCGCTTGGATCTGCCGTTATCTTGAAGTATATGTTGATAAGTGAGTTTCGATAGTGGTAGTGAGGGCGTGTTGAAGAAGAGAGCTCTCACTGCATTGTCACCGTCGAATACAAAGGTATCCTCTAAGGTGTATTCGAATCGGCCATCTATAAATCTGGTTATGATTTTTTTGTCTGTGCACACAAGCTTTGGAGGTTCGCAAAAATGATAGTAAATGACTAGGTTGCCGTTTGAAACGGCTATCCCTTGGAAGATCTCTCTGCCCGTCATATTTTGGTGTGTCGGTATTAGTTTGGAGTTTTTTAAAATTGTTTTTCCATGGGCGGAAATTATAAGTTCATGAAAGTAGGCGTCAAATTTTTTTATTTCAATATGTTCGATTTTTTTGTCTCCTGTAATATCTGCCAAAATAGATATTTGCCCATTGGCTTGAGCAGGTGCGAAAAAAAATGCGAGGGGGGTGAGTATTAGGCTATTTAAATATTTTTTCATCGGTCCATATCCTTGTGAATTGATTGACTCTTTTTTCTTTGCTATTGGTGTTGAAATTTATTTTTTCTGTGATCAGGTTGACGTATAAAGGGTCGTCGCCATTGTCGGCTATATCGTATAACTTATGTCTGAGCCAGAAAAATACGGCGGACCTGACGGCGTATTTTGTTTGTTCCAGAAGCTCAGGGTTTTCGATGAAATTCAGGTTGTCTGAGGGCCACATCTGAGAATGGTATTGGTTGAATTTTGTATAGTTGTATCGGCCGGTCAGCTGTTTCAGACCTCTACCTCTAAATTTCCAACCATCGCCGCTTGAAATATTTCCGTTACCCAGGCTTGTTACCCCCGTAACTCCATTATAAATTCTATTTGCAATGGCCGGTTGGTTGGCCTGTTGCTGGATTTCGGGAATGTACCCATGAAGTTGTGCCTCGGTGGGATGTTGGTAGTAATAGCTAAAATCCATTAGCTTTTCGGGTCTGTAGCGAAGTGACTCTACCAGTGAACAGCTGTCTCCCGTTTCAACCCTGACCTGCGAAAAAAAATGACTGAGTCTCAGCGGGGTGTCCAGTTTGTATTCTTTTAGGTTTTTGTTGAGTTCGTTTGCCAAACGTATAAGTTTTTCTGTGTCAGCGCTGGTGAATACCTTTTTCAGCATCTCCAGTGTTATTTTAAAGTTGAACGGGTTTATGCGTTCACTGATAAGTTCAGCTGGCTGAAAGTGCCACGCCTTACCCTCCAAACTGATCCCATGGCGCCCCGTCAATTCCGCCCACCACGACAGTTTCTTTATCCGCGCTTTTGAAATCTGCCATTGCTCAGGTCCAACACGTCCCGTGTGGGCCCAGAGCACATCCAGCTCATCCCACTTCCCTGCGTTCCAGAACCACTCGCTTTCATAGTGGGTAATTAGCCTGCCTATCGCCTGCGCATGCCAAGGTTTGCCCCGTGCGACACGGATCGCTTCGTGCCCCACATGCTCGTTTTCGCCAATATTCAGGAGCGTGTGTAGCCGTGACCTGATCGGCCCTTTGCCTGCGGTGTTTGCCAACGTCTGGTAGTGACGACGCTGCTCAGTGGTCAGGTCTGCCTGCCATGAAAGATGGTGCGCCAGATTGTCGGCATTTCGACTGGTCTCGGTGATGCACTCATAGCCTTCCCATTCCCACGGACTATGACGAGTTGTCAGCAGGTCTTGCTCCAGTACCCAACCGCTGACCGTCTCGCCGGACTCGTTCGGCAACGGATCCTCCAGGCGCCACCAGCGACGGGTGTAGGCGATGGTGGTTCCGGGGATTGATTCGGTGACGCTCAATTTAGACTCGGGCGGCAAAGACTCCAGCATCCCGACCGGCAGGATCATTTGTGCACCGATCAACGCTCCGGCATCGTTGATACTTGGCGGGTTATGGGCGTTGATATCTTCACGGTGGGGGACCACCCGGCTGCTGCCTTTGTAGAGTTTCAACAAGGTGCGCTGGTCTGCGGGAAGATAAGCGGCGTACTCACGACTTCGAGCGATAAAGCCGGGCACGTCCTCGCAGCTGAAAACTTCCAGGTGCAGCAGGTTCCTGGCGGTGTCCTCGCTGAGCGCCTGATATTTGCCAACATGGCCGATCAGTTCTCCCGTCTTGATCCTGATCGGTTCATCCAGCACGACAACACGATTCTTTGCCTCGGGGTCTCTGTTGGCCTCCAGTGCATCCAGCCAGACAAAACCCGGTAGATGTCCGTTCTCATCGACCGCCAGAGGCGGTACACACTCGCCGCTGAGGATCTTCACCAGCTTGCGGAATTTACCCACTGCACCCACGTTGCTGATCGTGAGTGAGGTGCCAATAGGCAATAGCCCCAGGGGATTACCGTTGGCATTGGCCATTGCCCGAACGTTCAAACCGGTCAGTTGCTCGGCAGGTGCATCCTTGGCTGCATTGCCAATCAAGTAGCGGTCAGGACCCAATGCCGTCATTTCCGGCTTGAACACCCAGCCAGTGGACGGCGCGAGTCCCTCTATTGCAGGGTTGACGCTGACAATCTCCAACCATTTGTCTGTCGCGGGCGCAGACTTGGTCATGACGGTAGTGCCTCGCGGTAGGACCGCGAGTATCACTCCATGGTCTGGATGATTTTTTGGGGCGGCCCGGACTCTCAATCCGAGTGTCTTGTCCTGCGCACTCTCCTTGATCCGATAAACACCGCCACCCCAGAAAGTGGGACGGCGCAATCCCGGGCTGGCCTGGTAGCCCGCCCAATCCAGCAGGTGCATGTATAGGCTGTAAACAGTCAATGTCGGTGCGGGAGGTGCATACGAGATGTTCGTCAGGGGCGGCGGTTGCAACCGATGTCTGACCAGCACAAAACCGCTGGAAAACACCGCCGAGCGCCCTTCGAAACTTGAGGTTGGATAGCGTTCGTCAATACGATAGGCGATCACCTCGCCATCGGCCAAACAAAAGACCTCGCGTTTGTCCGAGATCAGGCCCGTGGCTTCATCAAAATGAATGCCACCGTGCCAAAGCCCTCGACGTCCCAATGGGTAGTAACCGCCTTCGGCTTTTGCCAAGACCTTCAAGTCACGGTGGGGATCATGAAGGGTTTGATGGTCGCCCTTTAAGGGAAATGACCAGTTTTCAGTCGTGAACATTTCGGTCATCGCAGCACACTCGTCAGCGAATTGCTGTCCAGGTTGAGGTGGCTCAGTCGGAAAAGCCCGTATCGAGCGCCAGTTCTTTCTGGCGTTGTTCCGGCACCCCATCGGTGACAGCGGTTTCAAGGCGCAATGGCGGCAGTGCCTGCTCCACTGCTCCCGGCAGCAGCGGTCCCCTGATCCGCGGCCCCGAGCCTACACCCGCGTCTTCGTCCGCCTCGGGCCCGTTCAAGGTAATGCCGTTGGCATCGAGTTTGATAAAGTGCTCGCCGACCTTGAGGGTGAGTTGCTCTCCCGCCTCGATCACCACCTTGGCCCCGGCCCGCAGGTGGATCTCCCGCCCGGCCTCGATGAAGTAACCCAACCCGGTCTTCACCTGCTGGCTCTCGCCGACCAGCAGGCTGTCATCGCCTTTCACCTCGACGCGACGGTCCTGGTGAACGGTGTGGTGTTCCTGCGCCTTGAGCTCGCAATAGCTGTTGGCTTCCACGCACTCATGGCGTTCATGGCCGACGGTGACCGAGAGGTTGCGCCCGATGTGCTGTTGCCAATCACGCTGGGCATGCAGGTAGATCTGCTCTTCGCCCTTGCGGTCTTCGATACGCAGTTCATTGCTGCCTCCACCGCCCGGGCTACTGCGGCTCTTGAACACGCTGCGGGTCTTGTGTGCTGGCAACGGATAGGTCGGCGGATGGCGCTGATTGAGCAGGCAACCGGTAATCAGCGGCTGGTCGGGATTACCTTCGAGAAAAGTCACCAGCACTTCCATGCCGACGCGGGGCAAGGTCACCGCGCCATGGCCGGGACCGGCCCAACTGGATGCTACTCGTAACCAGCAACTGCTTTGGGCGCCGGTTTCGGCCGAGCGGTCCCAGTGAAACTTCACCTTCACCCGGCCATATTCGTCGCAGTGGATTTCTTCGCCGGGGGGGCCGGTGACGATGGCGGTCTGGGTATTGAGGCGCCGGGATTGGTGCGCTTGCCGCGGCGAACGGAAGAACAGCTCCCAGGGGGTGGCGAGAAAGCTGTTGCGGTAGCCCTGGCGGAAATCATTCTCGGCACCGCTCGGATTTGCGGCTGACTCCTCCAGCACCTGCGGCTGTTTACCTTCGTGGGTCAGGTGGGTCAGCAGCCAGAGGGTGTTCCAGTCCGGCTGTGGATGTTCGGCCAGGAGCAGGAAGTGCCCACTGGCCAGTTGGGGTTCATTGCTCTTGCCCGACGCCCGTCGGCTGTCGCTTCGATGGCTTTCCAACTGGCGACGATTGAGCTGCCGGCCGTGTTCGTCGCGGTGGTAGCGACCGGGATAACGGTAATCTTCAAGGTCCGGCTGCGGCAGGGAGTGGAGCACGCAGGCGCTGTTTTCCAGCCGGGCACCGGGTTGTTTGAAGTTGTAGTCGCGCAAGGTTGCCCGGGTGCTGCGGGTTTCCAGGTGCAGGTCGAAGGACTGGATGCAGGGCCGTTGCGCGACCATCCCGCTGTCCGGTCGGTATGGCACGCTGTCGGGCAGTTGACGGAAATAGGTCTGGTCGTCGCCAAAGGCCAGGTGATGGCCGTGTGCACTGTGCTGGAAGTGATAGTGCAGGCCGTCCTCTTCACACAGCCGCTGGATGAAGTCCAGGTCGGACTCGTTGTATTGCACGCAGTATTCGCGAGCGGGGAAGGGGTGGGCGAGGTTGAAGCTGAAGGCATTGCTGAGGATGCCATGGTCCTTGAGCACTTGGGCGATGATCTGCGGCACGCTCCGGTTCTGGAAAATTCGCTGGTTGAAACGATGGGCCAGATAGGCCAGTTGCGGCACCAGCGTGAGCTGATAGTGGGTCCAGCGCTGGCCGGTATCGCCCTGGCCGATGCCGTAGATCTGGCCGTGAATGCCCGCGCCGTCGTTGTTGAAGGCGAGAAAACCCTGCCGATGCAGCAGCTCGTCGAGGTTGAGGTCCGGCTGCCGGCTGACCAGCTCCAGTTCGAAGCGATAGGGTTGGTTGATAGCTTCCGTGCCCTTGAACGCCAGGACTTCCAATCCCTGTTCGAAATCTGGAAGAGTGAAGGTAAAGCGAGGTGCCGAGGTGAACATCCGTTGTGCCTCCTGCAAGGGGAAAGCACGAAGTGTGGACCCGTCGGTGGTGGTGTTGAATGCTGTAAAGCAAAATCAGAATCAGGCTACAAGCTCTTGTATTGAAGGGCTGTAGGGGGATGTAGGGATAAAGGAAAAGTTTTTGCGGGAAGGCGGGTCTGCAAAGGTGAAAACAGGTTTCCGCTCAACATATCTATTGCCGTTTTGATACATGGGGTGATTTTTGGGTGGGAGGAAAAACGACCATTCAATTGTTTCAATTGTTTCAATTGGTTTCGGAGTCAATAGGTCTGGATGACAGTCGGTCCTACAGGGAAGGCGCAATATAGAACGGTTGCTTTAAACTGCGCGCTGCGCGTGTTGTATGAAATGTCTTACGTGTCGGCATTTTCAAGGTTGGTTAAATTCCTTGGGGGCGCACTTGCCTCATATCGAAGTGTTGACATGATTGAGGGTGTCTATTTAGATTTAAATTGTTCGGTGCACGCTCGGATATAACAAGCATTATAGAGGCGTTTTATTCGGAACAGACCGATTACCGATTAAGACCTCAAAAATAAAGGCGAAATCATGAGATCAACATCATTGCAAAGTCGCTTCGAGATATTTGAACAAGACAAGTCGATGCAGCAGTTTGGTGAGATTTTTATTGAAGCGTTAACCCGTCATCTCGGAAATTTAAAAATACCAGGTAGGGCTATATTCGACAATTTTCGGAGGGAGCCCCTGTTCGCGCAGGTCGATCAAATAGCTGAGATTCAGAATGCAATGCACGAAGTACTTTGCCATCCGACGACTCAAGAAGCTCAGACCGACGCCGAAAATACATTTAAAGCCTTTCTCAGAAAAGACAAGGCAGACACTGGTGTTTTGAAGTTTTTCAATGGATGGAATGAAACCCACAAAACAACGAGCTTAGTTTCTGCCAAAATTATCATGCGTTTATCTGCGGATGCTCTATCCGTATCTGCCGAAAATCGAGCTGGATACCATAACGTTATGGCACACATGCATGAGGTTGCGAAAGATGATTTCGGCCTTGGGCACAAAGGGCATGATGGCATGTACGGTTATATGACGGAGGCCTTTGGAGCTCCTGGCTGGGTAGAAAGTCAGTATAAAGTTGATGAGTGTGAAGAGTTCTCTGCATTCCTCTACGCTACTGGCGTAGCGGAACATAAATCCCCCCTGAATTCTATTGAGCATAAACAATCCATCATGGATGCTATGATGGTTTCCATCGCTTCAGAGCTTTGGAACGGACGAGAATATAATTTCATCGCTCAATACATTGAGAAAAAACTTATTTCTTTCAATCCCTTGTTGAGTCGCGACGTTCAAAGCCTGCGAAATGCAAAAGGATATGTATTGGGTCATGCTGGAGAAGTAGAAAGCAAGCACGGCCTACATGCTTTGGCAGCAGCACAAACTTATGGTCGAACGGTAGACCTGAAATTTGAGGTTGATCGCCTAAAAAAAATAATGCTCGATTACAATCAGCGTGTCGGAAAAGCATTCAATTTTTTGCATGCGGCTTTGATCTCGACAAGTCAGTGATACTCATCTTGGATTCTCGTATGTCCAAGCCTCCAGGGCCTTCTCAGGCAGCTTTAAGCATGCTATATGTTAGTTGTTATAATATACTCCGATTGATCTTCTATGATCGTACTAGTAGGTTGGTCGGAGCCTCTGAATATCCGCTGGGTCGAATTTAATAATGCCTGGTTTAAGAACGCAAATCCTGGCAGGATACTTTATATGGATTTTGAACACGCCTTAATTGCGTTAGGTTTTTTTGCTTTCTGCGGTGGCTTGATTGATGCGGCCGTTGGCGGAGGCGGACTTGTACAGCTACCCGCACTTTTACACGCTTTACCTCAATACAGTTTGGCTACGGTTTTTGGAACCAACAAGCTGGCGGTTTTAGCGGGTAATTTTTCTTCCATATTCACCTATCTCAAAAAAATAAAAATCATATGGAAGCTTATGCTTCCAATTATGATTTCAGCTTTTATATTTTCCTTCTTTGGCGCCCTCTCTGTTTCGCTCGTTCCCAAAAGGCTTATGGAGTATGTTGCTTTCTTTGTTTTGATCGTGATGGCTACTTATACCTTTGTAAAAAAGGACTTGGGTCGGGTCAGTTCCAATATTAAAATCGGAAAGAAAGAAGCTTTGCTAGGGGTTTTTTGGGGTGGGTTAATCGGGTTTTATGACGGCGTGTTCGGACCCGGTAGCGGCAGCCTTCTGCTTTTTGTTTTTGTAAGGTGTTTTGGGTTCGATTTTCTAAATGCATCCGCTTCAGCAAAGCTGGTTAATTTAGGGACATTTAGCGCGGCGCTAATATTTTATATCCCATCTGGTAACGTTTTATGGGCCCTGGGTGGAGTCGTTGCCGCCTGCAATATTGCAGGCTCTATCACTGGGGTTTTTTTAGCGCTGCGTTATGGAAGTGGCTTTATTCGGATATTCTTTTTGATTTTACTTGTGTTTCTCATTGGCAGGATGGGGGTGTCCATATTCTTATAAGTCAAACCGTTTGTCAGTGAACGACAAAAAACAGGTTGTCGCCTTTACCCAATCCAATTCTGAATCAGTAATCCTCCCCTCGCTCGGTAATATCCTTCTCCACAGGGCGCGCATTGGGATCCTGGCCAAGCGGAAATTTTCCCTTGAGGTTCCAGGCAAAGGCGATGATCTCGGCGATGGTCCGGTACAACTCCTCCGGAATACTGTCGCCCAACTCCATCCGGGCCAGCAGTTTCACCAGTTCGGCATTCTCGTAGATCGGTACTTCATAGTCGCGGGCCAGCTTCAGGATGGCTTCGGCCAGCTCCTCGTCGCCCTTGGCGGTGAGGGTCGGGGCTTGTTGGCCATCGTACTTGAGGGCGATGGCCTGGCGTGGGGTGTTGGGGTTCTTCATGCGGTTTCGTCGACCCAGCGTTGGTCCAGTCGGGTTTGCTTGCCCTGGGGTGGGGTGCCCTGGTGGCAATCGAGGTCGCTGACATTCAGGCCCGAGGCCCGCAGGCGCTCGCGCAGGTCGCCCAATTGACTGGCGATCAGGCTGGCGGTATAGGGGCGTTCGGCCCACAACTGGCTGGACAGGCTGCCGCGCATCAGCTGTGCCTGGACTTGCAGCGGGCCCAGCGGTTCGAGATCGAAGGCCAGCTCCACCCGCCACAGTTGTTCCTTCTGTTCACGTTTGTCGCGTTTTTCCTGCTCGGGTGGCGGCTCCTTTTCCTCATGCTGGATCTTGATCTGCAAGGGCACGATGTCGTGCAGGTTGCGCATGGGAATTTCCAGTTGCCAGGTGGTCTGCAGATTGCCCTCGGGTGTGCGTCCGGTCTGTTCCAGGCTGGAAAGCTGATGGCTTTGCAGGCGCGAAACGGCCGCCGCGGCCAGGCGCAGGAGGCCTTCCAGATCGCCATCGTCGGTGAGGCTTTGCAGCAGTCGCGAGGGCAGGGGAAAGCTGATCGGCTGGGTCGGTTCGCCGACCTGGCCGAGGGTCCCCAGGGCGCTGCGGACAAAGCCCGGGAGCGTGCGGGCGAGCAGCGCGGCGGCGGCTCCGGGGTCGAAGCTCGGGCTGCCGGGCAACTGCGGCATGATCTGCGCGATCAGGCGCAGCAGGTTGCTCTTGAGGTCCGGTGTCAGGGCTGGGTTCTGCCCTTGCAACAGATTGGCCTCCAGGAACAGTCCGCTGTTTTGCAGGGCCTGGGCCAGACCTTTGGGGTTGCTCAGCTGATTGATGTCGGGCAGGTCCGCCAGCAAGGTGTTGATGACCGCCCGCAGGTCGTCGGGCAGGTCGGTGTTCCGGGACAGGTTCTGCAGGGTGCTGACCAGGTTGTCGAGCGAGCCTTGCCGACCTTGTTGGGTGACCAGTTGTCGGGCCACCGCCAATTGGTCCTGGCGTGCGGCCAGCGGCACCAGGCTCAAGCTCTGCGTACCCTGTACCAGGGCGCTCAGCAGGCTGCCGATGCGCAGCGGTTGCGGGCTGTCGAGGGTCAGGGTGGTGCCGCTCAGGGCCGTGTTGAGCAGGGTCACCAGCGAGCGATAGACCGCCGGCTGCCCAGGGGCTTGGGGCAAGAGCTGGGCGGTCATGACCTTGCCTTGCAGCAGGCTGCCGACCGGCAGTTGCGCGGTGTCCAGGCGGGTCAGCGCGGCGACGCTGGCACTCAGTGCCTGTTGCACGGTGATCGCCAGGTTGCCGGCCGACGGTTGGGTCACGGCGACACTGGTGCCTTGCGGCAGCGGCAGGTTGCTGCTGACCTGCACGGTGGTCTGGCGACCGCTGTCGGTGGTGACCTTGAGCAGCATCTGGAAAGTCTGGTCGGTTTGCTTGAGGGAGAGAACTTCGGCCTCGGCACTCTGTCCGGGGGCGATCAGGCCTTCCAGCGGCGGTGTCAGTTGCAACAGTTCGCTGGCCAGCAACATCGGACGGCTGTTGGCCGGGATCAACTGGGGCAGGGGGAGGATGTTGAGTTCGCCTGTCATCGGGTCGCAGCCTGTCGAAATAGCCCTCTTTGGAGTAAGGCATCACATGTATAATGCAACGCCATCTCCGAAAGTGTGTCCAAAATAGCGCAAAAATTGACGCAGCTCTGTAGGTCGAGCTGCAAAAGCATTTATTCTGCCTCACTTTAACGGCTGCGCCCGTGCCGACTTGAACTGTAAAAAGGCCTCGATTATTTGACCAACCCTCTTCTAGAAGCCTTGGCGCTCGCCTGTGAACGGGACGGGCGGATGCTCTTCGAGCACCTCGAATTGCAACTGCGTCCCGGTGACCTGTTGCAGATCAGCGGTCCCAATGGCAGCGGCAAGACTAGCCTGTTGCGCCTGCTGGCCGGGCTGATGCAGCCAACCGCCGGGGAAGTACAGCTTAACGGGCTGCCGCTGAATGCCCAGCGCAGCGAGCTGGCACGCACGCTGTTGTGGATCGGTCATGCCGCCGGGATCAAGGACCTGCTGACCGCCGAAGAGAACCTCAGTTGGTTGTGTGCCCTGCATCAGCCGGCCGGGCGCGAGGCGATCTGGCGGGCTCTGGCGGCGGTCGGGCTACGCGGTTTCGAGGATGTCTCCTGCCATACCCTGTCCGCCGGCCAGCAGCGCCGCGTGGCCCTGGCCCGGTTGTATCTGGACAGCCCGCCACTGTGGATTCTCGATGAACCTTTCACCGCTCTGGACAAGCAGGGCGTCGCCCAACTCGAAGAACACCTGGCCGGTCATTGCGAGCGCGGTGGCATGGTCGTGCTGACCACCCACCACACATTGGCCCGCATGCCCGCCGGTTACCGTGATCTTGACCTGGGGCGGTGGGCCGCATGAATGTTTTCGGTCTGTTGTTCGCCCGTGAAGCGCGCCTGCTGTTTCGTCGTCCGGCGGAGCTGGCCAATCCGCTGGTGTTCTTCGCCATTGTGATTGCGTTGTTCCCGTTAGCGGTCGGTCCCGAGACAAATATGTTGCAAACCTTGTCTCCGGGCTTGGTCTGGGTGGCGGCCCTGTTGTCGGTCCTGCTCTCGCTGGACGGGCTTTTTCGCAGTGATTTCGAGGACGGATCCCTGGAACAGTGGGTCCTTTCGTCGCATCCCCTGGCTCTTCTGGTTTTGGCCAAGGTACTGGCACACTGGGTTTTTTCCGGCCTGGCCCTGGTCCTGCTCGCGCCTTTGCTGGCGCTGATGCTCGGATTACCGAGTGCCTGCTTGCCGGTGCTGTTGTTATCGCTACTCTTGGGTACGCCGGTACTGAGTCTGCTCGGGGCGGTAGGGGCGGCCCTGACGGTGGGATTGAAGCGTGGTGGCCTGTTACTGGCGCTGCTGATCCTGCCGCTGTACATCCCGGTACTGATTCTCGGCAGCGGGGCCCTGCAGGCCGCGTTGCAGGGCATGCCGGCCAGCGGTT
Source organism: Pseudomonas sp. GW821-FHT03C07 (assembly GCF_059420925.1). NCBI lineage: Bacteria > Pseudomonadati > Pseudomonadota > Gammaproteobacteria > Pseudomonadales > Pseudomonadaceae > Pseudomonas > Pseudomonas sp. GW821-FHT03C07. The sequence continues at coordinate 166,368 of NZ_JBWKUQ010000007.1, forward strand.
ACCTGCTCTGGCTGGGCAGCCTGGCCGCCCTGGCGGTAACCCTGACACCTTTTGCAATAGCGGCTGGCCTGAAGATCAGCGTCGGCGAATAATGAGGTCTGGTCGGTTGATGACCAGCGAAGACCCTTGGATGTACCGTGATGAACTGGACTTGGTTTCATAAGCTGGGCTCGCCCAAATGGTTCTATGGCATCAGCGGACGCCTGCTGCCCTGGCTGAGCGTGGCCGCCGTGCTGCTGATCGGCGTCGGCGTGGTCTGGGGCCTGGCCTTCGCGCCGCCGGACTACCAGCAGGGCAACAGCTTTCGCATCATCTACATCCACGTGCCGGCGGCCATGCTGGCCCAGTCCTGCTATGTGATGCTGGCGGTCTGCGGTGTGGTGGGACTGGTCTGGAAGATGAAACTGGCCGATGTCGCGCTGCAATGCGCCGCGCCCATCGGTGCCTGGATGACTGCCGTGGCGCTGATCACCGGGGCCATCTGGGGCAAGCCGACCTGGGGCGCGTGGTGGGTCTGGGATGCGCGCCTGACCTCGATGCTGATCCTGCTGTTCCTCTATTTCGGCCTGATCGCTCTGGGCAATGCCATCACCAATCGCGACAGCGCCGCCAAGGCCTGCGCGGTGCTGGCGATTGTCGGGGTGATCAATATCCCGATCATCAAATACTCGGTGGAGTGGTGGAGCACTCTGCACCAGGGCTCGACCTTCAGCCTGACCGAGAAACCCGCCATGCCCGCTGAGATGTGGCTGCCGCTGTTGCTGACGGTCCTGGGTTTCTACTGTTTCTTCGGTGCCGTGGTGCTGCTGCGCATGCGCCTCGAAGTGCTCAAACGCGAGGCCCGGGCCAGTTGGGTCAAGGCCGAAGTACTGAACGAACTGGGGGTGGCTCGATGAGTTTTGCCACCTTCGGCGATTTTCTCGCCATGGGTCATCACGGCCTGTATGTCTGGTCGGCCTATGGCATCTGCCTGGCCGTGCTGGCTTTGAACGTCGCGGCGCCGATCCTGGCCCGGCGGCGTTACCTGCAACAAGAGGCGCGTCGTCTGCGCCGGGAGAATGCCAAGTGAACCCGCTGCGCAAAAAGCGCCTGATCATCATCCTCGCCATTCTGGTCGGCGTCGGCGCTGCCGTAGGCCTGGCCTTGAGTGCGTTGCAGGAAAATATCAACCTGTTCTACACGCCGACCCAGATCGCCAACGGCGACGCGCCCCATGGCACGCGGATTCGCGCCGGCGGTATGGTGGAGAAGGGCTCGCTGCAACGTTCCGGCGACTCGCTGGACGTGAAGTTCGTGGTCACCGATTTCAACAAGTCCGTCACCATTACCTATCGCGGCATCCTCCCGGACCTGTTCCGCGAAGGGCAGGGCATCGTTGCCCTGGGCAAGCTCAACGCCGATGGCGTGGTGGTGGCCGATGAAGTGCTGGCCAAGCATGATGAGAAGTACATGCCGCCGGAAGTCACCAAGGCGTTGAAAGACAGCGGTCAATCCGCCCCGACGCAAGCCAAGGAGGGTTGATTGATGATTCCTGAGTTGGGCCATCTGGCCATGATCCTCGCACTGTGTTTCGCCCTGGTGCAGGCCACCGTCCCGCTGTTCGGCGCCTGGCGCGGCGACCGCCTGTGGATGAGCCTGGCGCGGCCGGCGGCCTGGGGGCAGTTCTCTTTCCTGGTGTTCGCCTTCGGGGTGCTGACCTACGCCTTCATGACCGACGATTTTTCCGTCAGCTATGTCGCCAACAACTCCAACAGCGCCTTGCCCTGGTACTTCAAGTTCAGTGCCGTATGGGGCGCCCACGAAGGTTCGTTGCTGCTCTGGGCCCTGATCCTCGGCGGCTGGACCTTTGCCGTGTCGGTCTTTTCCCGGCAATTGCCACAGGTGATGCTGGCCCGGGTGCTGGCGGTGATGGGCATGATCAGCACCGGCTTTTTGTTGTTCCTGATCCTGACTTCCAACCCGTTCTCGCGGATCCTGCCGCAGATTCCGGCGGACGGTCGCGACCTCAACCCGTTGTTGCAGGATGTCGGCCTGATCGTCCACCCGCCGATGCTCTATATGGGCTATGTCGGTTTCTCGGTGGCCTTTGCCTTCGCCATCGCCGCCTTGCTCGGTGGCCGTCTTGACGCGGCCTGGGCGCGCTGGTCGCGGCCCTGGACCATCGTCGCCTGGGCGTTCCTGGGTGTTGGGATCACCCTCGGCTCCTGGTGGGCCTACTACGAGCTCGGTTGGGGCGGCTGGTGGTTCTGGGACCCGGTGGAAAACGCCTCGTTCATGCCCTGGTTGGTGGGTACGGCGCTGATTCACTCGCTGGCGGTCACGGAAAAACGCGGGGTGTTCAAGAGCTGGACCGTGCTCCTGGCGATCGCGGCGTTTTCCCTGAGCCTGCTGGGGACCTTCCTGGTGCGTTCCGGCGTGTTGACCTCGGTGCATGCCTTTGCCTCCGACCCGGCGCGTGGGGTGTTCATCCTGATCTTCCTGCTGTTCGTGGTCGGTGGTTCGCTGACCCTGTTCGCTCTGCGCGCGCCGGTGGTGAAAAGCCATGTCGGCTTCAACCTGTGGTCGCGGGAAACCCTGCTGCTGGGCAACAATCTGGTGCTGGTGGTGGCGGCCTCGATGATCCTGCTGGGCACGTTGTATCCGCTGGTGCTCGATGCCCTCAGTGGCGCCAAGCTGTCGGTTGGCCCGCCGTACTTCAATGCCTTGTTCATCCCGCTGATGGCGCTGCTGATGGTGGTGATGGCGGTTGGCGTGCTGGTGCGCTGGAAAGACACCCCGGTGAAATGGCTGCTGGGCATGCTGACCCCGGTGCTGCTGGGCAGCGTCGCCCTGGCGGTGGTGGCCGGGCTGGTTTACGGCGATTTCAACTGGGCGGTGCTGGCGACCTTCCTGCTGGCGGCCTGGGTGCTGCTGGCCGGCGTCCGTGACATCCTCGACAAGACCCGCAACAAGGGCCTGATCAAGGGCCTGCCAAGCCTGACCCGCAGCTATTGGGGCATGCAGCTAGCGCACCTGGGTATCGCGGTCTGCGCCCTGGGCGTGGTGCTGTCGAGCCAGGAAAGCGCCGAGCGTGACCTGCGCATGGCGCCGGGCGAGTCCATGGAACTGGGCGGTTACCACTTTATCTTCGAAGGCGCCAAGCATGTCGAAGGGCCGAATTTCACCTCGGACAGAGGCACGATCCGGGTGATTGAAAACGGCAAGGAAGTGGCGCTGCTGCACCCGGAGAAACGCTTGTACACCGTGCAGCAATCGATGATGACCGAAGCCGGGATCGACGCTGGTTTCACCCGTGATCTCTACGTTGCCCTTGGCGAACCACTGGAAAACGGCGCCTGGGCGGTGCGGGTGCACGTCAAACCGTTCGTCCGCTGGATCTGGTTCGGTGGTTTGCTGACCGGCTTGGGTGGCGCACTGGCGGCGCTGGACCGGCGTTATCGAATCAAGGTGAAAAGCCGCGTGCGTGAAGCACTGGGACTGAGTGGAGCGACGGCATGAAGCGTTGGTTGATGGTATTGCCGCTGGTGGCGTTCCTGGTGATGGCGGTGTTCCTCTATCGCGGTTTGTACCTCGATCCGTCCGAGCTACCGTCGGCGATGATCGGCAAGCCGTTTCCGGCGTTCGCGTTGCCCAACGTGCAGGGCGACAAGCAACTGAGCGTGGCCGACCTGCAAGGCAAGCCGGCGCTGGTGAATGTCTGGGGCACCTGGTGCATTTCCTGCCGGGTCGAGCACCCGGTGCTGAACAAGCTGGCCCAGCAGGGCGTGCTGATCTATGGCGTCAACTACAAGGATGACAATGCCGAGGCATTGAAGTGGTTGAAGGATTTCCACAACCCCTACCAGCTGAATATCCGCGACGAGCAGGGCACCCTGGGCCTGGACCTGGGGGTCTATGGCGCGCCGGAGACCTTCCTCATCGACGCCAAGGGCGTGATTCGCTACAAGCACGTCGGCGTGATCGACGAGACGGTCTGGCGTGAACAACTGGCGACGGTGTATCAGTCGCTGGTTGACGAGGCCCACCCATGAAGCGCTGGTTAGCCGCGGTCGCCCTGGGCCTGAGCCTGGTCGGCGTAGCCCATGCCGCCATCGACACCTATGAGTTCGCCAACGACGCCGAGCGTGACCGCTTTCGCGACCTGACCAAGGAACTGCGCTGCCCCAAGTGCCAGAACCAGGACATCGCCGATTCCAATGCGCCGATTGCCGCCGACCTGCGCCGGGAGATTTTCCGCATGCTCGGCGAGGGCAAGGACAATCAGCAGATCATCGACTTCATGGTCGACCGCTATGGCGATTTCGTGCGCTACAAGCCGGCCCTGAGCGGCAAGACCGCCTTGCTCTGGTTCGGCCCGGCCGGCCTGCTGCTGGGCGGCCTTGTCGTGATCGCGGTGATCGTCCGCCGTCGTCGTGCCGAGGGCGCCGCTGCCCCGGATGGGCTTTCCGCCGAGGAGCGCCAGCGCCTCGACCACCTGCTGGATAAGAAAACCGAATGATTGATTTCTGGCTTGCCACAGGTCTGTTGTTACTGATTGCCCTGAGTTTCCTGTTGATTCCGATTTTGCGTGAACGCCGCGTGCAGCGCGAAGAAGATCGCACCGCGCTGAACGTCGCCCTCTACCAGGAGCGTGTCGCCGAGTTGCAGGCGCAGCAGGTCGAAGGCGTGCTCAGCGCCGAGCAGATGGACAGCGGTCGGGCGGAAGCGGCCCGTGAGTTGCTGGCCGATACCGAGGGTGTGGCACCGACTCGCGTCTCGCGCTTGGGCAAGCCGTTGCCCTTGCTGGCCGCGTTGCTGGTACCGGTGCTGGGCTTGGCGCTGTATTTGCATTTTGGCGCCAGCGACAAGGTCGAGCTGACCCGTGAGTTCGCCCAGGCGCCACAGTCCGTGGAAGAGATGACCCGGCGTCTGGAACGGGCGGTGGCGGCCCAGCCGGATTCCGCCGAGGGCCTGTATTTCCTTGGGCGTGCTTATATGGCCCAGGACCGTGCGGCCGATGCGGCGAAGGCCTTCGAGCGGGCGGTCAAGGTGGCCGGGCGCCAGCCTGAGTTGCTCGGGCAGTGGGCCCAGGCGCAGTACTTTGCCGACAGCAAGCGTTGGTCACCGCAGGTCCAGGCGCTGACCGACGAAGCCCTCAAGATCGATCCGAAAGAAGTCACCAGCCTGGGGCTGTTGGGGATCGCGGCGTTTGAAGGGCAGCGTTACCAGGAGGCCATCGACTACTGGAAACGCCTGTTGGTGCAATTGCCGCCGGACGACAATTCCCGTGCGGCTTTGCAGGGCGGTATCGACCGCGCCAGTGAGAAGCTGCTGGCGAATGGCGGCAAGGTCGCCGAGGTGCCTGTGGTCAAGGGCGCGCTGTTGAAAGTGCGGGTTGATCTGGCCGCGGACCTGAGGGCCAAGGTCCAGCCGGGCGACAGCGTCTTTATCTTCGCCCGGGCCACCCAGGGTCCACCTGCGCCGTTGGCGGCCAAGCGCCTGACGGTCGCTGACCTGCCGGCCACCGTTGAATTGGGTGACGCGGACGCAATGATGCCGCAATTGAAACTGTCTAACTTTCCTGAAGTCCAACTGGTTGCACGGGTATCCCGCGCCGGCCAACCGACGGCGGGCGAGTGGATCGGGCGCAGCCGGCCGATGGCCAGCAGCACCGCCGCGCAACAGAACCTGACCATCGACAGCCCGGATAAATAGAGAATTCGCCATGACCACCATCGCTCGCCTCACCCTGTTAACGCTGGTCCTGGGGGTGAGCGCTTGTGCGGTGCATCGCCCGCCGCCGGAGGGACCGACGATCCCGCCTTCCGGTCCGACGACCCAGCCGTATCCACCGTATACGCCGGGTAAACCGATCCCACCGAGCAAACCACGTCCGAGCTTCTCGCCGACGTTTGCCCCGCCACCGGGTGGTAACAGCCACTGGGACGGGCAGATGGGCGTCTATGTCCTCGACAACCAGACCAACACCTTCTATCGCCAGCGCACCTACTACCGCTGGAACAACGGCTGGAGCCGCGCCATCAGCCCCAACGGACCCTGGGAAGACACCGATATCCATGGCGTGCCGCCGGGGTTGGGCAAGCAGTTCGGGCAGTGAGTGAAAACGGTGATCTTTAGAGGTCGCCGTTTTTTTTTGGAAGCGACTTCATACCCGGTGACCTCGCCATCGGGGATTGCGCGATCCATCAGGAGGGAGGTGCGATCCAGTTGTTCAAGCGTCAGGTCCGGGCGGTTTTTCAGCAGGTTTCTTTTCCACTCCCTGTGGATATCGGCAGTCCACCTCGCTCGAAATCTGCCAGACAGTGCCAGCCACATCAAAAAATCACGAAGAGGGGCGGGGTACAGCACACAGGCGTCGTACACAGCAGTAAAGGGCGAATATCTCATTCGTAGCCCATCCTCTGTTGCTGCGCTTGCTCGGCGAGTTCGGCCATGGCCTGTTCGCTATCCAGTGAGCGTTGAGTTTTATAGGTCATGAGGTCGGCAAAGCGTACGCGGCGGTGCTTGCCGGTTTTGTGAAACGGCAATTCACCCGACTCCAGAAGCTTGATCAGGTGCGGACGAGAGACATTGAGCATGTCGGCGGCTTCTTGCGTGGTCAGTTCGGCGTGGACAGGGACCACCTGGACAGCGTTCCCGGCGGCAAGCTCGGCCAATATCTCCACCAGCAACCTCAGCGCCGTGGTCGGTAGTTCAACGCTATGGGCCTCGTTGCGTTCGTCGAAGATCTGAATGTGCTGCGTGTCGAACCTTGTGGCCAGAAAGGCCGCCAGGGCGCGTTGACCTTCGATGGCGACCTGGACCTCGTGTTCGAGGGGCAAGTTGATGGTGAGGGCAGATTGAGTCATGGCTGGCTCCAGGGGTATGTAGAATCGATGATGAGAATTTATTCGAAATAAACGAAAATCGCAATAAACGAAATGCCTTGCACAATGCAATGCCTGGAAACTTGCCCTTCGTTGGGAGACTCAAACCGGGAAGGCGATATTTTCATCCACGAATCCTCTTATCAGCGCTATAACAGTCGTGTTGAATTGAGAACCGTTTATCTCCCACCCAAGGAACCTGACGTCCCATGAATTCGATTTTCGGTAAGTTGGCCCGCCGCAGCGCGTTGGCCTCGGCGATGAGTCTGGCGGTATTGATGTCTGTTGGCGTTGCCCAGGCCGCCGATGCCCCGGCCCAGCGGGTGGCGGTGCGCGGTGAAATCACGGCGTTCGAGGGTGATGCGCTCAAGGTCCATACCATCGCTAATGAAGATGTCACTGTCGGCCTGACCAAGGACACCCAGGTCCGCGGTGTGACCCTCGCGAAGCTCTCGGATATCAAGCCCGGCAGTTACATCGGCACGGCGGCGATGCCGGGCCTGGACGGTACGCTGACGGCGATGGAAGTGCATGTGTTCCCGCCGGAGATGGCCGGTACCGGGGACGGTCACCGTCCTTTCGATCTGGCCCAGGGCAGCACCATGACCAATGGCCGGGTGGGTGAGTTGAAGGTCGCCAATGGGCGGACCTTGACCCTGAGCTACAAAGGCGGGGAGAAGACGATCGTGGTGCCGGATGGCGTGCCGGTCGTCAACCTGGTGCCAGGTGATCGCAGCCTGCTCAAACCGGGGGTGAAGGTGGTGTTGTTTGCCCAGCAAGGCGCGGATGGCAAGCTGACCGCGGCGGGGATTTCGGCGGGCAAGGATGGGGTCAAGCCGCCGATGTAGCGGCCGTTCCATTACCTCGAAAACACCATCGACCTCGTAGGAGCCGGCTTGCCGGCGATGGCGATCTGCGGGGGCACCGCCAGAACTTCAGCCTGTCGGCTGATCGCCAGCAAGCTGGCTCCTACAGGGTTTTCGGTGTTTTCAATGACGCGTGCTATCAGTTACTTGCCGTTGTAGATCTGGTCGAACACGCCACCATCATTGAAGTGGGTCTTCTGCACGGTGCGCCAGTCGCCAAAAGTTTTCTCCACCGAGAGGAAGTCGACTTTCGGGAAACGGTCGGTGAACTTGGCCAGCACCTGCGGATCACGCGGGCGCAGGTAGTTGTTGGCGGCGATTTCCTGGCCTTCCGGCGACCACAGGTACTTCAGGTATTCCTCGGCCACCGCACGGCTGCCTTTCTTGTCGACCACCTTGTCCACCACGCTCACCGGCGGCTCGGCCTCGGCGGACACGCTCGGGTAGACCACTTCGAACTGATCGCGACCAAATTCGCGGGCAATCATTTCCGCTTCGTTCTCGAAGGTCACCAGCACGTCGCCGATCTGGTTGGTCATAAAGGTGGTGGTGGCCGCCCGCCCGCCGGTATCAAGCACCGGCGCCTGCTTGAACAACTTGCCGACAAACTCCTTGGCCTTGTTCTCGTCGCCGCCGTTCTTCAGCACATAACCCCAGGCCGACAGGTAGGTGTAGCGACCGTTACCCGAGGTCTTGGGGTTCGGCACGATCACCTGGACACCGTCCTTGAGCAGGTCCGGCCAGTCCTTCAGGGCCTTGGGGTTGCCCTTGCGCACAATAAACACGGTGGCGGAGGTGAACGGCGCGCTGTTGTTCGGCAGCCGGGTGACCCAGTTGTCCGGCACCAGCTTGCCGTTGTCCACCAGGGCGTTGATGTCGGTGGCCATGTTCATGGTGATCACGTCCGCTGGCAGGCCGTCGATAACCGAACGCGCCTGTTTGCTGGAGCCGCCGAAGGACATCTGCAGAGTGATGTTCTCATTGTGCTCGGCCTGCCAGTGTTTCTGAAATGCTGCGTTGTAGTCTTTGTAGAAGTCACGCATCACGTCGTAGGAAACGTTCAGCAAGGTCGGTGCGGCCTGGGCCAGACTGGCAAAGGCCAGGCCAGCGGCGATAAGTGAGGCGCCAAAGAGTTTTTTCACTGCGCAGTCCTTGTTTCAGCTGAGAGAGGGGCAATTTGCCAGCAACTATAACGGCGCTGGCATAGTCACTTAAAGATTAAAAAATGCTTTGTTTATTCTATTTTCTTGTATAGCGCATTCCCACAGCGAGAGCAGAAAGAGGCTTCCGGCTCGTGGCTGTTTTTCCCGCAGGTCGGGCAGTCGTGCTTATGCGAATCGCCACGCATGGCGCTGGCCAGCTCGGCGGTGAAGATCCCGGTGGGCACGGCGATGATCGAGTAACCGGTGATCATCACCAGGGACGAAATCACCTGGCCCAGCACGGTCTTGGGCACGATGTCGCCATAACCCACGGTGGTGAGGGTCACGATAGCCCAGTAGATCCCCTTGGGAATGCTGGTAAAGCCGTGTTCCGGGCCTTCGACCACGTACATCAGGGTGCCGAACACGATCACCAGGGTGCAGACGCTGAGCAGGAACACCAGGATCTTCTGCTTGCTGCCGCGCAGGGCGTCGAGCAGGTAGTGCGCCTGTTTCAGGTACGGGCCGAGCTTGAGTACCCGGAAGATCCGCAGCATGCGGATGATGCGGATGATCAGCAGGTACTGGGCGTCGCTGTAGTAGAGCGCGAGGATCCCCGGCACGATGGCCAGCAGGTCCACCAGCCCGTAGAAGCTGAAGGCGTAGCGCAGCGGCCGTGGCGAGCAGTACAGGCGCAGCAGGTACTCGATGGCGAAAATGACCGTGAAGCCCCATTCGATATAGGCCAGGGCGTCGGCGAAGGTCTGGTGAAAACTCTCGATGCTGTCGAGGATCACGATCACCAGGCTGGCGAGGATGATCAGCAGCAGGGTCTTGTCGAAGCGCCTGCCGGCGACGGTGTCGGATTGGAAAACCATGACGTAGAGCCGCTGGCGCCAGTCGTTGTTGCTGTTCATGAAGTGTTGCCCAAGCTTATGGATGCGGGAAGCGTGGGGGATTGCCGATCAATGCGCAAGCCGGCGGGCTTTGGGGGAGCATTGGGTGCGCTCCCTTGTAGGAAGTCGGATTGCCGGCGATGGCGTCCTCAGGGGCGATGCATGACTTTGAGGGCCTCATCGCCGGCAAGCCGGCCCACAGGGCTTTGCGGCGCTTTCAGGATCCCGTTTCCTTTGCCGGCCAGCATTGGGCTTGCTGTCTACTGTTGCTTGTCTGGTGCAATACCCGGGCCCCGGCCCGGACCAGCCAGCAGGCGAGGATAAAGGGCGCGGTCAGCGGCGCCAGGCCGAGGGCGGAGAAGCCGGGTGTCAGTACGCTCGCCAGGGCGATGCCGATCAGCGCGGGCCAGGGGCTTCGCTGCCGTTGGCTCAGGGCGAGCGCGACCAGCGCCGGGTTGTAGCCGGCCAGTCCGAGCTGACTGGGTGACAAAGGATCGTGCAGGAGGGTGAAGGCCAGCCCGGCAGTGCTGCCGAGGACCGCCCAGAAGGCTGCGCGGCGATTGGCGAGCAGCAGCCCGATGAAGATCGACAAGGCCGCCACGGGCTGGTCGAGAAACATGATCTGGCTCAGGCCCATGAAGGCGGTGCTGGCGTAGGCGAGGGCGTCGTCAAAGGGCAGTGTCACGCTGCTCTGGGCGGAGGGTGTGAAAGCCAGCAAGAGCCAGCTCAGTCCGACAAAGGGCGCGGTGTAGGCGGGCAGGTTCTGGGCGTCGCTGGCGTATTTGAGCCATTGCCGGACCAGGATCGCGCTCAGGCCGGAGGCGGCGATGATCAGCGGTGGGATCAGTATCGACCAGGGAAACTGCAGGCTGATCAGCAGCCCCAGCAGCACGCCGTTGTAGCTGTAGAGACCGGCCTGGCGCTCGGCCTTGGGGTAGCCGCGTCGCTGAGCGGTGAGCAGGCCGGCAAGACCGCCGAGTAACGCGCCGCCAAGCAGGCTCGGTGCGCTCAGGAGTATCGCCAGCAGGCAGCACAGGCCGCAGAGCGGATGGCGCTGGAGGACGATCTGGCTGAAGCCGTTGAGCAGGGCGGTCGCCCAGTCGGGGCAGTGGGGCGTGTTGGGAGTCTTCGGCATGGTGCTGTGTCAGGGGGATTCTTTGGGGGCGCGAGACCGCTTTCGCGAGCAAGCTCTGCTCCTACAGGATCTGTGCTTGACGCCACATTGTAGGAGCCAGCTTGCTGGCGATGGCGGCCGATCAGACGATGCAAGGCTCACAGGCCTCATCGCCGGCAAGCCGGCTCCTACAGTTGATCGCGTTCAGCCGGGAGGGAGGGCTAGCGCTCGCGAATCGAAAAATTCGCCATATGCTCCAGGCCCTTGATCAGCGCCGAATGGTCCCACTGGCTGCCGCCGATGGCCGCGCAGGTGTTGAACAGCTGTTGGGCATTGGCGGTGTTGGGCAGGTTGATGTTCAGTTCGCGGGCACCGGCCAGGGCCAGGTTCAGGTCCTTCTGGTGCAGGCTGATGCGGAAGCCCGGGTCGAAGGTACCCTTGATCATGCGTTCGCCATGCACTTCGAGGATTTTCGACGAGGCAAAGCCGCCCATCAACGCGTCACGGACCTTGGCCGGGTCGGCGCCGTTTTTCGCGGCGAACAACAACGCCTCGGCCACCGCCTGGATATTCAGGGCGACGATGATCTGGTTCGCCACCTTGGCGGTCTGGCCGTCACCGTTGCCACCCACCAGGGTGATGTTCTTGCCCATGTGCTGGAACAGCGGCAGGGCGCGGGCAAAGGCCTGGGCGTCGCCGCCGACCATGATGCTCAGGGTCGCGGCCTTGGCGCCGACTTCACCGCCGGACACCGGGGCGTCGAGGTACTGCGCGCCTTTTTCGTTGATCCTGGCCGCGAACGCCTTGGTGGCAGTGGGCGAGATCGAACTCATGTCGATAACGATCTTGCCCGGGCCGACGCCGGCGGCAATGCCGTCGGCACGAAACAGCACATCCTCGACCTGCGGTGTGTCCGGCACCATGACGATGATGAACTCGGCTTCCTGGGCGACTTCCTTCGGGGTCGCCAGGGCCACCGCGCCAGCACTGACCAGGTCGACCGGGGCGGCATCGTGGTGATTGGACAGGAACAGGCTGTGACCTGCCTTTTGCAGATTGATGGCCATGGGATGGCCCATGATGCCGGTGCCGATAAAACCGATTTTAGCCATGACAACGTCCTCTTTTTCTTATATCGCGTTATGGGTTTTCAGCCAGCCCAGCCCGGCTTCGGTGCTGGTCAGCGGCTTGTACTCGCAGCCGACCCAGCCCTGGTAACCGATGCGCTCCAGGTGCTCGAACAGGAACCGGTAGTTGATCTCTCCGGTTCCCGGCTCATGCCGTCCTGGGTTGTCGGCCAGTTGCACATGGTTGATCTCGGCCAGGTGCTCGGACAGGGTCCGCGCCAGATCACCTTCCATGATCTGCATGTGATAGATGTCGTATTGCAGGAACAGGTTGGCGCTGCCCACCTGCTGGCGGATCGACAGGGCCTGGGCCGTGGTGTTCAGGTAGAAGCCGGGGATATCACGGGTGTTGATCGCTTCCATCACCAGGCGGATGCCGACGGCTTCAAGCTTGCCGGCGGCGTACTTGAGGTTGTCGACGAAGGTCTTTTCCAGCACGGCCTCGTCGATGCCCAGGGGGCGGATGCCGGCCAGGCAGTTGATCTGGGTATTGCCCAGCACCTGGGCATAGGCGATGGCCAGGTCGACCCCGGCACGGAACTCCTCGACCCGCTCCGGGTGGCAGGCAATCCCGCGTTCGCCCTTGGCCCAGTCGCCGGCCGGCAGGTTGAACAGCACCTGGGTCAGGCCATGACTGTCGAGTTGTGCCTTGATCTCGGCCGAGCTGAAGTCGTAGGGGAAGAGGTATTCCACACCGCTGAAGCCGGCAGCGGCGGCGGCCTTGAAACGGGCCAGGAAGTCCTGTTCGGTGAACAGCATGGACAGGTTGGCGGCAAAGCGTGGCATGGGTGTCTCCTGGCGAATCGATACAAAGCGTTTGAACAGGCCGCAGGCGCGGCGATAGCGGGAGCGAATCTGAGATCGCCGGCGCCTGCGGGTCGTGTTTGTGCCCGGGTGGATCAGTCGAGCAGCGCAATCGCCGTCGGTGCATCGTTGCCGACCAGCGCGAGGTCTTCGAACTCGTTGATGGCGTTGATCTCGGTGCCCATGGAAATATTGGTTACCCGTTCGAGAATGATCTCGACAATCACCGGCACCCTGAACGCCTCGATCATCGCCTGGGCCTGACGTAGCGCGCCCTGGATCTGATCCGGCTCGAACACCCGCAGGGCCTTGCAACCCAGGCCCTCGGCGACGGCCACATGGTCCACGCCATAACCGTTGAGCTCCGGTGCGTTGAGGTTGTCGAAGGACAGCTGCACGCAGTAGTCCATGTCGAAGCCGCGTTGGGCCTGGCGGATCAGCCCCAGGTAGGAGTTGTTCACCACCACGTGGATATACGGCAGCTTGAACTGCGCACCCACCGCCAGTTCCTCGATCATGAACTGGAAGTCATAGTCGCCGGACAGTGCCACTACCTTGCGGTTCGGATCGGCCTTGACCACCCCCAGCGCCGCCGGAATGGTCCAGCCCAGGGGGCCGGCCTGGCCGCAGTTGATCCAGTGCCGTGGTTTGTAGACGTGGAGAAATTGCGCGCCGGCAATCTGCGACAGGCCGATGGTGCTGACGTAACAGGTGTCCTTGCCGAACACCTGGTTCATCTCTTCATAGACGCGCTGGGGTTTGACCGGCACGTTGTCGAAATGGGTCTTGCGTTGCAGGCTGGCCTTGCGCTGCTGGCAATCGCCGAGCCAGGCACTGCGATCCTTCAGCTTGCCGGCGGCCTGCCATTCACGGGCCACTTCGATAAACACGCTCAGGGCCGCGGCGGCGTCGGAAACGATGCCCAGGTCCGGGGTGAAGACGCGGCCGATCTGGGTCGGTTCGATGTCCACGTGAATGAACTGGCGGCCTTCGGTGTAGACCTCCACGGAGCCGGTATGGCGGTTGGCCCAGCGGTTGCCGATACCGAGTACCAGATCGGACTTGAGCAGCGTGGCGTTGCCGTAGCGGTGGGAGGTTTGCAACCCGACCATGCCGACCATCAGCGGGTGGTCGTCGGGAATCGTGCCCCAGCCCATCAGGGTCGGGATCACCGGAATACCGGTCAGTTCGGCGAACTCCACCAGCAATTCGCTGGCATCGGCATTGATGATGCCGCCGCCGGCCACCAGCAACGGGCGCTCGGCCTGATCGAGCAGGGCCAAGGCCTTCTCGACCTGGATGCGGGTGGCGCTTGGTTTGGCCAGTGGCAGCGGCTGGTAGGCGTCGATATCGAATTCGATCTGGGCCATCTGCACATCGAACGGCAGGTCGATCAGCACCGGACCGGGACGACCGGAGCGCATTTCATAAAAGGCTTTCTGGAAGGCGTAGGGCACTTGGCCGGGTTCGAGCACGGTGGTCGCCCACTTGGTCACCGGCTTGACGATGCTGGTGATGTCCACGGCCTGGAAGTCTTCCTTGTGCAGTCGTGCCCGTGGCGCCTGGCCGGTGATACAGAGGATCGGGATCGAATCGGCGCTGGCGCTGTACAGACCGGTGACCATATCGGTACCGGCCGGGCCCGAAGTGCCGATGCACACGCCGATATTGCCGGCCTTGGTGCGGGTGTAACCCTCGGCCATGTGCGAGGCGCCTTCGACGTGGCGAGCAAGGACGTGATCGATACCGCCGAGCTTTTGCAACGCGCTGTACAGCGGGTTGATCGCGGCCCCGGGAATGCCGAAGGCGGTGTCCACGCCTTCGCGACGCATCACCAGGACGGCGGCTTCGATTGCTCTCATTTTGCTCATTGTTTTGTGCCTCTTGCGTTTTGTAATTGTATACAAGTTGCTGTGTGGCGAGTGTATTCACGCTGGACGGCGCTGGTCAATGCCTTTTCTAAAATGATTGGTAGATTCGTTCCGAGGCCGTTTATAGCTTGGTTGAGTGATTGTTAGCATATTTTTGTATACAAAAATATTTATTATTGTGTTCTATTTGTTCTGTCGAACGGCTCCTGACACGGAGCGTCAACGCTTCTCCCCCCACTCGATGAGGACGGCACCATGAGCGCTTTAACCTTGAACGTCGCAGTCAACCTGGCCAGCCAGGCGATTTCCGCTGGCCGGGCCATTTCGGCGGCGCCGCTGACCATTGCGGTGCTGGATGGCGGTGGGCACCTGGTGACACTGCAACGCGAGGACGGGGCGAGCCTGTTGCGCCCGCAGATCGCCATCGGCAAGGCCTGGGGCGCGATTGCCCTGGGCAAGGGCTCGCGCTTGCTGGCGCTGGATGCGCAACAGCGGCCGGCGTTTGTGGCGGCGTTGAATAGCCTGGGGCAGGGCAGTGTGGTGCCGGCTCCGGGTGGGGTGCTGATTCGTGATCAGGAGGGGAAGGTGATCGGGGCTATCGGGATTACCGGGGATACTTCGGATATCGATGAGCAGTGTGCGATCAGTGCGGTCGAGGCGTTGGGGTTGGTGGCGGATGCCGGGGTGTCAGTTTGATTTTTGCTGCCTGAGCGGACGCCTTCGCGGGCAAGCTCCGCTCCCACAAGTTCTATGTCACAGCGAAGATGTATGAGCGGGCACGGACATTGTGGGAGCGGAGCTTGTCGGGTCGCCGCACCGCCGCGAGTGGCGCACCGCGATCTATCGGTCCGGCTCACAACCCTTGAGCACCAGCCGCACGATGGTCTGCGCCGCCGCTTCATAGTCGACGTCTTCCAGCTTGGCCTTGCCGGTGATTGAGGAGATCTGCCAGTCGAAATCGGCATAGGTCTGGGTTGCGGCCCAGATGCTGAACATCAGGTGATGGGGGTCGAGCGGGGCGATCAGACCGCGGTCGATCCAGGTCTGGATGCAGGCGATATTGTGCCGGGCCTGGGCGTTGAGCTGTTCCACCTGCTCGGGGCTCAGGTGCGGCGCGCCGTGCATGATTTCACTGGCGAAGACCTTGGAGGCAAACGGCAGGTCGCGGGAGATACGGATCTTCGAACGGATATAACCGGCCAGCACCTCGGCGGGCACGCCCGCGGGGTTGAACGGCGTCGAGGCCCGGAGGATCGGCTCGATGATGCTTTCCAGTACCTCGCGGTAGAGGTTGTCCTTGGACTTGAAGTAGTAGTAGACGTTGGGCTTGGGCAGGCCGGCCTTGGCCGCGATATCGCTGGTCTTGGTGGCGGCGAAGCCCTTGTCGGCGAACTCTTCGCTGGCGGCGCGCAGGATCAGTTCACGGTTGCGTTCGCGGATGGTGCTCATAAACCAGGTTTTTCCTTGCCGGCCCGGGCGGTTGGGCATGGTAGCACCGGGTTTGCGCAAGGCTCAAGAATGCCCCTTCCACACGGGTGTATGGAAGCGGTCGGTGATGTCCTTGAGTCCTGCGCCGTCTAATCGGCGGCTATCGCCAGCAAGCTGGCTCCTACAGGTTTTGGGGCACGACGATAGCTCGTGGTGATACGCATAACGGTAGGAGCCAGCTTGCTGGCGATGGCGGTCGACCAGGCGCCGCAGGACTTACGACGCCATCAGAAGTGGTACTTGATCAACAGGCTCGCGGTGTCCTGGTTGGTCTTGAACTCCCCGCTGCTCTCGAGGCCATACTTGTTCTTCCAGTAGTCGTACTCGACCCCCACGTACAACTGCTTCTCGCCCCAATGCAAGGCCTTGCCCAGGTCGTACTTGATCTGCGGGTTGAAGTGCAGGTTGGCGTGGTAGGTCCCTTGGGCATTGCGGTCGTTGTCCACCACCCAGTCCATATAGCCGTCGATCAGCACGTTGGAGTTCCCTAGCGGCAAGGTATAGGACCAGACCGGGGTGATCTGCCAGATATTGCTGCCCGGACGATTGCTGTCGGTATGGCGCTGGTAGAAGTTCAGCTGGAAGTAGTCGAACCCCGGTACGTCCAGGTCGAAGCCGGGGCCGAACAGGTAGGCGTTGGTGTCGCCTTCGCCGAACTCGTAGGTCATGGCCAGCAGTACGTCCTTGACCGGGCCGAAGGCGAATGAGCGGTCGAAGATCTTGCCCATGGACAGCCGTGGGCTGAACTCGCCGTAGTAGGTGTTTGGGCCGAGCCTGGTATCGGCCTTGCCGTTGTAGAAGATCCGGTCGAGGAAGAAAAAGTTGTCGCCGTACTTCCAGGCGTCGGCGTGCTCGAAGGTGAGGGTCTGCTGAATCTGCGGGTTGACGGTGAAATTCTTGCCGTACAGATAGGTCAGACTGTTGTTCTGCCATTGCAGCAGGTCGCCCGCGCAGGAAGGTCCCGCGGCCAGCAGGGCGGTGGACAATATCAGGCTCGTACACGTGCGCTTCATGGGTGTGTTCCCTAAGGTCAGTGGTTCGACGAATCCGTCGTTCGGCGCTCTGGGTCTGGCGCCTTTTTTTTCTGTGTGCCAGCATCGGCTCGCCAGCCTGCCTGCTCCTGGCAAGGGCTGGATCAAGGCAAAAAAAGGTCAAAGACGCCTCGTCCGGCTGTCCGCGAAACAGTCGATCGGGAGGGCGTCGATAGGCCTTGAGGTTGTCTCGCGCCGGGATTGGCTGGCGCTTGGGTCAGGTGTCGGTGGCGATGGCTGGTTCAAGCGGATTCGAGCGGGCGCGCAGCATACTGACTCGCGCCCAAGGGCTCAAGCACCCCGTGCCAGAGCCCTCGGATCCGTCGGCAAGGGCATCAGTGCGGCTGCACATGCCCGCTGAGTGCCGCCCGTTCGGCGCCCCCCAGCACGTTGAACAGCAGGTTCAGGGACACGGCGCTCAAGGTCGCCATGGCGATACCGCTGTGGGTGATCGGACCCATCCACAGTGGCAGGTGGGCGAAGAACTCCGGCCGCACCACGGGGATCAGGCCCATGCCGATGCTCACCGCCACCAGCAACTGGTTGCGCCGGTCGGAGATATCGGCCTCCTGGAGGATCTTGATCCCGGTGGCCGCGACCATGCCGAACATGGCAATGGCCGCGCCGCCCAGTACCGCCGGTGGAATCGACGCCACCAGGAACGCGGCCTTGGGCAGCAGGCTGAGGATGATCAGGAAGATCCCGGCGACGATGGTCACCGAGCGGCAGCGCACGCCGGTCATCTGTACCAGGCCGATGTTCTGGGCGAAGGAGGAGTGGGTGAAGGTGTTGAAGAAACCGGCGAGGAACGAAGCGCCGGCGTCGCACAGCAAGCCGCGCCGGAGCATGCGAGGGGTGACGTCCTGGCCGGTGATCTTGCCCAGGGCGAGGAACATCCCGGTGGACTCGACGAAGATGATCACCACCACCAGGCACATGGACAGGATCGGCGCCAGGTGAAACTGCGGCAGGCCGAAATGCAGTGGCGTGACGACTTTCAGCCAGGGCGCC
Source organism: Pseudomonas sp. GW821-FHT03C07 (assembly GCF_059420925.1). NCBI lineage: Bacteria > Pseudomonadati > Pseudomonadota > Gammaproteobacteria > Pseudomonadales > Pseudomonadaceae > Pseudomonas > Pseudomonas sp. GW821-FHT03C07. The sequence goes on from NZ_JBWKUQ010000007.1 coordinate 184,584, forward strand.
TGGGCCAGGCCGCCGAGGTCGACCATGCCGATGACACCCGACAGGACATAACCCAGGAGCATGCCGATCAGCACCGAGATATTCACCCAGAAACCGCGCATGAAGCGGTTGATCAGCAGAATGGTGGCCAGTACCAACGCGGCCACCGTGAGGTAGATCGGCGCGCCGAATTGTGGCGCGGCACTGCCGCCGCCGGCCCAGTTCACCGCCACCGGAAACAGCGAGAGGCCGATGGCGGTAATCACGGTGCCGGTGACCAGGGGCGGAAAGAAACGCACGATCCTGGACATGAACGGGGCGATCAGCAGGCCGAAGAACCCGGCGGCGATGGTGGCGCCGAAGATCCCGGTCATGCCGATGCCGGGCATGCCGGCCATGGCCACCATGCTGCCGACGGCGGCGAAGCTGGCCCCCATCATTACCGGCATGCGGATGCCCATGGGGCCGATGCCAAGGGATTGCACCACGGTGGCGATACCGGCCACCAACAGGTCGGCGTTGATCAGAAAGGCGATTTCCTCACGACCCAGGCCGGCGGCCTGTCCGATGATCAGCGGTACGGCGACGGCGCCGCCATACATCAGCAGAACGTGTTGCAGACCCACCAGGATCAACTGCAACAGGGGCAGACGCTGGATAGCGGGTGCGGCGGGGATGCGCGGTTCGGATGACTCGGACATGCAACACCTCGGATCTTTTTTATTCTTGTGGTTTTAGCGCTGTGTGGTTGCGGACAGCGTTTTTTGAAACGGTTGCAGCGATGTGGCGAACGGACCTCTTGTGGCGAGTGGGCAAGCCCTAATACCGTTCAGTTAAGGCCGAACACGGTCCCTGTGGGAGCAGAGCTTGCTCGCGAAGAGGCCCTTGAGGCCGCTAAAAGCTTTGCGGCGGTGCGGCGATCCGACAAGCACCGCTCCCACCGTGACGGTCATTGCGTTCTGACTGGAATAACGTGGGGCGCGCTTCGCGCCCCAGCGTGGGCAAGCCCACTCGCCATCGATGTTTAGTTGGTGCGTGCCCCCTGGTTGATCCAGGCCGCGATCAGGTCACGTTCCTGCTGGGTCATCTGGGTAATGTTGCCCAATGGCATGATCTGGGTGGTGACGGCCTGGGCCTGTATGCGCGGGGCCAGTTGCTGGATCTGTTGCGCGGTATCGAAGATCACCCCGGCCGGCGCCGAACTGAACAGCGGGCTGCTGGGCTGGGCCGAATGGCACACCGCGCAGCGTTCCTGGATCACGCTGTGAACCTTGTCGAAGCTGACGTCGGCGACATTGGCTGTCGGCGCTGTTGCGCTTGGAGCTGGTGCTGGAGCGGCCGTTACGGGTGCAACAGCGGGCGTCGCCGGTGCTGCGGATGCCGCTGGCGCCACCTCGGCTGGCTTGCCGCCCAGTGCGGTTTCCGGCAGCGGCTGGTATTCGATCTTCGCCGGGGCCTTGGCCAACTGCGGTGCGCTCGGGGTCGGGGCCGGGCCGGTGACATAGGCCAGGCAGATCATCCCCAAAGCCGCGACCGGCAAGGTCCAGGCAAACTTGTGGCTGTTGTGGCGGGTGTTGAAGTAGTGCCGCACCAATACCGCCAGCACCGCGATCCCGGCCAGGATCAGCCAGTTGTACGGGCTGCCGTAAGTGCTCGGGAAGTGGTTGCTGATCATGATGAACAGCACCGGCAGGGTGAAGTAGTTGTTGTGCCGCGAACGCAGTAGACCCTTGGCCGGCAGGGCCGGGTCCGGCGTGCGGTTCTCGGCGATCGCCGCCACCAGCGCGCGCTGGGCCGGCATGATGATGCGGAACACGTTGCCGACCATGATAGTGCCGATGATCGCACCGACATGCAGGTACGCACCGCGACCGCTGAATACCTTGCTGAAACCGTAGGCAGCGGCAATCAGCAGCACGAACAAAATGAAACCGAGCAGGACCGGGCGCTTGCCCAGGGCCGAGTCACAGAGAAAGTCGTAGACGAACCAGCCGGCGATCAGCGCGCCGATGCCGATGGCCACGCCCTCGGGGCCGCTCAGGCCGCTGCCGGGGGCAACGAGGTAGAGCAGCGGGTTGGAGTAGAACACCACGCAGAGCAGTGCGATCCCCGACAGCCAGGTGAAATAGGCTTCCCATTTGAACCAGTGCAGGTTATCCGGCATGGTCGGTGGGGCCAGTTTGTATTTTTCCAGGTGGTAGATACCGCCGCCGTGGATCGCCCACAGGTCGCCGGCCAGGCCGTCCTTGGGGTTGACCCGGTTGAGGTTGTTCTCCAGCCAGACGAAGTAGAACGATGCACCGATCCAGGCCACGCCCGTGATCATGTGAATCCAGCGCACGCTCAGGTTCAGCCATTCCATCAGATGTGCTTGCACAGTCTTTACCTCTCGCCTGTCACTCTTTTTCGGGAGTGATCAGACCTTCTCTTATTGGTGGGGGGCGAGGATCAGGTACTCATCCTCTTTGAAGAAATGCTCATCGCAGTTGTTGCCGGAACCACTGCGATCAACCACCAGGAAGTCATCCCGCTTTTCGATCGTCAGCACCGGGTGGTGCCAGACGCCGCGATGGTAATTGATGCCCTGCCTGCCATTGCTGACAAAGGCGCGGACCAAGCCTGATACCGGTGCATCGCCAAGGGGCGCGACCACGATCAGAAAGGGGTTGCCGAGCAGCGGGATAAAAGCCTGGCTGCCCAGCGGATGGCGCTCGAGCATGCGCACGGTCAAGGGCATCTCCAGCGCGTCGGCGCGGAAGATGCTGATGATCGCCTGGTCGTCCGGCGTGGCGGTTTGCACCGTCGCCAGGCGATGGAAGCGCTGGGTCGAACCGTTGTTGATCATGAAGTGGTCGCTGCCGTCGGTTTCGATCACGTCACCGAAAGGGGCGAAGGCTTCTTTGCTCAGCGGTTCAATCGTCAGTGTGCGCATGCGGTTCTTCTATTCTCTAATTCATGAATGGCTACGCCGCTATCCCGTGGACGCGGATTTGTGCGAGCGGTGCTTGGGTGGGAGCGGAGCTTGCCCGCGAAGAGGCCCTCAAGATCGCCAAGAGCTTCGCGGGCAAGCTCCGCTGCCACAGTTTCAGTTCCACACAAAATCTGTTCCCACAGAGTGTGCATTACCTTTATTTTGCAACCTTGCCCAGCACTCGCAGCCGGCTGACACCGCCGTCCGGGAATACGTTCAGGCGGATATGGGTGATGGGCCCCAGCGCCTTGATCTGTTCGGCGAAGCTATGTTCCTGGTGCATTTCCAGCTTCTGGCTGGGCAGCAGTTCACGCCAGAACAGACTCTGGGTCTCGATCTGGCTGTCGGTGCCGCCCTTGACGAAGGCGCCCTGGATCGAGCAACTGTCCGGGTAGTTGCCCTTGAAGTGCAGGGTGTCGACGATGATCTGCTCGATCTCGCCCGGATGACCCAGGGCCACGATCACCCAGTCATTGCCCGGGGTACGCCGGCGCGCGGTTTCCCAACCGTCGCCCATATTGACGCCACGGCCCGGGTTGAGGATGTTGCTCATGCGCCCGAAGTGCTCGTCGGAGCAGGCCAGGGCACGACCACCGTTAAGCGCGGAAGCCAGGTCGACCTGTTCGTTGTCGCCCACCGCCGACCAGTCACGGAACGGAATGCCGTAGACCCGCAGGCGTGCCACGCCACCGTCTGGATAGATGTTGAAACGCAGGTGACTGAAGGCCTGGTCGTTGCTGATCTCGTGGTAGTGATGGCTGTTGCCTTGCAGCTCGACGGCGGACAGCACTTCGATCCACTGGGTGTTTTCGTCCGGCTCGCCCTGGCTCAGGAAACAGGCTTCCAGCGAGGCCGATGGTGGATAGTTGCCGGTGAAGAACGAGGTGTCGATGTCCACGCCCTTGATCGAGCCAGCCACGCCGAGGCGGATCACCGCGCTGTCGTAGCCTTCGAAACGCTTGCGGCGCGACTCCCAGCCGTCCATCCACTTGCCGTTGTCGTCGAACACGCCTTCCTTCCATACGGCCGGAGTCGGCTGGAACAGGCGGTTGGCGTCGGCGAACCAGTCATCGGTGACCGAGAGGATCTTGGTGCCCAGGCGGGCGTCGGCCAGATTGACGAACTTCTCGAAAGGTGCGGCGTAGGCTTTCATACTTTTTGTCTGCCTTTTAATGAGTGGTTGGGGAGGCTTGCCGGGTTCAGGCGCGGCTCGCTAAAGGGTCAGTAGGCGGAACAGGGCGATCTTGTTGATCTCGGCCAGCGCACACTGGAACTCGGTGTCCACCGGGTTGTGGATGCGCTCTTCGAACGCGGCCAGTATCTGATGCCGGTTGCTGCCTTTTACCGCCATGATGAAGGGAAACTTGAACTTGGCTTTATAGGCGTCGTTCAGCTCGGTGAAGCGCTGGAACTCCTCGCTCGAGCATTGGTGAATACCGGCGCCGGCCTGTTCGTTCGTGCTGGCTTCGGTCAACTGGCCCTGGACGGCGGCTTTGCCTGCCAGGTCCGGGTGAGCGTTGATCAGGGCCAGCTGGCTGGCGTGATCGGCGCTCAACAGGATGTCGCTCATGCGCTGGTGCAGGGTCTCGACCTCGTCGAGGCCGGTGTCCTGGCCCAGGTCGAAAGTCTTCTCCGCGACCCAGGGCGAATGTTCGTAGATATCGGCGAAGGCCTGGATAAAGGCCGCGCGGTTCAGGGTCGATGGCTTGAGGGTCTGGAAGGCAGTCATTTCACGGCTTCCTGGAACGGGTGGGTGGCGTGCCAGTGGCGGGCGATATCGACCCGGCGACTGAACCAGACCCGGTCGTGGCCCTTGACGTATTCGATAAAACGCTGGAGGGCGGCCAGGCGTGCCGGACGGCCGATCAGGCGGCAGTGCAAGCCGATGGAAAGCATTTTCGGCGCATCGGCGCCTTCGGCGTAGAGCACGTCGAAGGCGTCCTTGAGGTACTGGTAGAAATCGTCGCCCGTGTTGAAGCCCTGCACCTGGGTGAAGCGCATGTCGTTGGTGTCGAGGGTATAGGGAATTACCAGGTGCGGCTTGCCGGTGGGGTTGTTGGGCTCCCAGTAGGGCAGGTCGTCGTCGTAGGTGTCCGAGTCATACAGGAAGCCGCCTTCCTCCATCACCAGCTTGCGGGTGTTCGGCCCGGTGCGCCCGGTGTACCAGCCCAGTGGCCGTTCGCCGCTGATTTCGCTGAGGATGCGGATGGCTTCGAGCAGGTGCTCGCGCTCCTCGGCTTCGTCCATGTACTGGTAGTCGATCCAGCGGTAGCCGTGGCTGCAGATCTCGTGGCCGGCCTCGACCATGGCACGGATTACGTCCGGGTGGCGCTGGGCGGCCATGGCCACGGCGAACACGGTCAGGGGAATATCGAAGCGCTTGAACAGTTTGAGAATCCGCCACACGCCAGCACGGCTGCCATACTCGTAGAGCGACTCGATGCTCATGTTGCGTGCGCCCTGCAGGGGTTGCGCCGCAACCATTTCCGAGAGGAAGGACTCGGATTCCGGGTCGCCATGGAGGATGTTGCGTTCGCCGCCTTCTTCGTAGTTGAGCACAAAGGACAAGGCGATGCGGGCGTTGCCCGGCCAGTGGGGGTGAGGCGGGTTGCTGCCGTAACCGATCAGGTCGCGTGGGTAGTCGGCGCTCACTGCAGTGTTCCTTCTTGTTCGTGGTGACGGTTGCGTGGTGCCCCGTCAAAACCGGGTGGCGTCACGGCGATGAAATGATTGTATACAACTTTATATTGATTTTGTAAGCCCGTTTTTTTGCATTTCTTTCCGCTGAATGACCGCACGCTTCACCTCGGGAAACCTTGCAAGAAACCTGCCTGTTCGGTCAGTTAATACTTCGGCGGTCTTTTGTCGGCAGGTGATTGCGCGGTATTGGTGGCTGGCGGGCGTGGGTCGGGGGCGTCGGAAAAAAGCTCGAATTTATTGTGTACAATATTTTGTAAAAGTGTCTTAATAATTTCCGGGTCGCGCCGGTTCGTGCTTCGCCAGGGTGCGGTTTCTCCTTTATTCACTGACTCCGGGAGGCGCGAGGCCTGATCTGCCTGAAGGGCGGGCCGGCCCGCAGAATCAATGGGACGTTTGACTACACATGTTTTGGATGCCGCACACGGCTGCCCCGGCAGTTCGATCAAGATCGAGCTGTATCGGCTCGAAGGCGCACAGCTGGAGCTGGTCGCCAGTGTCCTGACCAACAGCGACGGGCGCTGCGATGCGCCGTTGCTGCAAGGGGCCGACTACCGCTCCGGGGTCTATCAGTTGCAGTTCCATGCCGGTGATTACTATCGGGCTCGTGGCGTAACGCTGCCGGAGCCGGCGTTCCTTGACGTGGTGGTGCTGCGTTTCGGGATCAGCGCCGAGCAGGAGCACTACCACGTACCGTTGCTGATTTCGCCCTACAGCTATTCGACCTACCGAGGCAGCTAGATTCCCCAAGCCTCTGCGCAAAAGTTTCCTTGGTTATTTGCCCGCGTTCACTGCGGGCTTTTTTATGTCTGGCGGTTGGGTTTGCAGGTGGTTGTGGTGGTGAATGTACTGGCCTCTTCGCGGGCAAGCTCCGCTCCCACCGTTTTGTGTCTGTACACAATGCCGAGGTTTACTCGGACATTGTGGGAGCGGAGCTTGCCCGCGAAGAGGCCATTACTGACGCTACACATCTAACGGCTCAACAACGACACCGCCCCCGCCCCACCGAACAACCCGGCGCTGATCCGGTTGAACCAGCTCTGCCCCTTGCCACTGCGCAAATACCCCGCCGCGCCATGGGCGCCGAGGCCATAAGCGAGCTTGCACAGCAGATCCAACACGGTCCAGGTAGCGATCATCACCAGCAACTGGCCGAGAAACGCTTGGTCGGCCTTGAGAAACTGCGGCAGGAAGGCGGCGAAGAACAGGATGTCCTTCGGGTTGCTGGCGCCGAGCACAAAGGCGCGCCCAAACAGGGCACGAAAGCGCGGGACCGGTGCGGTTTCGGGCACATTCGCCGCCCGCGCCGGTTGCCGCGATTGTTGCCAGCTCTGCCAGGCGAGATGGAACAGGTACAGCGCGCCGATAATCTTCAGCACGCTGAACAACTGCTCCGAGGCCAGCAGCAACGCACCCAGACCCAGAGCCGAGGCGCTCAACAAGCAGATCGAGGCGCTGACCCCGCCGAGAAAGGCCGGGTACGAGCGACGCAATCCATAATTCAGGCTGTTGCTGATCATCAGCAGCGACAGCGGCCCGGGGATCAGGATCACCACCAGGGCGGCAGTGCTGAACAACAACCAGGTTTCCAGACTCATCGGGTTTCTCCCTTCGTACAAAAGCCCCATCGAGATGGGGCTGGTTACTACCGCTCGGGTTCTCTTACAGAAAGATGAACTTGGCGATAAAAATGGCGCACAGCACCCAGAGGCTGACGGAAATATCCTTGAACTTGCCGGTTCCCGCCTTCAGTGCCACATAGGTGATAAAACCCAGGGCGATCCCATCGGCGACCGAGAACGTCAGCGGCATCATGATCGCGGTGACAATCGCCGGAATGCTGTCCGTCGCATCATCCCACTCGATATGCGCCATGCCACTCATCATCAGCATCGCCACGTAGATCAGCGCGCCCGCGGTCGCGTACGCAGGGATCATGCCAGCCAACGGGGCGAAGAACATGGCCGCGACAAACAGTATGCCTACAGTAACAGCGGTCAGACCAGTCCGACCACCTGCTGCAACACCCGCGGCACTTTCCACGTAGCTGGTGACCGGCGGTACACCGATCACCGCACCGAATACGCTGGAGACGCTGTCCGCTTTCATGGCCCGGGACAGGTTCTCGATACGGCCGTCGGCGTTCACCAGCCCGGCGCGCTGGGCGACGCCCATCAGGGTGCCGGCGGTGTCGAACATGTGCACGAAGAGGAAGGCCAGCACCACGCTGATCATGCTGACGTTGAACACGCCCTTCAGGTCCATGGCCATCCAGGTCGGGGCCAGGCTCGGTGGGGTGGAAAAAATCCCGTGGTATTCCACCAGCCCCAGGCCCCAACCGGCCAGGGTCACGCTGATGATACTGATGAGGATGGCACCGAAGACCCGGTGGTAGCTGAGGATCGCGATCATCAGGAAGCAGACGGCAGCCAACAGCGGGCCGGGTTCATGCAGGGCTCCGAGCTTGATCAAGGTGGCGGGGCTGGCGACAACGATTCCGGCGGTTTTCAGGCCGATGACCCCGAGAAACAGCCCGACCCCGGCCCCCATCGCATGGCGCAGGCTGACGGGGATGCTGTTGAGCAGCCATTCGCGGATCCGCGACAGGGTCAGCGCCATGAACAGCACACCGGAGATAAACACCGCGCCAAGAGCGGTTTCCCAGTGGTAGCCCATGGTGCCGACCACGGTGTAGGTGAAGAACGCGTTCAGGCCCATGCCCGGTGCCAGGCCCACCGGCCAGTTGGCGTAGAGGCCCATCAGCAGGCAGCCGAGGGCGGCGGCGATGCAGGTGGCAACAAAGGCCGCGCCATGATCGATACCGGCGTCGGCCATGATGTTCGGGTTGACGAAGATGATGTAGGCCATGGTGATGAAGGTGGTCACACCGGCGATCAGTTCGGTTTTCACCGTGGTGCGATGCAACCTGAGCTTGAACAGGCGTTCCAGCAGGCCGGAACTCGAGGGTGGCGACAGGTCCAGCAAGGGGGCTTCGGATTTGCGGCTTTCCACAGCGAGTACTCCTCAAGAGTTTTATTGTTATTTCCAGAGCCGGACGCAGGGGCGGGCAGCGGCTCTTTGAGGCAGCACGGGTTTGTTGACCGTAAAGTCAGGAACTCGCACGAAACGAATTATGCTTTTGTATACAAATAAAGCAAATAATGTTTTTTAATTTGTGTGCGATACGTCGGAAGGGGGCGATTGAGAGGAGAGTTGTCGCGAACCCTGTAGGAGCCAGCTTGCTGGCGATAGCGGTTTACCCACCGACAAAGATGTCGACTGTCAGATCGCAATCGCCAGCAAGCTGGCTCCTACAAGGAGTGTGGTATCAGGACGGGCGGTTTTCTCCCAGCGCCAGGTTCACCGCCAACCAGCCGTCCACTGCGGCTTCACCGGCCTGGGCAAAGGCCTTCTGCAACAACTTGACCTGCTCACGGCGCAGCGACGCCTCCAGCTGCTCACCTTCCGCTGTCAGGCGCAGCAGGCGCTTGCGCTTGTCGGCCTCGGACGCAACGCTGCGCACCAGGTCCATTTCAGTCAGTTGGCGTAACGGCATGTTCAGCGCCTGCTTGCTGACGCCGAGCAAGGCCAGCAGCTCCTTGACGCTCACATCCGGATAACGGGCGATAAAAAACACGATGCGCTGGTGCACCCGGCTCAAGCCACGACGCTCGAGCATTTCGTCGGCCTTGGCGGTGAAGGCCTGGTAACCGAAGAAGAAGGCCTGCATGGCATCTTGCTGGGCATTCGAATTTTTAAGGTCAAGCATATTGACGTATTGGCTCGCGGCGGCGTAATTTCGGTCAAGCAGTTTGACGTACTTTTCGTCCACTTAGCTACCGGTGACCATCCATGGCCTTCTCCGAACGCGTGACCCGTCTGAAAAGCTCCCTGATTCGCGAAATCCTCGCGGCCGCCCAGCGTCCGGAAGTGATGTCCTTTGCCGGCGGCCTGCCGTCCGAAGCCATGTTGCCGACGCTGGAGTGGGAGGGGCTGCCGGTCGGCTATGGCCAGTACGGTATGAGTGAGGGCGAGCCGGCGCTGCGCGAGGTGCTGGCCGCCGAGGCGCGGGCGCTGGGGATCGACTGCCAGGCCAGCCAGGTACTGGTGGTCAGCGGGTCCCAGCAGACCCTGGATCTGGTGGCCAAGCTGCATATCGACAAGGGCACCGAGATCCTCCTCGAAGGGCCGACCTACCTCGCCGCCTTGCAGATCTTCCAGCTGTTCGGCGCCGAGTGCCTGACGATCCCCCAGGAACAGGACGGCCCCGATCTGCTCCAACTGCGCGTGCGCCTGGAAAACCACCAGCCGGCCTTCGTCTACCTGATTCCGACGTTCCAGAACCCCTCGGCCGTGCGCTACAGCGAAGCCAAGCGTGAGGCTGTCGCCGCCTTGCTCGACGAGTTCGGCGTGACCCTGATCGAGGATGAGCCCTATCGCGAGTTGACCTATGACGGCGGCAGCGCCCGGCCGATTGTCAGTCGTTTGAACAACAGCAGTTGGATCTACACCGGCACCGTCTCCAAGACCCTGGCTCCCGGATTGCGGGTCGGCTACCTGATCGCCAGCCCGGACCTGTTTCCCCATCTGCTCAAGCTCAAGCAGTCGGCGGACCTGCACACCAATCGCATCGGCCAGTGGCAGGCGCTGCAGTGGATCGGCACGGAAAAATATCGCCAGCACCTGGTGCAACTCCGTGACTTTTACCGAGTTCGACGGGATGCTTTTCAACAGGCACTGGAGCGCCACTTCGGCGACCTGGCCGATTGGCAGGTGCCGCAGGGTGGATTGTTCTTCTGGTTGACCCTCAAGCAGCCGCTGGACACCCGTACCTTGCTCGCCGAGGCATTGAGCCGGGATGTCGCATTCATGCCCGGCGAGCCTTTTTTTGCCGAACCGGAGCGTAATCCGGGTAATCTTCGTCTTAATTTCAGTCACATCGCAGCGGAGCGCCTGGACGAAGGTCTCAAGCGCCTGGCCGCGGTCATCCGTCATGCACAGGTCGCACAGGCGGCTTAAGGGGAGGGCCATGTACAAGGTTTATGGCGATTACCAGTCGGGCAATTGCTACAAGATCAAGCTGATGCTGCACCTGCTGGGGCAGGAATATCGCTGGCACCCGGTGGACATCCTCAAGGGTGACACCGAGACGCCGGAATTCCTGGCTAAAAACCCCAACGGCAAGGTGCCGGTGCTGGAGCTGGAAGACGGCACCTGCCTGTGGGAGTCCAACGCGATTCTCAACTTCCTGGCCGACGGCAGCGAATTCTTGCCCAGCGAGCCGCGTTTGCGCACCCAGGTGCTGCAATGGCAGTTCTTCGAGCAGTACAGCCACGAACCCTATATCGCGGTAGCGCGGTTTATCGAGTTCTATCTGGGCTTGCCGGAGGAGCGTCGTGAGGAATACCTCAAGCTGCAGAAGCGTGGGCACAAGGCGTTGAAGGTGATGGAGAAGCAGCTTCAGCAAACCCCTTACCTGGTGGGCGAGCACTATTCGATCGCCGATATCGCGTTGTATGCCTATACCCATGTCGCCGATCAGGGCGGCTTCGACCTGAGCGCCTACCCGGGCATCCAGGCCTGGTTGCAGCGGGTGGCCAGCCATCCGAAGCATGTCGGCATGCTGGATTGACGATCTGGCGTATGACGCGAGCTTCTGGATGACGCAAACCCTCCCTGTAGGAGCCGGCTTGCTGGCGATAGTGGTTTGTCAGGCGACAGAGATGTCGACTGTCAGCTCGCTATCGCCGGCAAGCCGGCTCCTACAGGAGGTAGGTCATCTGTTTATTCACCGAACAAGGAAGACCGCATGAGTTATCCCATGTTGGCTTTTTTTGCGCTGAGTGTTCTCGGCCTGGCCACGGGCGCACAGGCGGCCGATAACTGCGATGCCAACCAGGCGTCGATGAATGAATGTGCGGGCAAGGAATTGAAGAGGGCCGACAACGACCTCAACCGGTACTACAAGACGCAGATGGACTACCTGAAGAACCCGGCCAACAAAGCAGCGCTCAAGGATGCGCAGCGCAAGTGGCTGGCTTTCCGTGACGCCGATTGCCTGTATCGGAATGGCAAACCGGCGGACGGTGGTTCGATCTGGCCGATGCTTGATTTGCAGTGCAAGGCCGAGTTGACCCGGCAGCGTGCGGCGCAGTTGAAGGCTTATACCGAGTGTCGTGATGAAACCAACGGCTGCCGCAACTAAAGGTGCCCGGGTTCAGGCCGCGGAAAAACGCTTCTGCAGATAGTCGATGATCACCTTGGATTCGTACATCCAGGTGGTCTGGCCGTTTTCTTCGATACGCAGGCACGGCACCTTGATCTTGCCGCCTTGCTCGAGCAGGGTCTGGCGATCCTGTTCGTTGTTCTTCGCGTCACGTAGGGCCACCGGCACGTTGAGGCGGCGCAGGGTGCGGCGGGTCTTCACGCAGAACGGGCAGGCGTGGAACTGATAGAGGGTCAGTTCCCGGGCCGCGGCCTCGACCTTGGCCTGATCAGGCGCGGGGCGTTTTTGCTTGCTTGGGCGGGTGAGGAAATCGATGAAGATGATGAGTTGGCCCAGGCCGACTCGAAGTGCTTTGACGAACACGGGATAGCCTCGTGGGCGGTGGAGAAGGGGTGCAGCTTACCTGATAGTGGTGGGCACGCTGTTTGGGTGGGGGCGAAATTTGTTTGAGAGGGTTGCTTGTGTAGGAATGCAGCTTGTGTGGGAGCGCAGCTTGCGCGCGAAGACGCCCTTGAGGCCGCTAAAAGCTTCGCGGCGGTGCGGCGATCCGACAAGCACCGCTCCCACACAAGCAACCCTCTCACAGGTACTGCATCAGCGGCTTACTTGATCAGTGCCAGGAACTCGCTGCGGGTCGCGGCGTTTTCGCGGAACTCACCGAGCATCACCGAGGTGATCATCGACGAATTCTGTTTCTCCACACCGCGCATCATCATGCACATGTGCTTGGCTTCGATCACCACCGCCACACCCAGAGCACCGGTCACCTGCTGGACCGCGTCGGCGATCTGGCGGCTGAGGTTTTCCTGGATCTGCAGGCGCCGGGCATACATGTCGACGATGCGCGCGACCTTGGACAGGCCCAGCACCTTGCCACTCGGAATGTAGGCCACGTGGGCCTTGCCGATGAACGGCAGCAGGTGGTGTTCGCACAGCGAGTAGAGCTCGATGTCCTTGACCAGCACCATTTCGCTGTTGTCGGAGCTGAACAAGGCACCATTGGTGACTTCTTCCAGGCTCTGTTCGTAACCGCGGCAAAGGTACTGCATGGCTTTGGCGGCGCGCTTGGGTGTGTCGAGCAGACCCTCGCGGGAGACGTCCTCGCCGAGTTGGCCGAGGATCTCGGTGTAATTCTGTTCCAGGGACATGAAGCTACCTGTGGGAGTTTACGCAAAGAGCAAGGATACGGCGGCTGGCAGCCGCCTGCAAATTCGATGACAGTCCGGTTACTCGTCGCGGCCTTCCATCATGGTCCGCTTGAGCATCACATACACCGCCCCCGCACCGCCATGTTTCGGCTGGCAGGAGGTGAAACCCAGGACCTGGGCGTGCTGGCGCAGCCAGGTGTTGACGTGGCTCTTGATCATCGGGCGCTTGCCGTCCAGGCGTACAGCCTTGCCGTGGGTGACGCGCACGCAGCGGATTTCGAATTTGGTCGCCTCGGCGAGAAAGGCCCAGAGGGTTTCCCGGGCTTTCTCCACGCTCATGCCGTGCAGGTCGAGGCTGCCTTCGAACGGAATCTGGCCGATCTTGAGCTTGCGCATCTGGCTTTCCTGGACCCCGTCGCGGGCCCAGTGCAACTCGTCTTCGGGGCCGACGTCGATAACGAACTGGTCGGACAGCCCATCCACCGCGGTGTCCTGCACCCGCACCGTGGCCGCCTGGCGCAACTTGGCCAGCTGCGCGCGATCGGACTTGGGCTTGCCGGTGTCGGCACGATCATGCTTGATCGGCTTGACGCCACGGATCTCGCTTTTGAACAGGGAAAAGTCGTCGTCTTGCATGTCAGCCTCCGCAGGGCCTGGCAGTTTACCCAAGTGCCCTGGGTGGCGTCACCGCAGATTGCGCGCAGGTGCTTGATCAGTCGTGCTTTTTCATCAGGTGGGGGGCGATGTTCAGCCCGTGGCCGCGGCGCATCCGGCGCCGGCTGCGGCGCCACAGCCAGACACCGAGCCAGAGCGTCAGCAGGCCCACGCCCAAAGCCACCGCCGAACCGACCGGCGTGGCATTCAAATCACCCAGTGCCGGCGCGTGGCCGAGCAGGCTGGCCGCGCCGGCCATGATCAGCAGCACCCCGAAGGTGGCCAGCAACGCGGCAAGCGCCGCGCTCAAACGTGAGCCCCAGCTGCTCTGGCCCCGGGGGCGCAGGCGGCGAGCGTCAAAACCATCGGATATCTTCATTCCGATTTCCTCTATGAGTATCGGCCCTTCGACCGGGAGATGGTCGGCTTGTTCCTGATGTATCCGGGAAATCGGAAAATGAGACGCAATTGACCGCGTTAATGGATGGGCGGTCGTCAGGACGCTCCATCGAAACGGCTAGCCGATCAGCTCTTTGGTCTGGGCGAGGGTGGCGAAATTGTCCGCCATGATCGCCATCTCGGTACGCTGGACCTGGACAGCGCTGATGATTTCACCTTTGTAGGGCAGGTCGCGGGTCGCGCAGGCATCTTCCACCAGGGTACAGCGGAAACCCAGGTTCTTGGCTGCGCGCACCGTGGTGCTGACACTGGAGTGGCTCATGAAACCGCAGACGATCAGGTCCAGGGAGCCGAGGTCCTGCAGGTGCTTCTCCAGGCCGGTGCCGTGAAAGGCGCTGGGCAGCAGCTTGCCGATCAGGGTTTCGTCGCCCTGGGGTTCCAGCCCGGGGATGAATTCGCCGCGCTCGCCCTGGGGATCGAACAGACCGCCCACGGTGCCCAGGTGACGGATATGCACGATGGGGCGTCCGGCCTGGCGGGCGGCGGCCACCAACTGCTTGATATTGTCGACGGCAGCGTCCATGCCGGACAAGGCCAGCGGGCCGCTGAGATATTCTTTCTGGGCGTCGATGATCAACAGGCTGGCATGGCCCAGATTGGCGGCTGCATAACCACGGCCGCTGAGTTGAAACATCGTCTTTGGAACAGGCATTCGGGGCTCCTTTGAGTGGGGCTTTTACCGCATTGTCCTCCGGCTGAGCGCGTATGTGAATCGCAACCCGCGCAGGCGGCGTGGTTATTGGGCTGTAGCCGTGTCAAGGGTTGTTTGCCCGCGGGCGAAACGGCGGTGGATGATGTCTTTTTGCCTTATTTTCACCCGGTGCCGGTTTGACTGTTAGAATCCCCCGTCGTTTTTTTCAGGAGCCTCCCCCCGTGATCAATTCCCGCCTGCGTACGCTGCGCGACCATATTCGTTGGGCTGTCAGCCGCTTTCATGGCGCGGATCTGTTTTTTGGTCATGGTACCGATAATGCCTGGGATGAGGCGCGTCAACTGGTGCTGGGGGCCTTGCACCTGCCATGGGAAATCGCCGACAGCTACCTCGACTGCCGCCTGGAAGATGACGAGCTGAGCCGCTTGCAGCACCTGCTCAAGCGCCGCATCGAAGATCGTGTGCCCACCGCCTATCTGCTGGGCGAGGCCTGGTTCTGTGGTCTGTCGTTTATCGTTGACGAGCGGGTGCTGATTCCACGTTCGCCGATCGGCGAATTGATTGAGGGCCACTTCGCTCCCTGGCTGGCGAATGAGCCAGCGCGGATTCTCGACCTGTGCACTGGCTCCGGCTGCATTGGCATCGCCTGTGCCTATGAGTTCCCGCAGGCGGAAGTGGTGTTGGCCGACCTGTCTTTCGAGGCGCTGGAAGTGGCCAACCAGAATATCGAGCGCCACGGCGTCGATGAGCGGGTGTTCACGGTCCAGGGCGATGGTTTCGACGGTCTGCCCGGCCAGCGTTTCGACCTGATCGTCTCCAACCCCCCTTATGTGGATGCCGAGGATTTTGCCGACATGCCGGAGGAATACCAACATGAGCCCGAGCTGGGCCTGGCGTGCGGTGACGACGGTCTGAACCTGGTACGGCGGATGCTGGCCGAGGCGGCGGATCATCTGACCGAGAAGGGCCTGCTGATTGTCGAGGTCGGCAACAGCCAGGTGCATGTCGAGGCGCTGTACCCCGAGGTGGACTTTGCCTGGCTGGACTTCGAGCGCGGTGGGCACGGCGTGTTCATGCTTACGGCCGAGCAATGCCGGGCGCATCAGGCCTTGTTCGCCGCCAGGATCTGAAGCTAACACGATACAAGGAGCTGGCTTGCCAGCGATGACGATGGTGAATCCAACACCGCTATCGCCGGCAAGCCGGCTCCCACATTGACAGCGTTGGCTGCAGTTGCGAGTCAAGGGGCAAGACGGCATACGCAGTTTTGTCGTGCTCTGGAGATCGCTTGAGTTTTATTCGCAGATTCCGACGAGTGAACCGTTTAAGCCGCCAGGCCCATCCGGCAAGGAGGGTCAGAGGCAAGCCGGTGACCGATTATCTGCAAAGCCCGCCATAGAGAGGCGTACAGCGGCATTTCCAGATAAATAAATCTCCCTTTTTTCGCCAATTCCGGTATAGTGCGCGCCGGCCTTTAACCGGGCCGCGTTTAGGTAATGCAATTCCCCGAAGTCAGCTTCGGCTGCTGTCCGCCATGCGGACTATCCTTGACGATTCTTTCATTCAATCGTTTTCGCAAATCCCCGCCGACAAAGCTGCCAGGGTGACTCTCAGAGTCTTACAAGGCATGCGCAGCTTTGGAGCATGGGTCTTTGCGGATGCACTTAGAGGCAGACCCATGACCCAGGAAATCGGCGGCTTCGCCGCTTTTAATCTTAATCCGAATATTCTTGCAGCCGTCACCGCGACTGGCTACGAAGAGCCTTCGGCTATCCAGCAGCAATCGATCCCGATCATCATGGCCGGCCACGACATGATTGGCCAGGCGCAAACCGGTACGGGTAAAACCGCTGCGTTCGCCCTGCCAATCCTGCATCGTATCGATCCTGCTAAGCGCGAACCGCAAGCCCTGATCCTGGCGCCAACCCGTGAGTTGGCGTTGCAAGTAGCAACCGCTTTCGAAACCTACGCCAAGCAAATGCCGGGCGTTACCGTTGTGGCCGTTTACGGCGGCGCGCCCATGGGCCCACAACTGAAAGCAATCCGTAATGGCGCACAGATTGTTGTCGCCACTCCGGGTCGTCTGTGCGACCACCTGCGTCGTGACGAAAAAGTCCTGGCCACCGTGAACCACCTGGTTCTCGATGAAGCGGACGAAATGCTCAAGCTCGGCTTCATGGACGACCTGGAAGTCATCTTCAAGTCCCTGCCAGCAACCCGTCAGACCGTTTTGTTCTCGGCGACCCTGCCGCAGTCGATCCGCGCCATTGCCGAACGCCATCTGCGCGATCCGCAACACGTCAAGATTCAGACCAAGACCCAGACCGTTACCGCGATCGAACAGGCTCACCTGTTGGTTCACGCCGACCAGAAGACCTCGGCTGTGCTGAGCCTGCTGGAAGTCGAGGATTTCGACGCCCTGATCATGTTCGTGCGCACCAAGCAAGCGACCCTGGACCTGGCCAGCGCCCTGGAAGCCAAAGGCTACAAGGCTGCCGCGCTGAACGGCGACATCGCCCAGAACCAGCGTGAGCGCGTGATCGAATCCCTCAAGGATGGCCGTCTGGACATCGTTGTGGCGACCGACGTTGCCGCACGTGGCCTGGACGTTCCGCGTATCACCCACGTGTTCAACGTCGACATGCCGTACGATCCTGAGTCCTACGTGCACCGTATTGGCCGTACCGGCCGTGCCGGTCGCGAAGGTCGCGCACTGTTGCTGGTGACGCCACGTGAGCGCCGCATGCTGCAAGTGATCGAG
Source organism: Pseudomonas sp. GW821-FHT03C07 (assembly GCF_059420925.1). Classification (NCBI taxonomy): domain Bacteria; kingdom Pseudomonadati; phylum Pseudomonadota; class Gammaproteobacteria; order Pseudomonadales; family Pseudomonadaceae; genus Pseudomonas; species Pseudomonas sp. GW821-FHT03C07. The sequence goes on from NZ_JBWKUQ010000007.1 coordinate 202,131, forward strand.
CGTGTGACCGGTCAGAAAGTCGCCGAAGTCCGCCTGCCGGATGCCCAGGCTGTTCTCGATGCGCGCATCAAGAAACTGACCAACAGCCTTTCGCCACTGGTAGCCGATGCTGAATCGACCCATGGCGAGCTGCTCGATCGCCTGACCGCCGATATCGGTTGCAGCCCGCGTGCCCTGGCCGCGGCCCTGCTGCGCAAGGCCACCAATGGCCAGGCGCTGACCCTGGCGGCGATCGAGAAAGAGCGTCCGCTGGTGCCGAACAATGCGCCACGTGGCGATCGTCCGGAGCGTTCCGGTGACCGTCCTGAGCGTAGCGATCGTGAGCGTCGTGCTCCGGTGCCGTTGGCTGAAGGTCGTGCCCGTTGCCGTACCGCGCTGGGTGCGCGTGACGGTATCGCCGCCAAGAACCTGCTGGGCGCCATCCTTAACGAAGGTGGCCTGGCGCGTGAAGCGATCGGTCGCATCCAGGTGCGTGACAGCTTCAGTCTGGTAGAACTGCCGGAAGATGGTCTGGAGCGTCTGCTGACCAAACTGAAGGACACCCGCGTGGCTGGCAAGCAGCTCAAGCTGCGTCGTTACCGCGAAGATTGATCAGCCCCCGGGTTGATTGATCGATAAAAAAATCCCCGACTGGTTCGGGGATTTTTTTTTGCCTGTTTTTACAGCGTTTGCGCATTCACCGTGCGACCCCCTGTGGGAGCCCGGCTTGCCGGCGATGGCGTCCGTAAGATCACTGCAAGACTCACTGGCCTCATCGCCAGCAAGCCGGGCTCCCACAGGGGGGGGCGCGTCAGGCGAAGCGATAGATGTCCATGCCCAGGGCGCCCATGGTGAAACCCTGGTGGGCAATGCTCATCTGGCCGCCGGCGCCACGAGCGAAGTACAGCGGCAGCAGGTGTTCGTCGCTGGGGTGGCTGCGCACGGCGTAGGGCGCCTGTTTGCGGTAGTCGTGCAGGGCCGCTTCGTCATCGGCGGCGAGCTTGTCGACCATCCAGTCGCGGAAGGCCTTGGCCCACGGCTCAATGCTGTTCGGCCCGGCATGCCAGTCCAGTTCGCCAAGATTATGGGTAATGCTGCCGGAGCCGATCAGCAGGATGCCCTGTGCCCGCAGGCCGCTGAGCGCATGCCCGATGCGCGTCTGCAGGGCCGGGCCCTGGCGGCTCGGCAGGGACACCTGGACCACCGGGATATCGGCTTGCGGGTACATCAGCGACAGGGGCACCCAGACCCCGTGGTCGAACGGGCGCTGCTCATCGAGCTGAGCGGGCAGACCGGCGGCATTGAGGAGCGCGGCGACCTCGGCGGCCAACTGCGGCTCACCGGGCGCCGGGTATTGCACGGCGAACAGCTCCTGTGGAAAACCGCCGAAGTCGTGCCAGGTTTCCGGTTGCGGATTGCTGCTGACCCGCAGGTCCTGGCTTTCCCAGTGGGCCGAGACGATGACGATGGCCTTCGGTCGCGGCAGCTCGGCCGCCAGGCGCGCCAGGGCCGGGCCACTGGCGCCGGGATCGAGGGCCAGCATGGGCGAACCGTGGGAGATGAACAGGCTGGGGAGCATAATAAAAGTCCTGAGCGTCGAGTTAAGATGACGCCATCTTCAATCAGATCATTGATCTAAATCTAATATAAGTTTTAGTGCTTTTTGATCGAATTTTCAGGGTGACCTATGCAACCGGAATTTTGGCACAAGCGTTGGGAACACAACCAGATCGGCTTTCACCTGGAGCAGGTCAACCCCCATCTGCAGCGCTTCTGGCCCGACCTGGCATTGCCGATCGAGGCGCGGGTGCTGGTGCCCTTGTGTGGCAAGAGTCTCGACCTGGCCTGGCTGGCGGCGCAAGGCCTGCGGGTCCTGGGGGTGGAGTTGTCGGAGAAGGCGGTGGAGGCTTTTTTTGCCGAGCAGCAGCTCAAGCCGCTGATACGTCAGCAGGGCGCGTTCATGGTTTATGAGGCGGGTCCGCTGGAGCTCTGGTGCGGGGATTTCTTTGCCTTGACGGCGCAAGACGTTGCCGACTGCGTGGGGTTGTATGACCGGGCGGCGCTGATCGCCTTGCCGCCAGCCATGCGCGAGCGTTATGCGGCGCATTTGAGCAGGATACTGGCGGTCGGCACCCAGGGCTTGTTGATCACCCTGGACTACGACCAGACCCAACTCGACGGGCCGCCGTTCGCCTTGCTCGATGGGGAGGTCCGGCGCTTGCTGGAGCCCCAATGGCAGCTTCAGGTGGAGGACGAGCAGGATGTGCTCGGCGAAAGCTGGAAGTTTCTCCAGGCCGGTGTCACCCGGCTTGATGAGCGGGTTTACCGCTTGGAGAAGGTTTCGTAGGAGGCGGGTAAGCCTGCGATGATCAGGGCAGGAGACAGGCGGGTGGTGACTTTGAAAACACCGCGCTGTTGGCTGTTGTGGGAGCGGAGCTTGCCCGCGAAGCTTTTGGCGTCCTCACAGGCGCCTTCGCGGGCAAGCTCCGCTCCCACAACCACAGCCCCTCATAAGCGGTGCCATCAGGGTGCTTATCAGCCGCGCCGACGCAGGGCTTCGATACGCTCTTCCAGCGGCGGGTGGCTCATGAACATCTTCGCCAGGCCCTGTTTCAGGCCACCGTTGATGCCGAAGGCGTTCAGGGTGTCCGGCATGTGCACCGGCAAACCCTGTTCGGAGCGCAAACGTTGCAGGGCGCCGATCATCGCGGCGGTACCGGCGAGGCTGGCCCCGGCTTCGTCGGCGCGGAATTCGCGCTTGCGCGAGAACCACATGACGATGGCGCTGGCCAGGAAGCCCAGGACCAGTTCGGCGAAGATGGTCGCCACGTAGTAGGCGATGCCCTGGCCTTCTTCATTCTTGAAGATGACCTTGTCGACGAAGTTGCCGATGATTCGCGCGAAGAACATCACGAAGGTGTTCACCACGCCCTGTATCAGCGCCAGGGTGACCATGTCGCCATTGGCCACGTGGCCGATCTCGTGGGCCAGCACGGCTTTCACTTCATCGGGCGAGAACCGCTCCAGCAAGCCCTGGCTGACCGCGACCAGCGCGTCGTTCTTGTTCCAGCCGGTGGCGAAGGCGTTCGCCTCGTAGGCCGGGAAGATACCCACTTCGGGCATCTTGATCCCGGCGTCGCGGGACAGTTGCTCGACGGTTTGCAGCAGCCACTGTTCATGGCGGGTACGAGGTTGGGTAATGAGCTGGGTGCCGGTGCTCATCTTCGCCATCCACTTGGAGATGAACAGCGAGAACAGCGAACCCGCGAAACCAAAGACCGCACAGAAGACCAGCAGCTGATTGAGGTTGAGATCAACCCCGTTGGCCGCCATGAACCCGTTGAAGCCGAAAAGGCTCAGGGTGATGCTGGCAATCAGCACGACCGCCAGGTTAGTGGCCAAGAACAGCAGGATGCGCATCATGGTTGAAAGTTTCTCCTCAGCTAAAGATGTAGCGTCATGCGGGGTATATAAGGTGCGGCTCCGACCTATTCAACCGGGTGACTATTTCAAACTGTGTCCTACAGCTTGATTCTAGCCGCTTGCCAGTCATTTCCTAAGGGATAGCTCGGGTTTTTAAGGCGGCGTAGCGCTGCAAGCCCCTTTGAAACCGGGGGATGTGTTGGCTGTGAGGGGGAGTCCCTGGCCGGCGGCATGCTGACGCAAAGACATACAAAAAGAAATGAGGGAAAAGTGCCCTCCTGCGGCTCACGGATGAGTCGCAGGAGGTTGTAGGAGATTACTGGCGGTAGGTTTTCAGGAACGAGCCGATGCGCCCGATGGCCTGTTCCAGGTCATCCACCCGAGGCAGGGTGACCACGCGGAAGTGATCGGGCCATGGCCAGTTGAACGCGGTGCCCTGGACCACCAGCAGTTTTTCCGAGAGCAGCAGGTCGAGGACGAACTTCTCGTCGTTGAGGATCGGGCAGACTTTCGGGTCGATCCGCGGGAAGGCGTAGAGCGCGCCCATGGGTTTCACGCAGCTGACACCAGGAATGTCGTTGAGCAGTTCCCAGGTGCGGTTGCGCTGTTCCAGCAGGCGGCCGGCCGGCAACACCAGGTCGTTGATGCTCTGGTAGCCGCCGAGGGCGGTCTGGATCGCGTGCTGGCTCGGCACGTTGGCGCACAGGCGCATGTTGGCCAGTATGTCGATGCCTTCGATGTAGCTCTGGGCATTCTGCTTGGGCCCGGAGATTGCCACCCAGCCGGAGCGGAAACCCGCGACCCGGTAGGATTTGGACAGGCCGTTGAAGGTCAGGCAGAGCAGGTCGGGCGCCAGGGAGCCGGTGCAGATGTGGACGGCGTCGTCGTAGAGGATCTTGTCGTAGATTTCGTCGGAAAAGACCACGAGGTTGTGCTGGCGGGCCAGTTCCAGCATGCCCAGCAGGACTTCCTTCGAATACACCGCGCCTGTCGGGTTGTTCGGGTTGATGATCACCAGGGCCTTGGTGTTGGGGGTGATCTTGGCCTTGATGTCGGCCAGGTCCGGCCACCAGTTGGCCTGCTCGTCGCACAGGTAATGCACCGGGTTGCCTCCGGCCAGGGTCACGGCGGCGGTCCACAGCGGGTAGTCCGGCGCCGGAACCAGCACTTCGTCGCCATTGTTGAGCAGGGCCTGCATGGACATCACGATCAGTTCGGACACACCGTTGCCCAGGTAGATGTCTTCGATGCCGACACCTTCGACCTGCTTTTGCTGGTAGTACTGCATGACCGCCTTGCGGGCGCTGAACAGACCCTTGGAGTCACTGTAGCCCTGCGCGGTCGGCAGGTTGCGGATCACGTCCTGGAGGATTTCGTCCGGGGCTTCGAAACCGAAGGGCGCCGGGTTGCCGATGTTCAGCTTGAGGATGCGATGGCCTTCCTCTTCCAGGCGCTTGGCGTGCTTGAGCACTGGGCCGCGAATGTCATAGCAGACGTTGGCGAGCTTGTTCGATTTGCTGACCTGCATGGCGATGTGATCCTGAAAATGGACGATCCAGGCGGTCTCGTCGAGGCCGCTATGGCAATACTGCGTTTTCACCGCGTCTTGTGGTCCCCGGCCGCTGGCTGGGAAAATCCGTTTGAATGCGTCGGACGCGGGTGCCAGACTGGCATTTGACGAGGCGCAATCATACGTGCCGCCCGATCCGTGGAAAAGAGACAGATCGGGGTTTTTCAGCCGCCGAGGTGTAACGATGGAAAAGTTGGAAAAAACCCTGGAAGAATGGCGCGCCATGCTCGACCCGGAGCAGTACAACGTGTGCCGGCTCAAAGGCACCGAGCGGCCGTTTTCCGGTAAATACAACGGCACCAAGACCGACGGGGTCTATCATTGCATCTGCTGCAATGAGCCGCTGTTTGATTCCCGTACCAAGTTCGACTCCGGCTGCGGCTGGCCGAGTTTCTACCAGCCGATCGGCGACAATGCGATGGTCGAGATCCGCGATATCAGCCACGGCATGATCCGCACCGAAGTGGTCTGCGCCAAATGCGACGCGCACCTGGGCCATGTTTTTCCCGACGGCCCGCCGCCGACCGGTTTGCGCTACTGCATCAACTCGGTGTGCCTGGATCTGGCTCCGCGCGGCTGAATCCGCTGTTGCGCGGTGTTCCTGATTTCCGGGCCCGCGCGAAACCTGGTGGGCTGGGGGGCATGGCTTATAGGGGACCATCAATCCGAGAAATTGAATTGTGTGCAATTCAATTGCTCGCTATCTTGTTCGACATTCATTGGAGGAACTGTCATGAGCGATAACCTGCTGAACATCCCTTGCACCACCATCAAGGGCGAGCAAAAGACCCTGGGCGACTTCGCCGGCAAGGCGATCCTGGTGGTCAACACCGCCAGCAAGTGCGGGTTTACCCCGCAGTACAAAGGGCTTGAGCAGCTCTGGCAGTCCTACAAGGACCAGGGGCTGGTGGTGCTCGGTTTTCCCTGCAACCAGTTCGGCAAGCAGGAGCCGGGCAACGAAGGGGCGATCTCCGAGTTCTGCGAGCTGAACTACGGCGTCAGTTTCCCGCTGTTCAAGAAGATCGACGTCAACGGCGACGCTGCCCATCCGCTGTTCGTCCAGCTGAAGAAACGCGCACCGGGTCTGCTCTGGTCCCAGGGCATCAAGTGGAATTTCACCAAGTTCCTGATTGGCAAGGACGGCCGCCTGGTGAAGCGTTTCGCGCCCACCACCAAGCCGGAGAACCTCACCCGCGAGATCGAAGCCCTGCTTAAATGAATGACCTGTCCAGCGATTCGCTGAGCCTCGACAGCCAGCTCTGCTTCAAGCTCTATGCCGCTTCCCGGGCGGTGATCCGCGGCTACAAGCCGATGCTGGAGCAGTTGCGCCTGACCTACCCGCAGTACCTGGCGATGCTGGTGCTGTGGGAGTGGCACGACAGCGCGCCGGCGCAACCGACGGTCAAGGCTCTCGGCGAGCGCCTGCTGCTGGACTCGGGGACGCTGACGCCGCTGCTCAAGCGCCTCGAGCAGATGGCCCTGGTGCAACGGCGTCGTTCGGCCCTCGACGAGCGCGAAGTGCACCTGAGCCTGAGCCCGGCGGGGGCGGCCTTGCGTGCTCAGGTGTTGCCGATCAAGACCCGCCTGCTCTGCGACAGCGGCGTCGATCTGACCCGGCTCGACGAGCTGCGCCACGGCCTCGACGAGTTGCTGGTCCAACTCAAGTCGTTGTAGCAGGCACCCACTGTTCGAGCAGGGCCATCAGTTCTTCACGGCGGAAGGGCTTGGCCAGGTAATCGCTCATGCCCGCGGCCCGGCAGCGTTCACGTTCCTCGGGCATGGCGTTGGCCGTCAGCGCGACGATCGGCAGGTTTGGCCAGCGCCCACTACGGCGTATCTGCCGGCTGGCTTCGTAACCATTCATGACCGGCATATTGCAGTCCATCAACACCAGGTCGAACACCTGCTGCTCCAGCTGGCTCAGGGCCTCGCCGCCATGGGCGGCGACTGTCACTTCGCAGCCGAGCTTGCCGAGCATGCCCTTGGCCACCAGTTGATTGACCGGATTGTCCTCCACCAACAGGATACGCGCGCGCCGCAAGGGCTGGCTGTCCCGGGGCTGGACGTTGAGCTCTGCCGGATCGTCGGGCAGCAGGATGCGCGCCAGCGTCTGGTACAGCGCGTTGCGCGCCAAGGGGCGGGCCTGCTGTTGCAGCGGGGCGAGGGCACTGGCCTGCTCACTGGGCATGAAGTTGCCATAGGCGGTGACCAGCAGGATCGGCGCGCTGATTGCCGGCCGCAGGCCGAACAGGCATTCGGGACAGTCGGTGATCAACAGGTCGGGGTTAACGCCGGCCAGGCTGTCATCCAGCCCGTAGTGTTGATAGTCCAGGCCCCAGACCGGCAACTGCTGGCCGAGCAGTTCGCTCAGGCCGCTGGTGCTGGAGGTCACGGCGATGATCTTGCCGGTGAGGAGCCGCGGTGTCGCCGCCGGCGTGTGTCCGGGCAGCGGCAGTTCGGCGCAGAACTGGCTGCCGAAGCCGACTTCGGAGTTGATGGTCAGGCGGCCTTTCATGGCCTCGCAGAGGTTGTAGGTCAGGGTCAGCCCCAGGCCGGTGCCGCCGAACTGGCGGGTGATGCCGGCACCGGCCTGGGTGAAGGGCTGGAAGATCTTCGCCTGGGCTTCCTGGGCGATACCGATACCGGTGTCGCAGATTTCGATGCGCACGCCGTTGTCGCGGGCGCTCAGGCGCACATCGACCCGGCCGAAGCGAGTGAACTTCAGGGCGTTGGACAACAGGTTGCTGACGATCTGCCGGACCCGCGTCGGGTCGCCGAGTACCAGCGCCGGGAATTGCGGGTCGATCAGGCAGGCCAGCTCGACGCTGGGGGCGGCGTTTTGCGAAAGCAGGTTGGCGGTGTCCTCGATCAGCGCGCCGAGGTCGAAGGGGATGCGCTCCAGCTCCAATTGCCCGGCATCGAATTTCGACAGGTCGAGGATGTCGTTGAGCAGCTCCACCAGGACTTTCCCTGAGTCGTGGGCAATCGACAACTGCTGGCGTTGCTCGGCGTTCAACGGGCTGTCCAGGGACAGGGCGATCATGCCGAGCAGCCCGTTCAAGGGCGTGCGGATCTCATGGCTCATGTTGGCCAGAAACGCCGAACGGGCCTGGGCCATGTTCAGCGCCGTGCTGCGCGCCACCTCCAGTTCTTCGTTGGATTGACTCAACCGCGCGTTGCTGGCCTTGAGTTCGGTGGTGCGCGCCGAGACGATATTTTCCAGCTGACCCAGGTAGTCGGTCAGGCGGTTTTCAGCACTGCGGCGCTGCTGGATCTCGGTGCTCATGTTCTCGAATTGCTGGTTGGCGACCTTGACCAGCACGCCGATCTCATCGTGTTCATGGCCCTGAGGGAAGGCCAGCCGCGCCTGTTTCGACTGGCCCGGGGTGCTGCTGCTGAGGGCCTGGATCACCCGCACCAGAGGTTTGGTCAGCATCACATAGAACAACACCAGCAGGATGAGGGTGAGGATCAGGCTGCGGGCAAAACCGTTGAGCAGGGTGATCTCGGCTCGATGCAGGAAGCGTATGCCGAAGGTATAGGTGTCGATATCCAGGTGCAGGGTGCCCAGGGATTCGTCCGGCAAATGGCTGAGAAAAAGCCGGTCTTCAAAGCGCCGATCGGCGCCGAACAGCCAATCGCTGATCATCCGATAGCTGCCCTCCTGGCGCGGCCGTTCGACACTGGCCAGGACCATATGGTTGTTGTCGATCAACTGCGCGCGCAGCACCGCCGGCGAGCGCAGCAGACCCAGGGCCAGTTCCTGCGCCAGTTCGGCGTCGATGTTGTAGGCGATCCTCGATGCCGGGTTGTGGCTGATTTCCAGCAGGGAGAGGATTTCACGGTTGATCGAGGCGCTTTCGCTGGCATAATCGATGCCGATTTGCAGCAGACTGAGCAGTGTTCCCAGAATGAAGCCGACCAGCACCGTCAACCGGGCTTGTTTGTAGGACAAGCGGTGGGTGAATTTTATATCCATGGGGTGGTGTACCACTTTCCTTTCCCTTCGCCGGGCAAGCATAGCTGATCCGAGGCACGCACCGGCAGTGGGGGATTCGATACGCGCGGTGTGCAGTCTGCCAGAGCTTGCCGGCGCCCGACGGCGCCAACGCGACATCATCGTATGAACTTGCCTGAGGAAACGTCGTGGATTCCCGATTGAATGCCTTTCTTGAGCGTGCCGACGCGGTGCTCGCCCGTCTTGAACCGCTGTTGCCCGCGCCGCGCCAGGCCATTGATTGGAACGGCTGCCTGGCGGCCCGCTGGCAGCGTGAAGGTCGCAGTGGCTACTTGTTGCCGCTGGAGGTCAGCCTGGATATGCGGTTGTCCGACCTGATCGGCGTGGACAAGCAACGCGAGCAGTTGGCGCGCAACACCCGGCAGTTCCTCGATGGCTTGCCGGCCAACCATGCCTTGCTCTGGGGCGCGCGTGGCACCGGCAAGTCCTCGCTGGTGCGTGCCTTGCTCGCCGAGCATGCCAAAGCGGGCCTGCGCCTGATCGAGATCGAGCGCGATCACCTGGCGGATCTGCCGCGGGTGGTGGAGCAGTTGCAAAAGTTGCCCCAGCGCTTCGTGCTGTTTTGCGATGACCTGTCCTTCGAGGCGGGCGAAGGCGACTATCGTGTGCTCAAGAGTGTGCTCGACGGTTCCCTCGAACAGGCCCCGGACAACGTCTTGCTCTACGCCACCTCGAACCGCCGGCACCTGGTGCCGGAGAAAGAGAGCGATAACGAAAACTGGACGCGTGTCGACGGCGAATTGCACCCCAGCGAAGCCGTGGAGGACAAGATCGCCTTGTCCGACCGCTTCGGCCTGTGGCTGTCGTTCTACCCCTTCACCCAGGAGCACTTTCTCAGTGTGGTCGAGCACTGGGTCGGCGAGTTGGCGCTCAAGGCCGGCCTGGCCTGGCAGCGTGATGAGGCACTGGATATCCAGGCGGTGCGCTGGGCTACCGGGCGCGGTAATCGCAATGGCCGTTGCGCCTATCAGTTTGCCCGCTATTGGGTGGGTTTGAAGTTGCTGGAGCAGGCACCATGATCGATTTACAGAACGCGGGTAGCGGCCTGGACGGCTACGGGCTGCTGCACGCGCAGTTGGAATCGCTGCTGGCGGACGAGCGGGATTTTATCGCCAATGCCGCGCAATTCTCGGCCTTCCTGTTCAATCAGCTGGAGGACCTGAACTGGGCCGGGTTCTACCTCAACCGCGATGAAGAACTGCTGCTCGGACCGTTCCAGGGGCAGATCGCCTGCGTGCGCATTCCCTTCGGCCGGGGCGTCTGCGGGACCGCCGCGGCGACCCGGGAAACCCAGCGGGTCGAGGACGTACATGCGTTTGCCGGGCATATCGCCTGCGACAGCGCCTCGAACAGCGAACTGGTGGTACCGCTGGTCAAGGACGGCCGCTTGGTCGGCGTGCTCGACCTGGACAGCCCGCGCCTGGCCCGCTTCACCCTCGAAGACCAGGCCGGCATCGAGCACCTGGCGGCAATCTTCCTGCGTCTGACTGACTGCTGAGGCGATTCAGGCGCCCAGCCCGGCCTTTTCCAGCAGCGACTCGGCATCCACCGTGTCGATCTGCTGGGGCAGGACATGCTGCCGGGCGTACTCCAGGTAGATTTCTTCGCGGATAAACAACTCGAACAATTGCGGATCGATATGGGCGTCGCGGCACATGGCGGCCATGATGCCCAGCGCTTCGCTCAGGCTCTTGCCCTTTTTGTAGGGGCGATCGGCGGCGGTCAGCGCCTCGAAAATATCGGCAATCGCCATCATCCGCGCCGGCAGGCTCATCTGTTCACGCTTCAGGCGCTTGGGGTAACCGGTGCCGTCCATTTTTTCATGGTGACCGCCGGCGATCTCCGGCACGGCGGCCAGGTGCCCGGGAAATGGCAGTTGATCGAGCATCAGGATGGTCTGCACCATGTGATGGTTGATGATGTAGCGCTCTTCGCGGGTCAGCGTCCCGCGGGCAATGCTCAGGTTGTACAACTCCCCTCGATTGAACTTGTAGGGCGGCACGTCCAGTTGGAAGCCCCAGCGGTTGTCGGCGGGGATCAGCTCGGCGGGGTTGCGTTCGAACAGATGCTCGGGCTTGTCCGCCAGCAGCGCTTCGCTGACCGGCAGGGGCGCAGTTGATTGGCGTTCCTGGCGATGATGTTCTTCCCAGGAAACGCCCAGGCGATCGTCCAGCGTGCGGGTCCAGGTGCGTTGGGCAATGCGCTGCAGGCGCGCCTGGTCGGCCTCGGCCATGGCTTCGCTGCCAAGATTGCAGTGGGCGACAAAGGCAAAATCCTCATCCAGGGCCGCGAGGCTGGTATCGCGCGCCTGGCTCAGGGCCGGCTCGTTGCCACCCTGTGCCAGGCCTTGCCAATAGTCGACCCAGGCATCGCGCTTGAGCACTTCGAAGCGGGTGCGTATTTCGTGAATGCGGTCGTACAGGGTTTCCAGCTTGGTTGCTTTGTCGACCACGTATTCCGGCGTGGTGACCTTGCCGCAGTCATGCAGCCAGGCGGCGACGTGCAGCGCTTCCCATTCGTCCTCCGTGGGCTGATAGCCCTTGAACGCCGGTGTCTGGCTGGCGGCGGCGGCTTCGGCGATCATCAGTGTCAGCGCCGGGACGCGTTGGCAGTGGCCGCCGGTGTAAGGACTCTTGGCGTCGATGGCCCCGGCCAGCAATTGGATGAAGGCGTCCAGCAACTGCTTCTGCCGGGCTTGCAGGCGTTGGCTCTCGATACAGGCGGCCGCGGTGCCGGAAATGGCGCTGATAAAGGCGATGCGATCCGGCTGCAGGTTCTCCATATCGGCCTCGGTGCCGCTGTCGGGCAGCAGCAGGGCAAGCACGCCGACGGTTTCGCCCTGGCGATTGTGCAGGCGAATACCGATCAGGTGAATCCGTGGGCTTTCCAGGGTGAGCAGGACCTTTTGCAAGTCGGCCGCCTGCTCGAAGCCGAGGGTGGCGACCACGTTGTCCTGCCGGTCGAGTGTCTTGAGCCAGGCCGGGCGCTGTTCGTCGGCCTCGGCGGCGTTGCGGATATCGAATTGGCGGGGATCCTGCTGTACGCCATCGATGACCAGGGCGTGGGCCTCCAACTGGCGGCTTTCGCTGTCCAGCAGGTAGATCAGGCCGGCCCGGGCCTGGGCGATTTTCAGCGTTTCCTCGAGCACCCGTTGCAGCAGCGGGTCGAAACGGGTTTGCGCCGAAAGGCTGGAGGCGATTTCGAAGAAGCTGGCCAGGGTCTGCTTCATGCGGGTCATCGAGATCGCCAGTCGGTCGACTTCCAACACTGGCGAACGTGGTGTCGCCGGGTGGTTGAAGTTGAAGCTGCGAATCGCATCGGCCTCCTGCACCAGGGCATGCAGCGGCTTGACCAGCAGCCTGGAGGTCAGCCAGCCAAGGGGCAGACACAGCAACAGGGTGGCCAGGGTGATCAGCGCGCCTTGCCAGCGGATCCGGTAGGCATCCGCCAGCAGTTCGTCTTCCGGCACCAGCAGCGCCAGTTGCAGGCCCTTGGGACCGCCTTCGGCGAGCTGCGTGCGGGCGACTATCCATTGCCGTTGCGCGGTCTTCAGGTAGTGCTCGGTGCTGTTGCCCGGTTCCATGAAGCGCCGCAGGATCGGGCTCAGGTCCTGCACCCGGGGCAGGCGCGCGTCGCTGCTGCCACCGATCAACCGGGCGTAGTCGGGGTAGGCCACGGCATTGGCGTTTTCATCGAACAGGACGATTTCGGTCGAGGGCGTGACCTTGTGCCTGTCCAGGGTCGCGGACAGGTCGGCGAGGGTCAGGTCGGCGGCGATCACCACGTTCGCGCTGCCGCGCCGGGCGAGGGTGGTGCCGACATTGTGAGTGGAGAAAAACAGGTAGGGCGCGGTGGTGATCTGGTCACTGTCGTTCAGGGCGCTGTTGAACCAGGCTCTGACGCGGGGATCGTAGGCTTCGCGATGATTGTCCTGGCGGCTGATCAACTGCAACGCCGCGTCGAAGAACAGCGATTCGGACTTGACCCCCTGGACACCGGGGTCGCGCTCGATGCTCCAGACCTGGAAAGCAGCATTCTCCGGCGCCTTGAAGTAGGCGCGCAGGGCGCTGTCGCGCAACGGTCGGACCATGAAGAAGTCGCCATCGGCGTAACCGAGGTAAAGCGAGGCCAGGTTCGGGTTGTCGTTCAAGGCCTGGGTGAAGGGCTTGAGCAGGGCCAGCCGTTGCTCCAGCCCGGGGGCCTGGGTGCGATCGTCGATGGCCAGCAGGCTCAGCAGATGGCGAATCGGCTGGTAGGTGTTCTGTAGATCAAGCTGTACATCGTCCCGGACCCTGCCGAAGAGTTTTTCGCTGCTGGAGAGAATGATCTGGGTGGTTTGCCGGTAGTTGAACAGCCCCAGCAGGATGCCAGTCAACAGCAGCAGACAGGTGAACAGGATACTGATGTGCACGTGCAGCGCCAGCCGGCGTCTTTCGCGTTGCATGGGACGGGGCATCGCCGATCTTCCTGGGTGGTGGGGTGCACTGCTCAGCGCCAAGGATAGTCAATGTCCGCTGTCAGGTGTTGCCCTGAACGGGCATTTTTTCCGGCGGCGGGTCGGTGTGTTCGCGCAGGGCCGTCTCGAGTTCGAGCAGCGCCTGCACAATGGCCTGCCGGGCGGCTTCGAGCCGCGGTATCGGCGCCTCCTCCTGGCAGAGCTGTTCCAGGGTTTCGCAGTGCTTTACCAGCTCGCCGGCCTGGGCGATCCGCGCCGCGCCCTTGATCTTGTGAGCCATGTCGATCAGCGCAAGCAGGTCACCGCTGACCGGCACGCCGCGCAGCTCCTCGCGATCCGCCTGGCAACTGCTCAACAGCTCGTTGAGCAAACGGCGCATCAGCAGCGGTTCGCCTCCGGTCAGGGCGTGCAGGCTGTCGAGGCTGAAAGCGGCCGGGCGCGGGCGCGGCGTGACGTCGGCGAGCTTCTGGTTGAGGGTGGTCAGGCTGATGGGCTTGAACAGGCAGTCGTCCATGCCGGCTTCTTTGCAGCGGGTGCGTTCCTCGGGCTGGGCGTTGGCGGTGAAGCCGAACACCGTGCAGGGCGCCAGATCATGGCTGGCTTCATGTTCACGTAGGCGCCGGGTCATCTCGTAGCCGTTCAGGACCGGCATGTTACAGTCGACGATCACCAGGTCGAAGTGCCCGTCTTTCCACGTCTGCAAGCCGCTTGCGCCGTTCTGCGCGGTGCTGAAAGAGTGGCCGAGAAAGCCCAGTTGCTGGCACATCAACAAGCGGTTGGCCGGGTGATCGTCCACCACCAGGACATTCAAGGTCTGCAGCGCCGGGGCCAGTTCCGGTTCGCGCTGGGTGGCGCCTGGCATGGCTTCGAGGCTGTCCAGTTGCAGGGTTACCACCACGCGGGTGCCTTCACCGGGCACGCTGGACAAGGCCAGGGTGCCGCCCATCATTTCGCACAGGCTGCGGCAGATCACCAGGCCCAGGCCGGCGCCGCTGCGGGCCAGGTGGCCGGAGTTGTCGGCCTGGACGAAGGGTTCGAACAGCCGGGCCTGATCGGCGGCGCTGATGCCGATGCCACTGTCCTGGACGGTCAGGCTCATGTTCGTCCGCTGCGCGCCAGCGGCGGGCTGCATCAGCAGCGAGATGGTGACCTGGCCGTGCTCGGTGAACTTGATGGCATTGCTGATCAGGTTGGAGAGGATCTGCTTGAAGCGCAACGGATCGATCAGGATGTCGCCGATGCTCTGCCGTTCGGGCAACTGCACCACCAGGTCCAGCTGCTTTTGCCGGGCCAGGCCATCGAAGACCCTGACCACCGACTCCACCAGTTCGCTGAGGTTGACCCGTTCCGGGGACAGGCTCAGGCGTCCCGACTCGATGCGGGCGATATCGAGGATATCGCCGATCAGTTCCAGCAGGTCCTTGGCCGAGTTATAGGCGACTTCGATGGCGGGGCGATCCAGATGGCCCTGGTCGGCGCGCTTGAGGGTCAGTTCGAGCATGCCGATCACCGCGTTCATGGGCGTGCGGATTTCGTGGCTCATGGTCGCCAGGAAGGTGCTCTTGGCCCGGTTGGCGCTGTCGGCCTGATCCTTGGCCGCGCGCAACTCGTCGAACAGTTCGCGGCGTTCGCTGATATCGATCCAGCCGCCGATGATGCCTTGCACTTCGCCCAGGGAATTGCGGTAGGGCAGGATCCAGTGATAGATGGTCATCCGGCGGTCGCCGATATGCAGGGTGCGGTCGCAGATCTGCGCCGTGCCTTCGTCCATCACCCGCTGGTAGTCGGCCTGGTATTCCCGGGCCTCGAAGGCGTTGCCCTGGTAGGCGTCCATGACCCGCTTGCCGATCACATCCTCGAGCTTGCTCGAGAAGGCTTGCAGGTAGCTGTCGTTGCAGGTCTGCAACAGGCCTTCGCGATCGCGCACATAGATCGGGTGCGGCGTGCCGTTGACCAGCGCGCGCATGAATTCGAACTGGTCGCTCAGGGCGCGTTCGGCCAGTTGCCGTTGGCGGATCTGCCGGCGCATATAGGCGTTCCAGCCAAGGGAAAGCAACAGCAGCGCGCCAGCGCCCATGACGATCTGCAGAATCAGCCGATGGTAGTTGCGCCAGTAGCTGTCCGACGCCGGGGTGTAGCCGCGCCAGCGATTATTGATGATGCCCAGTTCGTCCGGAGCGATGCTCAGCAGCGCCTTGTCGAGAATCGAGCTCAGCTCCGTGGCGCCGCGGGCAGTGGCCAGGGCGAAGATCGCCTGCTGGGTGCCGATGGTTGCGCTGATCTGCAATTTGTCGTCGAAGGTCTGCGAGGCGATCAGGTAGTTGGCAATCACCAGCGCGCTGACCGCGCCGTCCGCCTGGCCCTGGGCGAGCAGTTCGACTGCCTTGAGGCTGTCATCGGTTTCAATCAGCTTGATTTGCGGGAAGTCCCGATGCAGATAGTCGATCAGCGGGTTGCCACGAATAACCGCCAGGCGCCGGCCTTGCATCTGATCGAGGTTATTGACGCCGTCGCGGCCTTTGGCTGTCAGCAGCACGAACGAGTTTTCCATGTAGGGCCGGCTGAAATGCAGGATATTCTCGCGCTCATTGGTCGGGCTGACGGCGGCGATGATGTCGGCCTGATGGTTTTGCACTCGATTGATCATGTCCTCCAGGCTGCGCGAGCTTTGTACTTCGAAGCGCAGGCCGGTGCGCAGGCGGATCAGCTCCAGCAGGTCGGCGGTGACCCCGCGAAAGCTGTTGTCGGCGTCGAAGAAGGTGATGGGCGCCAGAGCTTCGTTGACCACCACGCGGACCACCGGGTGCTCCTTGAGCCAGCGCTCTTCACGCGCGGTCAGTTGCAGCTTGTGGTCGGTCAGCAGGATGTCGCTGCCGGCGCTCCAGCGGCGGGCGATATTCTCGCGCTCGCTGGTGGGGATCGCCTTCAGGGCCGCGTTGACGGCGCCGAGCAGGACGGCATTGTCGCCGCGTACGGCAAAGCTGAAGCCGTAGGCCTCGTGTTTGCCGAAGTTGGCCATCTTCACATTGCGCAAATAGCCCTTGTTGATCAGGTAGTGGGTCGAGATGGTGTCGCCGAGGAACACATCGGCCTGGTCGAACGCCACGGCGTTGAGCGCATTCAGGTAGGAGGGGTAGAACTGCAGCGTGGCGTTGGGATAAAGGCTCTTGATCTCGTCCAGCGGCAGGTAGTGGTAGACCATGCTCAGGCGCATCCCCGCCAGGCCATCGTTCAGGGCGCGGGTTTCGTCTTCCCGGGTGACCAGTACCGGCTGGTCGATGGCGTAGGGGGTCGAGAGGGCGATGTTCTTGTTCACCGCCTCGAAGCCGTTGGCGCTGCCGAGCAGGTCGATCCGGCCCTGTTCGAGGGCGCTGATGGCGGCCTCCCGGGTAGCAAAGCTCTGCACCTTGACGGACAAGCCCAGGGCCCGACCCAGGATGCCGGCGTAGTCGGCGGTGATGCCTTCGTAGTCTCGCCCGCTGACGGTCATGTCGAAGGGTGGGTAGTCCGGGGCGGAGGTGCCGAGCAGCAGTTCACGCTTGTCCTGGACCCAGCGCCGCTGTTCCTTGTCCAGCGCGACCTCCATGTGGCTGGTGCTCGAGCGGCTGAGTAATGAGAAGTGGGTGACACTGGGGGTCTCTGCAAGCGCTGACAGGCACAGGCACAAGCCTGTGATCACCATCAGATAGTCCTTTATGCGCGTGGGCATTGGTTTTCTCACACTACCGCGTTGCGTTTGGCCATCTCGATAAGCTCTACCAAGGATTTGGCTTTGAGTTTTTGCATGAGTCTTTTCTTGTAGGTACTGACGGTCTTGTTACTGAGAAACATACCCTTGGCGATTTCCTTGTTGGTTCGCCCCTGGGCAAATAATTGCAGGACCATCAGTTCCCGGTCGTTCACCAGTTTGAAGAGTTCGATCTCCGGATTTTCCGGTCCTTCTTTTCGCGCACCAATCAACGCCTGGCTCGGGAAGTAATTGTAGCCGGACAGTACCGCCTTGATCGCGCTCAGGAGTTCGCTCAAGTCTTCGGCCTTGCAGACATAACCCGAGGCGCCGGACTGCATGCAGCGCATCGCGAACAGATTGGGGGTCTGCGCCGTCAGGACCAGGGTCTTAAGTGGCGAATTCATGGCATTGAAACGGGCCAGCACCTCCAGGCCGTCCAGTTTGGGGATACTGATATCCAGGATCACCAGGTCCGGCATGCATTCGCGGACCATTTGCATCGCGTCGACACCGTTATCGGTTTCCCCAACTATTTCATAACAATCCTCCTGTTCCAACAATATCCTGATGGCCAGGCGGACAACGGGGTGGTCGTCGACGATAAAAACCGAGTTCATAATAAAGTCCCATACGAGCTGCTTGGAAAGCGCGAACCTTAGCTCAGTTGGACAAGCGGGCGCATGAAGGGAAGACCCTACAGAGGTAGTATAGGAATATTCCTACTTTAAATAGGGTTTCGACTTACGGATAGAGCCAGTTTGAAACGGAAGAGCTATTCAGTATTGAAATGGGCGGTTATACGGAATGGCTAATTAGTTATAAGTTCTTATAATGTTTTGGGAAATGTCCTACTTGTACGTAGGCGTGTTTTGGCGGCGATAACTCGGGATGGAACCGGGGATTGGCGAGTAGGGATCAAGACGGCGCGTTGGGGTGAGGCTCGGCGCAGGGCGCGGGCTCGGTGGGGGCGTCGGCCTCCTGCGCGTGTCGCTCCAGGCCCAGCGCATTCTGCAGGGCGAGACCGTTCAGTGGCTTGCTCAGGCAGCCGAGCAACGGCAGCCGTCGCTCCAGTGCGAGGGCGCTGAGGGCATCGAGTTCCTCATTGCTGAGACTGCTGAGCAGGATCGCCTGCTTGATCATGCCGCTGCGGCAGGCGGTTTCGATCAGGTCCAGCCCCAGCGCGTCGGGCAGGCACTGGTCGCACAGCATCAGGTCGAACGGTGTGTGTGCCGAATCCAGGGCACGCAAGGCTTCCCGGGCGTTGAGCGTCGGTGTCAGGGCATGGAAGCCATAGCTGTTGAGCAGGCTCTGGGTGGCGGCCAGTTGAAAGGGGTGATCCTCTACCAGCAACACGCGTAAGTTGTGTTTGGGCATGGTGTTTTCCGGGCGACCTGTCGACTCGAGACAAGGCTACATAGGTAGGCGCTGTGTAGGAAAATATGCCTGGAATCGGGCGCTTGTTGAATGGCAGGTCAGCTTGAGTTTGGGCGGCAGACATAAGAGGAAAGCAATTATTTCAGTGGGCCGAAGCCATGATCAATCAGTTGATTCTCTCGCCTGTGTAGGCTTTGTCCCGCTAAGCGGCCCGCCCTGATCAGGGGCGGGCGCCATGGGCTTAAACCGGGCTGGAGCGCCCGGTCATTTCCCGGGCCATTTCACTGGCATAGCTGTCGGTCATGCCGGCGATGAAGTCGATCACCCGCAGGAACGAGCTGTGCAGCGGCCACTCGGGCTGTGGCGCGCTGTTGCCGAGCAGGTCGAGGATGCGCCGATGCTTGAACGATGGCGTGCGCCCGCCGTGTTGTTCCAGGGCCGCGCCGCAGAAGGCGTTCAAAAGGATTTCCAGGGTGGTGTAGGCGCCGATCTCATGGAGCGTCTTGCGCTTGTCCTGGAAGATTTTCTTGCGCGCGATGTCCTTGGCGTTGAGCACGCAGCGTTTGGCCGGTCCGTGCATGTGTTCCACCAGATCCCCCGACAGCGTTCCGGCCAGCAGGGCATCCTGCTGCTCGACGAAGGCTCGGGCGGCGGCGTTGGTCAGGTGTTCGATGGCCTTGCCGCGCAGGATCGCCAGCTTGCGCCGCCGGGAGTCCTGCGGCCCGAGTTGCCGGTAGGTTTCCGGCAGGTCGTCGCCGACCAGGCCGAGCAACAGGGACTCGACCTCGGGATAGTCGAGCAGCTCCATTTCCAGGCCGTCTTCCAGGTCGATCAGGGCATAGCAGATATCGTCGGCGGCCTCCATCAGGTAGACCAGCGGGTGGCGCGCCCAGCGTTGCTCCTCCAACTGCGGCAGGCCGAGCTTGTGGGCGATCTGTTCGAGGATCGGCAGTTCGCTCTGGTAGCAGCCGAACTTGTGCTTCTTGTAACCCAGGGAATCGGCGTGCCGCGCTGTCCATGGGTACTTGAGATAAGTGCCGAGGGTGGCGTAGGTCAGTCGGGTGCCGCCTTCGAACTGGTGATACTCCAGCTGGGTCAGCACCCGGAAACCCTGGGCGTTGCCTTCGAAATTGAGGAAGTCATTGCCTTCGGCCACGCTCATGCCGTCCAGCCAGCCGCGTCCGGCGGCCTGTTGGAACCAGTGACGAATGGCGTCCTCGCCGGAGTGACCGAACGGTGGGTTACCGATGTCATGGGCCAGACAGGCCGATTGCACGACCATGCCCAGGTCGCTTGGCTCGCACCAGTCCGGCAGCGCGTCGCGCAGGGTTTCCCCGACGCGCATGCCCAGGGAGCGACCGACGCAACTGACTTCCAGCGAATGGGTCAGGCGGGTATGGATATGGTCGTTGCTGGTCACCGGGTGGACCTGGGTCTTGCGCCCCAGGCGCCGGAAGGCGCCGGAGAAAATGATGCGGTCGTGGTCTTTGTGGAAAGGGCTGCGGCCCAGTTCTTCAGGGCTGTGCAGCGATTTTCCGAGGCGTTCGCGGGTAAGCAGGGTGTGCCAATCCAAGGCGGGGCTCTCCGTCGGTGACTGATGCCCCAGCTTCCCGTTTAGCGGCCCGGCCTGCAAGCAAAACCCTGCAAGTAAATTTATAAGTCGGCGGCATCGATATCGATCAGCAGCAGCCGTTGGCCGTTATCGAAGAATTGCCCGGCGGTCAGGCAATACTGGTTGCTGGTGGCGTCGCGATAGGTGCTGGAGAGGATCAGCCGGCGTTCGTCCCAACCTTCGGCCAGCAAGTGATAGAAATAGGGCCGCCAGGACCAGTTGTGGCCCAGGTAGCTGCTGTCGGCCTGCCAGGCGTTGTTGCGCCACTCCAGATTGGGGGTGAGCTGGGTGCCGTGGCGATCGCACTGGTAGAAGCGCAGCAGCCAGGGGTAGCCGTCGGGCCGTGGCAACTGACTGAGCGGCGCCTGGCCCTGGGCCCAGCTCTGCAGCGTGGTCATCAGTCCGCCCAATTGCTGGCGCAGGTTCATCAGGCGCGCGCGTTCGGCCAGCTTCTGTTGCACATAGCGCTCGCGCAGTTCGGCGAAGCGGGCGACAAAGGCGTCGGTGGCAAAGAAATCCAGCTCGGCCTTGGCGAACAGATAGCCCTGCACGTAGCGCGAGCCGCATTCCAGGGCGAAATTCAGCTCGGCCTCGGTCTCCACGCCTTCGGCGATGATCCAACAGCCGGTTTTTTCTGCCATTTGCGCCAGGGCCTTGACCACTTCGCTGCTGGGGCCACCGCGGGCCGCGGCCTGGAACAGGCGCATGTCGAGCTTGAGAATGTCCGGCTGCAAGGCCAGTACCCGGTCGAGCTGGGAATAACCGGCCCCGAAATCGTCGATGGCAATGCGCGCGCCGGCTTCTCGATAGCGCTTGACCACTTCCGCCAGGCGCAGGCTGTTGCCCCCCAGTTCGGTGATTTCGAAGACGATGCGCTGTGGATCGATGTCGTATTGCGCCAGTTGCTTGAGGCTCGGCAAGGCTTGGCCGTTGCTCAGGCGGCTGATCCAGCGCGGCGACATGTTCAGGCTCAGGAACCAGTCCCGGGGCGCTTCATGCAGCCGGCTCAGGGCGTTGTCACGGATCTGTCGGTCCAGGCGGCGCAGCGCGGCCGAAGGCGTACGCGGATCGGCGAACAGCGGTCCCACGGAGGTCAGCTGCCCGTTGGTCTGGCGCAGGCGGCCGAGGGCCTCGACACCGGCGATACGGCCTGTGGCGGTATCGATGAACGGCTGAAAGCAGGCGAGCGGTTGCCCGTCGATCACGGTGCCTCCTTGGGCTGGGTCTTATAGGTCTGGCTGCGGCGGGCAAGGCAGATTGAACGCGAGCCCGAGGGTTCGCGCTCAACCCGATGACTACTGCAAGAATGCAGCCAGCTTCTCTGGCGTCAGGGTTTGGACGCGGTGCCGCGCAGCGCCAGCCGAATCAGCGGCAACAGGCTGGCACCCAGGCGCGCCCAGCGCGACAGACTGTCCACGCCGCCGCCCTTGGCACCCCGGCCGCTCATGAAACCGAGCAGCGTGACGATACCAATTCCCCACAGCGGGGCATGCTTGAGACCCAGGTTGGCCTGCCAGTTCTGGCCCAGGCCACGCAGGCGTTGCAAGGGTTGCAGCAGTTCCCGCGACTCATGGCGGATTTCCTGGCGATGCATTTCCATGCGCAGGCGGATCAGCGCCTTGCGCATATCACGCCGGGTGTGGATGTGGCTCAGGTCGGGCAGGCTCATGGCAGCAGTCGCTCGCGGTCGTTGGCCAACTCTTCAAGGGTGGCGTGGAAGGGCGACGACTCATCGCAGATCGCCGCTTTCAGGCGCAGGGCGCAGAACAGCCCGGCCAGGCTGTAAAACACGCACAGGCCGATGATCCCGGCCAGGCGCCAGCTGTCCCAGAGCAGGATCAGCACCAGCGCCGACAACCCCATCAGCAGCAACAAGCCGAACACCAGGGTCATCCCGGCGAACAGCAACAGGCTGAGGGTACGGGCTTTCTGCTCCTGGAGCTCGATGCCGAACAATTCCACATGGCTGTGCAACAGGCCAAGGAAAGCCGCCCCCAGGCGGCGGGTCGAGTCGCCGCTGCCGCTCGATTCATCCCCAGCCATATCAGCGCCGCGTCGCCAGCAGGCCGACGATAAAGCCGATACCGGCGGCAATCCCGATGGACTGCCAGGGTTTGGCCTGGACGTAGGCTTCGGTCGCGTCGACCGCCGCCTGGCTACGATCGCGCAGCGAAGCTTCGGTCAGTTGCAGGGTTTCGCGGGCCTTGATCAGACTTTCCTGAATCTGTGCGCGCAACTCATCGGCCTGGTCGCCGGCCAGGCTGGCGGTGTGTTCGAGCAGGCGTTCGGTGTCGCTGACCAGGGCCTGGAAATCCGCCATCAGTATTTCTTGAGCCGTCTGTGTCGTTTTGTGAGCCATTAGATGTTCTCCGTGAAAAAGCGTCCGAGAAAAGTCTGTGCAGGTTTCGAGTGCGGGCCTTGGTTGAAGGTTCACTGCGATTGGCTGGTACAGCTTTTGCTTTGTGCTGGTGCGTTGTGCCAGGTGTGTGCGCTGTATTTGGGCGTCCTAGAGGCCTGGCCTGCGAAAACCATACCTCAAATAATCAAAAAACGCGGAAAAAACCCAAGGGTTCCTCGCGCTTCGTGTTTCGCCCTGCGCCAAAGCGGTTCGCTCCTGGCTCGGGTTGGCGCCAATCTGGTGCGAAATGCGCGGCGATTGAACTGCTTTGGTGCTTTTCCCTGACTTCAGGTCTGCCGTCTCCATGGAAAACTTGCAAAGCGCTGTGGACACTCTGGTCCATGGTTCCAACACCCTGTTCATTCTGCTCGGTGCGGTCATGGTTCTGGCCATGCACGCCGGTTTCGCCTTTCTCGAGGTCGGCACCGTTCGGCAAAAAAACCAAGTCAACGCCTTGTCGAAAATCCTCAGTGACTTCGCGATTTCGACCCTGGCCTATTTCTTTATAGGCTACTGGGTTTCCTACGGTGTCAGCTTTTTGCAGCCAGCGGCGCAAATCAGTGGCGACCACGGTTATGGCCTGGTGAAGTTCTTCTTCCTGCTGACCTTCGCGGCGGCGATTCCGGCGATCATTTCCGGCGGGATTGCCGAGCGGGCGCGGTTTGCCCCGCAGCTGTGCGCCACCGCGCTGATCGTCGCCTTCGTCTACCCGTTTTTCGAAGGCCTGGTCTGGAACGGCAACTTTGGCCTACAGGCGTGGCTGCTGGCCCGCTTTGGCGCCAGCTTTCATGACTTCGCCGGCTCCGTGGTGGTGCACGCCATGGGCGGCTGGCTGGCGCTGGCGGCGGTGCTGTTGTTGGGGCCGCGCCAGGGACGTTATCGCGAGGGGCGGCTGGTGGCGTTCGCGCCGTCGAGTATTCCCTTCCTGGCCCTGGGCTCGTGGATCCTGATCGTCGGCTGGTTCGGCTTCAATGTCATGAGCGCGCAGACCCTGCAAGGGGTGAGCGGACTGGTGGCGGTCAATTCATTGATGGCCATGGTCGGCGGCACGGTGGCGGCGCTGATTATCGGGCGTAACGACCCAGGCTTCCTGCACAACGGTCCGCTGGCCGGGCTGGTGGCGATCTGTGCCGGTTCCGACCTGATGCACCCGGTGGGGGCGCTGGTCACCGGTGTGGTGGCGGGCGGCTTGTTTGTCTGGTGTTTTATCGCGGCGCAGAGCCAGTGGAAGATCGACGATGTGCTCGGCGTCTGGCCGTTGCACGGCCTGTGCGGGGTCTGGGGCGGGATTGCCTGCGGGATCTTCGGCCAGCAGGCGTTGGGTGGCCTGGGTGGGGTCAGCCTGGTCAGTCAGTTGATCGGTACCGCGCTGGGGGTGGTGGTGGCGCTGATCGGCGGCTTTGCCGTGTATGGTGCGATCAAAGCGCTGCATGGCTTGCGGCTGAGCCAGGAAGAGGAGTACTACGGTGCCGATCTTTCGATTCACAAGATCGGCGCGGTGAGTCAGGACTAGTCCGCCTCGTTTCGCTATGCTCAACCCCCAGTTGGGGGAGCGTGCGACCAGGCCCCGGTCGAACGGAGAGGTCCATGGAGCGTCTGTATTCACTGCAGGGCTTGAGAGGCGCCGCGGTGCCGGAGCGGGCGACCCGCTACTGCCAGCGCCGATTTCGCCCGGAGGCCTCGGGCAAGCGCTACGATACGGCCTGAGTGGCCCAGCATGGCTCGACGGCCTCACGGCCCGGGCCTAAAATAGGTTTTTCTCTGATAGCGGACCTTGCCTCATGCCTCCTGAATGCCAGCTGTTCGGCACCTTGGGTTGTCATCTCTGTGAACTCGCCGAGGCGCAGTTGATGCCTTTGGTCGAACACGGCCTGTTGCTGGAGCTGGTGGATATCGCCGACAGTGAGACCCTGTTCGATGCCTATGGCCTGCGTATTCCGGTGTTGCGTCGGGTGGACAGCGGAGCCGAGTTGGACTGGCCCTTCGATGTCGAGCAGGTCGTGGCCTTTCTGCGCTGAACCGCCTTGACCTTTTCCGTCAGGCCCCTGTTGGCGGCGTGCTTGACGGCCCTTCTGTTTCATCAAATTACCTGCGGTTGCGCTGGAAAAACGACTGTGCTTACGTCGCTGCATGACGTTTGAGGCAGCACGTTCCAGTGGTGCAAGGGAGGAAATGAAATGAAAGGGAGGTCGATTCTGCTGGTCAACCAACTGGGCGGTCGCAAGTTCCTGGCCACCGTGGTGGTTGGCGTAAGCACCGCGATGTTGACCTGGTATGGAAAGATCGATGGTGGGACCTACGCCATGGTGATCCTTGGCACGGTGGGCTCGTTCATCGGCGGCAACGTCTATGGAAAAGTCCATCCCAGGGAATCATGAAGGCTGCCGGCCGGCGGCAATCGGTTGGCGGGTCATCAAAAAATCAGTTACTGTATGTTTATACAGTTTTCGTTCCGGTGTTGGGACAGGATGCCCACCCTGACGTGCGCACCCGGGAACGGAATCCAGAGAGATAAAGAGGGTTAAAGCATGCTCAATGTCGAACAATTGAAATCCAGCGTGAATCGCATGTCCGCCGATGTGGTGCGTGAAGCGGTACTGGAGTTGCGCCTGGATGGGCTGGTCACGGAAGGCAAGACACCTTTCAACAAGCTGCACTTCAATACCTGTTTCGCGGAAATCGAAGCCTTGTTCCAGCGGGCGGGCTATCACCGGCAACTGGATGTGGTGGGTTACCAGGGCTTGTTGTACGCGCTCTACGATCCGGGGCGCTGGGAGGCGGTGGATGTGCTGCGCTGGCTGAAGGACTACACCGAGGCGGCCGGGGCAAAGCTGCTGGGAAGCAAGATCGCCTCGGGCTGAGGCGTGCCACTGGCCACCGGGGCGTGGATCGGGTTGCCGCGAGCCTAGGTTCTGCCGGGGTCTTGCGGGATAATGCCGGCTTGCCCAGCCGTTCGAGTCCTGTCATGTCCGTCTTGCCCTTCAATGCCGCCGAGCACCAGGCCAGCACCTTGTACCTGCCACCCGGGTCGTGGACCACGGTGCTGGACTGCCTGTGCGAACACTTCAAGGCGATCAGCCGCGAGCAATGGCTCGACCGCATTGCCCGTGGTCGGGTACTGGACGCCGGAGGGGCGGCGATCAGCGCGCAGTTGCCTTATCGCGAAGGTTTGCGCATTCATTACTTTCGCGAGGTGCCGAACGAGACGCCAATTCCGCTGAACGAGACGATTCTCTACGCCGATGAGCATCTGGTGGTGGCGGACAAGCCGCATTTCCTGCCGGTGACGCCGGCCGGCGAATATGTCGAGCAGACCTTGTTACGGCGCCTGATCCGCCGTCTGGACAACCCGAATCTGGTGCCGCTGCACCGGATCGACCGGCACACCGCCGGCCTGGTGCTGTTCTCGGCCAATCCGGAAAGTCGCTCGGCCTATCAGAGGTTGTTTCCGACACGGCAGATTGAAAAACGCTACGAGGCAATCGCCCGGGCCTTGCCGAACCTGTCGTTCCCGTTGGTGCATAAAAGCCGCCTGGTGGAAGGCGAACCGTTTTTCCGCATGCGCGAAGGAGCCGGCACCAGCAATACCGAAACCGCTGTCGAAGTCGCCGAGAAAAATGCCGAGCTGTGGCGCTATGCGCTGTATCCGGTCACGGGCAAGAAGCACCAGTTGCGGGTGCATATGGCGGCCCTTGGCGCGGGTATCTGCAATGATCCGTTTTATCCACAGGTGCTCAAGGATGCCGTGGATGATTACGCCAACCCGCTCAAGCTGCTGGCCCAGGGCCTGCGCTTCATTGATCCGATCAGCGGTCAGGAGCGGCGCTTCGAGAGCGAGATTGTCCTGCACTGGTGATGTTGGCGGCCGTCAATGGCAGGCTTGGCCCTGGGCCGCGCTCACCGCTGCCCGCAAGCCCAGCAGGTAACTGTCGACGCCGAAACCGCAGATCTGCCCGCGCGCCACTTCGGCCAGCACCGAAGGCTGGTGCAAGGGTTCGTTGCGATGGATATTGGCCATGTACAACTCGATCACCGGTACCGACAAGTGCGCCAGGGCGTCGCGAATGTCGTAGCTGCTGTGGGCCCAGGCACCGGCATTGATCAGCACTGCGTCCACCTGTTCGCGGGCGCCCTGGCGGATGCGAATGCACATCGCCCCCTCGCAGTTGGTCTGGAAACTGGTGACATCCACGTCCAGCTCCCTGGCCAGCGTTCGCAGGCGGGCGTCGATCTGTTCCAGGGTGACATCTGCATGGCGGATCGGCTCGCGCTTGCCGAACAGGTGGTGATTGAGGCCGTGCAGCATGAGGACTTTCATGATTCAGCTACCGGAAAGGGTCAATGAGCCCGGGTGGGGTATTTCCATAGAATAGGCCGTACCCGGGGGTTATGCCTGCATGCTGTCGCTGTCGGGAAAAACGACAGAGCCCGCACAAGGCGGGCTCTGTGTTGGATGTGTCGGAGAGCTTACAGCTCCTTGACGGTACGCACCTGGTCCTTGTTGATGCGGGTCTTTTTACCGTCCAGTTGCTTGAATTCGTAGAACCCTGAGTCCTCGTCGTATTTCGGAGTGTCCACCGCCTGGATTTCACGCCCGTCATTCAGGGTGATCACCGTTGGCGACGAACAACCGGCAAGGGCGGCGAGGGCGGTTGTCAGCAGGAGTGCGGCAAGAGTCCGTTGCGTCATGGTACTTCTCCGGAAAGGGTGTTTTTTGAGGATAGCGTTGATTGATGCCAGAACTGATGGATTACAACGCTCATTGTAGTTTCTGACGGATACGGGCTCAGCAAGTTCCTTGCGAGGAGCCATTCGCCGAGTGATTCGCGGGTTGCAGCAGTTCCGGGGTGTTCAGATTGGCCAATCGGGGATCATCCGGCGGACACTGCAGGGCCTGGGCCTGCAGTTGCAGCATGATCTTGCGCGGGCTGCGCTCGCCCAGGGCCCAGGCGCTTTCGAAGGCTGCGGCCAATGCGCAGGGGATCACGCACAACAGCGGTTCCCAGTGTTCGCCTTGGCGCAGCATCAGCGGCCGGTTCGGATCGCCGCGCACGGCATCGAGCATGGCCGTGAGCAGCGCCGCGTCGATCCGCGGCACATCGCAGGGCAGCACCAGCAGATGCCCATGGCGGGCCACCGCGAGGCCTGCGCGAATGCCGGCCAGGGGGCCGGGAAAATCGTCGCTGTCGTCGCTTACCAGCCGGTCGGCGTAGGCCGCGTAACGCTCCGGGTTGCGGTTGCAGGAAATGATCAGGTCATCGCTGAACGGGCGTGCCACGGCGTGCAGATGGGCGATCAGCGGTTGTCCGCGCCAGTCCAGCAGGCCTTTGTCCTGGCCGCCCATGCGCTGGCCGCGACCGCCGGCCAGGAGCAGAATGGAAAGGTCGTTCACGGGCATGGGCAATCTCGACAGCGGCGATGAAAAGGGAGGCTGTGATATAACACCAGGCTGTTCTTCCTTCAACTGGACCGAGCCTATGAAAGCCAAGGCCGATACACCTTTCGTACCGCTGAACATCGCGGTTTTGACCGTCAGTGACACCCGTACCTTCGACACCGACACCTCGGGGCAGCTCTACGTCGACCGCCTGACCGCCGCCGGGCATCGCCTCGCCGAGCGGGTATTGCTCAAGGACGACCTCTATCGGATTCGCGCGCAGGTCGCCAGCTGGATTGCCGAAGACCTGGTCCAGGTCGTGCTGATCACCGGCGGTACCGGTTTTACCGGGCGCGACAGCACCCCGGAAGCTGTCGCCTGCCTGCTGGACAAGCAGGTCGATGGCTTTGGCGAACTGTTCCGGCAGATCTCCGTGGCGGACATCGGCACCTCCACCGTGCAGTCCCGGGCGCTCGCCGGCCTGGCCAACGGTACTTTGGTCTGCTGCCTGCCGGGTTCGACCAATGCGGTGCGCACTGGCTGGGACGGGATCCTCGCCGAGCAGTTGGACGCACGCCATCGTCCGTGCAACTTCGTCCCTCATCTGAAACAGGCGGCGCCTTGTGAATCCCGTGGGTAAGCCGGGCAAGCTCGGTGCGTTGATGTCGGTGGAAGTTGCCCTGGCCCGTCTGCTGGCGCTGGCCGAGGCTGCGCCGATCCGTGAGTCGCAGCACCTGCCGTTGGCGCAAGCCGACGGCCGGGTGTTGGCCGAAGACCTGGTCTCCAGCCTCGACCTGCCGCCCTGGCCCAACAGCGCCATGGACGGTTATGCCCTGCGCCTGGCCGATTGGCACGGCGAGCCGCTGCCGGTTAGCCAGCGGATCTTTGCCGGACAAGCCCCCGAGCCGTTGAAGCCGGGGACTTGCGCGCGAATCTTTACCGGCGCCCCGGTGCCGGCGGGGGCCGACTGCGTGGAAATGCAGGAAAACGCCGAGGTGTTCGCCGATGGGCGGGTACGCTTTATCGAAGCGCTGGCGGTCGGACAGAATATCCGCCCCCAGGGCCAGGAAACCACGGTGGGGGAAGTGGTGCTGACCGCCGGAACCCGCCTGGGGCCGATCGAGCAGGGCCTGGCGGCATCCCTGGGCTGTGCCGAACTGAAGGTGCTGCGACGGGTACGGGTGGCTGTGCTGTCCACCGGCGACGAATTGGTTGAACCGGGCCAGCCGCTGGGGCCGGGACAGATCTACAACAGCAACCGTGTGTTGCTGTGCAGCTGGCTGGCGCGCCAGGGGTGTGAGGTGCTGGATGCCGGGATCCTGCCGGATGATCTGGAGGCGACCCGCCAGCGTCTGACGCAGTTGGACGATGTCGACCTGATCCTGTCCACGGGCGGGGTGTCGGTGGGCGAAGCCGATTTCCTTGGGATTGCCTTGCGTGAGGCGGGCGAACTGGAGCTGTGGAAGCTGGCGATCAAGCCGGGCAAGCCCCTGACCTTCGGGCATTTTCGCGGAGTGCCGGTAATCGGCCTGCCGGGCAATCCGGCCTCGACCCTGGTTACTTTTGCCCTCCTGGCCCGTCCCTATCTGTTACGCCGGCAAGGCGTGCGGGAGGTTCAGCCGTTGCAGTTCAAGGTGCCGGCCGGTTTTGTCTGGCCCAAACCGGGTAATCGCCGCGAATATCTGCGCGGGCGCCTGGAGAACGGCAGGGCGACGATCTACCGCAACCAGAGCTCCGGCGTGCTGCGCAGCGCGGCCTGGGCCGAGGGCTTGGTCGAGGTGTTGGAGGAGAGCACCCTGGTGGAAGGCGACTGGGTGAACTTTATTCCGTTGAGTGAAGTGCTGGGCTAGCTGACGGTATTTCACCAGGAAACACCGTACCTGTAGGCGCCAGCTTGCTGGCGATGGCGATTTTCCAGGCGACAACGATGTCGGCAGTCAGATCGCATCGCCAGCAAGCTGGCTCCTACAGGGATCGCGTTTCTCTACAGCGTTCGAATCAGCCCTCCAGCGATCCACCCGCCAGTGCACAGAGCTGAATCGGATCGAGGATATGCACTTCCTTGCCTTCGGCGGCGATCAACTCGTTGCTCTGAAAGCGGGTAAAGACCCGCGAGACGGTTTCCACTGCCAGCCCCAGGTAGTTGCCGATCTCGTTGCGCGACATGCTCAGGCGGAACTGGTTGGCCGAGAACCCCCGGGCGCGGAAACGCGCCGAGAGGTTGACCAGGAAAGTGGCGATGCGCTCGTCGGCGGTCTTTTTCGACAGCAGCAACATCATTTGCTGGTCGTCGCGAATTTCTCGGCTCATCACCCGCATCAACTGCCGGCGCAGTTGCGGCAGTTGCAGGGCCAGTTCGTCGAGGCGCTCGAAGGGGATCTCACAGACCGAGGTGGTTTCCAGCGCCTGGGCCGAGACCGGATAGGTCTCGGTGTCCATGCCCGACAGCCCGACCAGTTCGCTCGGCAGGTGAAAGCCGGTGATCTGCTCTTCGCCGCCGTCGCTCAGGCTGAAGGTCTTCAGCGCCCCGGAACGCACGGCGTAGACCGAGCCGAAGGTGTCGCCCTGGCGGAACAGGAACTCGCCTTTCTTCAGTGGTCGGCCACGCTTGACGATTTCGTCCAGCGCGTCCATGTCCTCGAGGTTCAGCGAAAGTGGCAGGCAAAGAGGGGCCAGGCTGCAATCCTTGCAATGGGCCTGACTATGGGCGCGCAATTTCACGGGGTCGGACATTTCTTAAATCCTTGTGGGAAAACACACATAAGACGTAAGGGTAACCCAGCAAGGGGCGCTCAGGCCAGCCTGCGCCAAAATAGCGCACCCGTGCAGGCGGGGCTGGCCGAAAACGGCTCGATCAGTCAAATCACCCGTGAGAACCGCTGGCGGTTCTGCTGATCCAGATAGGCATCGAAGACCATGCACACCGACCGGACCAGCAGGCGTCCCGCCGGCAGGACCGTGAGGCGTTCGCGGTCGAGTTCGATCAGGCCGTCCGCGGCCATCTCCGTCAGGCGTGGCCAGAGCGCGGCGAAGTAACCGCCGAAGTCGATATTGAACTGGCGCTCGATATCGGCGAACTCCAGGCTGAGGTTACAGATGATCTGCTGGATCACGGCCCGGCGCAGGCGGTCGTCGGCGTTGCACAACAGGCCCCGGCTGGTGGCCAGTTGCGCACTGGCGAGGGTGTTCTGGTACTGGTTCAGGTCACTGCTGTTCTGGCAGTAGAGATCGCCGATCTGGCTGATGGCCGAGACGCCCAGGCCGATCAGGTCGCAATGGCCGTGGGTGGTGTAGCCCTGGAAATTGCGTTGCAGGGTCGACTCTTCCTGGGCAATCGCCAGTTCGTCGTCGGGCAGGGCGAAGTGGTCCATGCCGATATAACGGTAGCCGGCGGCGGTGAGCTGCTCGATGGTGCGGTGGAGCATTTCCAGTTTGTCGGCCGGTGCTGGCAGTTCATTGCCGTTGATCCGCCGCTGCGGCATGAAGCGCTCGGGCAGGTGCGCATAGTTGAACACCGACAAACGGTCGGGTTGCAGGTTGATCACTTCGTCGACGGTTCGGGCGAAGTTATCCGGGGTCTGCTTGGGCAGGCCATAGATCAGGTCGACATTGATCGAGCGGAACTGCAGGGTTCGCGCCGCCTCGATGATCGCCCGGGTTTCTTCCAGGCTTTGCAGGCGGTTGACCGCCCGCTGTACGTTCGGGTCGAGGTCCTGCAGGCCGACACTGACCCGGTTGAAGCCCAGCTCGCGCAGTAGGCCCATGGTCGACCAGTCGGCTTCCCGCGGATCGATTTCGATGCCGTAGTCGCCGGAGTCGT
Source organism: Pseudomonas sp. GW821-FHT03C07 (assembly GCF_059420925.1). Lineage (NCBI taxonomy): Bacteria > Pseudomonadati > Pseudomonadota > Gammaproteobacteria > Pseudomonadales > Pseudomonadaceae > Pseudomonas > Pseudomonas sp. GW821-FHT03C07. The sequence continues at coordinate 233,888 of NZ_JBWKUQ010000007.1, forward strand.
CGTCCAACAGGTTGAAGTGCTCGCGCAGGCAGGTCATCAGTTGCCGCAGTTCGTCATGACTGAGAAAAGTCGGGGTGCCACCGCCCAGGTGCAGTTGCTCGACCTTCTGCGCCGGATTCAGGTGGCAGGCGACCAGCTGGATTTCCTGTTCCAGGCGCTGCAGGTAGGGCTGGGAGCGGCCGCGGTCCTTGGTGATGACCTTGTTGCAGGCGCAGTAGTAGCAGATGTTCGCGCAGAACGGCACGTGCACGTACAGCGACAGCGGCCGCAGGGCCTTGCGGCTGTCGCGCAGGGCATGGAGCAGGTCGAAGGTGCCGACCTGGCTGTTGAATTGTACGGCCGTGGGATAGGAGGTGTAGCGCGGTCCCGCGAGGTCGTAGCGGTGGATCAGATCTGAATCCCAACGGATGGCGTCGAGCATGCGGGCATTCCCCCGGATTGGCTGCAATATCCCGAGTCTAGGGGGAGGGCCGAGGGGGCATCTTGATTTGCGTCAACGGGGGTATGAGGCTGATGCACATGCTCTCCTACAGGAGAGCGTGTGCGTTCAGGGCGGATCAGTGCCCCATCAACCAATGCTGGTGCGGGCCAGGCAAGGTCCACAGGCCGAACAGGATCACCAGCAGGCCACCGCTCATGCGCACGCTGCGTTTGCGCAGCACGGCGGTGACCCGCTCCGCCGCCAGCCCGGTGGCCAGCAGCACTGGCCAGGTGCCCAGGCCGAAGGCCAGCATCAACAGCGCGCTGTCGAGGGCATTGCCCTGGCTCGCCGCCCAGAGCAGGGTGCTGTAGACCAACCCGCACGGCAGCCAGCCCCAGAGCGCGCCCAGCAGCAAGGCGCGGGGCAGGCTCGACACCGGCAGCAGGCGGTTGGCCAGCGGCTGGATATGTCGCCACAGACCGCGCCCGAGGCTTTCGATGCGGGTCAGGCCGCTCCACCAGCCGGCCAGGTACAGGCCCATGCTGATCAACAGCAGTCCGGCGATTACCCGCAGGAACAACGCCGCCGGGCTGCTGGCCACGGCCCAGCCGGCCAGGCCGATCAGCAGGCCGGCAGCGGCATAGCTGAGAATCCGCCCCAGGTTGTAGGCCAACAGCAGGCGAAAGCGCCGACTGCGCTGTTCCGGCGGAATCGCCAGGGTCAGGGCGCCCATCAGGCCGCCGCACATGCCCAGGCAATGACCACCGCCGAGCAGGCCGAGAATCACCGCTGAAACCAGCAGGGGCGCCAGTTCAAGCACGGGGAGGCGCCTTGTCGTGCTTGTCCTTGGCGGGCTGGGTCTCTTCGACGGCGGCGGTGTGCTTCGGGTCCTGGTCGTCGAACAGGATGCTGTGCGCTGGGCCTTCGAGGTCGTCGTACTGGCCGCTGTCCACGGCCCAGAAGAAGATATAGACGGCGATGGCCACGATCAGCAGCGCGGCGGGGATCATGATGTACAGAGCTGGCATGGGAACTCCATGCCCGCGCGGCTCAGGCCGGCAGCGGGCGGGTATCTGGCGTGGTCGTGAGCGTCGGCGCGCCGGGCAGGCGCGTCAGGCGCAAGGCATTGAGCACCACGGTCAGCGAGCTGATGGACATGCCGATCGCGGCCCACACCGGGGTGATCCAGCCGAGGGCGGCGAACGGCAACATCAGGCCATTGTACAGGCTGGCCCAGATCAGGTTCTCGATGATGATCCGCCGGGTCCGCCGGGCGAGGTTGATGGCTTGCACCAGGGCGCCCAGGCGATTGGACAGCAGCACCGCGTCGGCGCTGGTCTTGGCCAGGTCGGTGGCCGAGCCCATGGCCACGCTGATATCGGCGGCGGCCAGGACCGGGACGTCATTCACGCCGTCACCGAGCATCAGCACCTTGTGCCCCTGGCGATGCAAGTCCCGCAGCACCTGCAACTTGTCGTCCGGGCGCAGGCCACCACGGGCCTCGTCGATGCCCAGTTCGGCGGCGACGCTGGCGACCATTGGCGAGCTGTCACCGGACAGCAGCAGCGTGCGCCAGCCCCGCGCCCGACAGGCTGCCAGCAAGGCCGGGGCGTCGTCACGCAGGCGGTCGTCGAGGACAAACCAGGCCAGTGGCCCGCGAGTATCGCCCAGCAGCAGCCATTGTCCGGCTTCGTCTGGCGTCGGCGGTAGGGGAAACGCGCCGAGTTCGCAGACAAACGCCGCCTGACCGATGCGCAGCAACTGTTCACCGACCCGGCCTTCAAGGCCCAGTCCGGGTGTGCCATGCACCTCTTCGGCGGCTTGCGGGGCCCGGCCGAAGGCGCGGGCAATCGGGTGTTCGGAACGGTTTTCCAGGGCGGCGGCGAGGCTCAGACAGCGCTCGCTGTCCAGCTCGCGCAGCGGGCGGATCGAGCGCAGGGTCAGGCGGCCTTCGGTGAGGGTGCCGGTCTTGTCGAAAATCACCGTATCGACCTGGTTCAGGCCTTCGAGCACATGGCCGCGGGTCAGCAGCAGGCCGAGTTTGTGCAGGGTGCCGGTGGCGGCGGTCAGGGCGGTGGGGGTGGCCAGCGACAGTGCGCAGGGGCAGGTAGCGACCAGCATCGCCAGCACGATCCAGAAGGCCCGGGTCGGATCCAGTTGCCACCAGACCAGGCCAATGACCGCCGCGGCGATCAACGAGAACAGCAGGAACCACTGCGCGGCGCGGTCGGCGATCTGCGCCAGGCGCGGCTTTTCGCTCTGGGCGCGGTCTAGCAGGCGGACGATGGCGGACAGACGGGTGTCCTGGCCGAGAGCCAGGACCTCGACGGTCAACGCGCTCTCGACGTTCAGGGTGCCGGCAGTGACCGTATCCCCGGCGGTGCGCGGCTGTGGCAGGTACTCGCCGGTCAGCAGGGATTCGTCGATGCTCGACTGGCCTTCGACAATCCGCCCGTCGGCCGGCAGCACGGCGCCAGGATGCACCAGCACCCGCTCACCCAGGCGCAGCTCACTGAGCAGGATGCGTTCGCTCTGGCCGTCGGCTCCCAGGCGCAGGCAGGACGCCGGCAGCAGGTTGACCAGTTGCGCGGTGGCCGCGGCGGTGCGTTCACGGGCGCGGCGCTCCAGGTAGCGACCGGCCAGCAGGAACAGGGCGAACATGCCCACGGCATCGAAGTAGAGTTCGCCGACCCCGCTGATCGCGGTCCAGATTCCGGCGCAGTAGGCGCTGCCGATGGCCAGCGAGACCGAGACATCCATGGTCAGGTGGCGGGTGCGCAGGTCGCGAAAGGCGCCGCGAAAGAACGGCGCACAGCTATAGAATACAATGGGCGTGGTCAGGAACAACGCCACCCAGCGCAGAATGGTGTGCAGTTCCGGGCTGAGGTCGATATTGAATTCCGGCCAGGTCGCCATGGTCGCCATCATTGCCTGGAACCACAGCAGGCCAGCCAGGCCCAGTTGGCGCAGGGATTTGCGGTTTTCGCTGGCGAGCTGTTCGCTGGCCTGGTCGGCCTGATAGGGGTGTGCGGCATAGCCGATATGACGCAGTTCGCCGAGGATCTGGCTCAACGGCAGTTGGCGGTCTGCCCAGCGTACTTGCAGGCGGTGATTGGACAGGTTCAGCCGCGCCTCGGCCATGGCGGGCAGGCCGAGCAGGTGTTTCTCGATCAGCCAGCCGCAGGCGGCGCAACTGATGCCTTCCATCAGCAGGGTGGCTTCGGCGAGCTCGCCGTCGTGGCGGACGAAAGGTTGCTGCACATCGGCGCGATCGTACAGCGCCAGTTCGTCCCGTAATTGCATCGGCAGGCTCTCGGGGTTGGCCGAGGTTTCACTGCGATGGCTGTAATAGTGTTCCAGGCCGCCGGCGACAATCGCCTGGGCCACCGCCTGGCAACCCGGGCAGCAGAACTCGCGGGGCTCGCCCAGCACGACAGCGGTGAAGCGACTGCCGGAGGGGACGGGCAGGGCGCAGTGGTAGCAGGGTATGGGGGTTGTCATAGGCGCCATTGGTCACTGTAGGAGCCGGCTTGCTGGCGATAGCGGTTTACCTGGCGATAGAGATATCGACTGTGAGATCGCCATCGCCAGCAAGCCGGCTCCTACAGAAGCGGATCGTATTTATTTGCTCAGGTCTTCGGCGCCTTGCAGCGGTTCGTCGCCCAGCTTCAGGTCCTTGTCCTGGCTGATCTGCTCTTCTTCGAACAGACGCCAGGTCTTGTCGCCTTCGACCCCCAGCAACTCGACGAAGCGCCGGCCTTCGATCTTGTCGGCCAGTTGCCCGATATAGCGCCCCGGTTCGCTGGCGCTGCGGTTCAGGGTGACCTTGCGGTCCTTCTCCGGCTGGGTTGGCGAGATCAGGTTCAGCTCGACGCTGGCCGGCTGGCTGTTGCCCCGCAGGCGCAAGTCGACTTCGCCGGTGACTTCATCCAGATGCACACTGGCATGCAGCTTCAGGCTCTGGGCCAGCAGTTCGCGGTCCAGGGAGCGGTTGATGCCCTTGCCAGCCTCGTAGTAGTTGTCGTTGACCAGGTTGTCCGGGTTCTTCACCGCAATGGTCACCATCGACAGGGTCAGGGTCACCGAGCAGGCCATGATCCCGATCAGGATCCAGGGCCAGAGGTGCTTGTACCAAGGGCTTGCGGCAGTGGCTGCGGGCATCGTGTCTTTCCTTAACGGATTTGCGGGCCGATGAATCGGCTCTTGGCTTCAATATGAACGCTGTCGTTATCGGCGTCGCGCAAGGTGAATTTCACCTCGTTGGTACTCGACGGCAGTTGCTCGGGGGCGCTGGACAGCTCCATCGGCATACTGAAAATCTCGCCGGCGGCCACGTGGATTTCGCGCTTGCCCTGCAGTTTCAGGTCGGGCAAGCCGCTGGCGTCGAGGACATAGGTGTGGTCGCGCTGATCCTTGTTCATGATCTTCAGGCTGTAGACGTTTTCGATCCGCCCCTGGGCATTCTCGCGGTACAGCACCCGGTCCTTGCTGACGTCGAAGCCCACCAGTGGGCGCATGAAGAACGCCGCCACCAACAGGCCGATCATGGTCAGCAGGACCAGCGCATAACCGATCAGGCGTGGCCGCAGCTTATGGGTTTTCTGTCCGGAAAGGTTGTGTTCGGTGGTGTAGCTGATCAGCCCGCGCGGGTACTGCATCTTGTCCATGATGCTGTCGCAGGCGTCGATGCAGGCGGCGCAACCGATGCACTCGATCTGCAGGCCGTCGCGGATGTCGATGCCGGTGGGGCAGACCTGCACGCACATCGTGCAGTCGATGCAGTCGCCCAGGCCCTGGGCCTTGTAGTCGGCGCCTTTCTTGCGCGGGCCACGGTCTTCGCCCCGGCGCGGGTCGTAGGAGACGATCAGGGTGTCCTTGTCGAACATCACGCTCTGGAAGCGCGCATAGGGGCACATGTAGATGCACACCTGCTCGCGCAGCCAGCCGGCGTTGCCGTAGGTGGCGAGGGTGAAGAAACCGACCCAGAAATACGACCAGCCATCGGCCTCGCCGGTGAAGAAGCTGATCATCAGTTCGCGAATCGGCGAGAAGTAGCCAACAAAGGTCATGCCGGTGACAAAGCCGATCAGCAGCCACAGGCTGTGCTTGGCGAGTTTGCGCAGGAATTTATTCGCGCCCATGGGCGCCTTGTCGAGCTTGATGCGTTGGTTGCGGTCGCCTTCGGTGACCTTCTCGCACCACATGAAGATCCAGGTCCAGACGCTTTGCGGGCAGGTATAGCCGCACCAGACCCGCCCGGCATAGACGGTGATGAAGAACAGGCCGAAGGCGGCGATGATCAACAGGCCCGAGAGCAGGATAAAGTCCTGGGGCCAGAAGGTCGCGCCGAAGATGAAGAACTTGCGCTCGGGCAGGTTCCACCACACCGCCTGGTGACCGCCCCAGTCCAGCCACACAGTACCGAAGTACAGCAGGAACAAGGCGGCACCACCGGCCATGCGCAGGTTGCGGAACAGGCCAGTGAAGGCTCGGGTGTAGATTTTCTCTCGCGACGCGTAGAGGTCGACGGTTGCGTTGGCGGGTTTGGCAGGTGGCGTGACGTCGTGTAGCGGAATCTGGTTGCTCATCATTGCGTCCCACGGCTGGGGGAAATGCCTCGGTCAGTACGTGCCGACCGCGATCAGAAAGAGTAGTGCAGTGGCTCAATGATACGCCGGTCCCTGTGCTCCAAGGGTGCGACCTTTGGTCGCGTTGGGTCAGCGCTCAGTATGGTGTAGTAGATGTAACAAAGCATGATCCAGGTCAATTGACTATAGATGATTGATCGTGGACGGGGGCGGATTGGCGCAGGCTATGGCGAGCTCCGATTACCCGGTCGGCGGGGTGTTTACGGTGTGCTGAACACCGGCCGCGGGTAATCAAAACGGCCCCGCCAGTTGTGCTGGCGGGGCCGTCTGTTGTTGCTCAAACGCACTTATTCAGCGGGCTTGTTGTCACCTTGGGACAGGCTGTAGACATAGGCGGCGAGCAAGTGAACCTTGTCGTTGCCCTGCAACTGGGCCTGGGCCGGCATCTGCCCCTGGCGACCATAACGGATGGTCTGTTGCAGCTGCGCGAAGCTCGAACCGTAGATGAAGGCCGCCGGGTGCGTCAGGTTCGGCGCACCCATGGCCGGGGTGCCCTTGCCTTCAGGACCGTGGCAAGCCACGCAGTTGGTGGCGAAGAGTTTCTGCCCCGCCACCGGGTCGGCCTTGGCGCCTTCCGGCAGCTTGCGGCCGTCGAGGTTGGTCAGCACGAACGAGGCGACATCGGCCACGCCTTGCTCACCAATGACCTCGGCCCAGGCCGGCATCACCGCATGGCGACCGCCCATGATGGTGGTCTTGATGGTTTCCGGCTCGCCGCCCCAGCGCCAGTCTTCGTCGGTCAGGTTGGGGAAGCCATAGGCGCCCTTGGCGTCGGAACCGTGGCACACCGAGCAGTTGGAGGCGAACAGGCGCGCGCCCATCTTCAGCGCTTGCGGGTCCTTGGCCACGTCCTCGATGGGCATGGCCGCGTACTTGGCGAAGATCGGCCCGAACTTGGCATCCGAGCGGGCCATTTCCTTTTCCCACTCGTGTACGCCGGTCCAGCCGTTCTGGCCGTTGGCGAAGGGGGTCTGCTTATCGTTGTCGAGGTAATTGTAACCCGGCAGCAGGCCTTTCCAATTGCCCAGGCCCGGGTACAGGGCCAGATAGCCGAGGGCAAAGACGATGGTGCCGACGAACAGCATGAACCACCATTTGGGCAGCGGGTTGTCATACTCCTCGATACCGTCGAAGGAGTGGCCAACCGTCTCGTCGGTCTGCTCGGCGCGCTGGCCCTTGCGGGTGGACAGCAGCAACCAGGTCAGGGCGAAGATGGTACCCAGGCTGAGGACTGTGACGTACAGACTCCAGAACGTAGTCATTCTTTGTTACTCCTAGACGCTTTTTCGACCTGCTTGATGGCTTCGGGGTCATCCGCGAAAGGCAGCAAGGTCGCGTCCTCGAATTCCGACTTGCGCCGCGGGCTGAACACCCACAGCGCCAGGCCGATAAAGGCCACCATCACCACCAGGGTGCCCAGGCCACGAATCATCCCGATATCCATCCAGATCACCGTTTGCTTTTGATGATGGTGCCCAGGCCTTGCAAGTAGGCCACCAGCGCGTCCATTTCGGTCTTGCCCTTCACGGCATCCTTGGCCCCGGCGATGTCTTCGTCGGTGTAAGGGACGCCGAGGGTGCGCAGGACTTCCATTTTCTTCGCGGTGTCCTTGCCGTCGAGCTTGTTTTCCACCAGGAACGGATAAGCCGGCATTTTCGACTCGGGCACCACGTTGCGCGGGTTGTACAGGTGCGCGCGGTGCCAGTCATCGGAGTAACGCCCGCCGACCCGGGCCAAGTCCGGCCCGGTACGCTTGGAGCCCCAGAGGAACGGGTGGTCCCAGACGCTTTCACCGGCCACCGAGTAGTGTCCGTAGCGTTCGGTCTCGGCGCGGAACGGGCGGATCATCTGCGAGTGGCAGCCGACACAACCGTTGGCGATAAAGATGTCACGACCTTCCAGTTCCAGCGCCGGACGTGGCTTCATGCCCTCGACCGGCTTGTTGGTGACGTCCTGGAAGAACAGCGGGACGATCTGGGTCAGGCCGCCAATGCTCACGGCGATGACCATGAAGAAGGCCAGCAGGCCGATATTCTTCTCGACTACTTCGTGCTTCATCAGTGAGCTCCAGCGACAGCGATCTGAGCGGCGGCTTCAGCTTCAGCCGGGTCCGAGGCGCGAACGGTACGGAACACGTTGTAGGCCATGAACAGCATGCCACTGGCGAAGAACGCACCGCCGATGGCGCGGACGATATAGCCGGGGTGGCTGGCCTGCAGCGCTTCGACGAAGGAATAGGTCAGGGTGCCGTCGTCGTTGATCGCGCGCCACATCAGGCCCTGGGTGATGCCGTTGACCCACATCGAGGCGATGTAGAGCACGGTGCCGATGGTCGCGAGCCAGAAGTGCACGTTGATCAGCCCGACGCTGTGCATCTGCGGACGGCCGAAGATTTTCGGGATCATGTGGTACAGCGAGCCGATGGAGATCATCGCCACCCAGCCCAGGGCCCCGGCATGCACGTGGCCGATGGTCCAGTCGGTGTAGTGGGACAACGAGTTGACGGTCTTGATCGCCATCATCGGCCCTTCGAAGGTCGACATGCCGTAGAACGCCAGGGACACCACCAGGAATCGCAGGATCGGGTCGGTGCGCAGCTTATGCCAGGCGCCCGAGAGGGTCATCATGCCGTTGATCATGCCGCCCCAGCTCGGGGCCAGGAGGATGATCGACATCGCCATGCCCAGGGACTGGGCCCAGTCCGGCAGGGCGGTGTAGTGCAGGTGGTGCGGGCCGGCCCAGATGTACAGGGTGATCAGCGCCCAGAAGTGCACGATGGACAGACGATAGGAGTAGATCGGCCGTTCGGCCTGTTTCGGCACGAAGTAGTACATCATCCCGAGAAAGCCGGTGGTCAGGAAGAAACCCACGGCGTTGTGGCCGTACCACCACTGGATCATCGCATCGGTTGCCCCGGCATAGGCCGAGTAGGACTTGAAGAAGCTCACCGGCAGCGAGATGTGGTTCACGATGTGGAGCATCGCCGTGACGATGATGAACGCACCGTAGAACCAGTTGCCGACATAGATGTGCTTGGTCTTGCGCTTGATGATGGTGCCGAAAAAAACCAGGGCGTAGACCACCCAGACAATCGCCAGCAGGATAGCCAGCGGCCATTCCAGTTCGGCGTATTCCTTGGTGGTGGTGTAACCCAGGGGCAGGGTGATCCCGGCGCCGACGATCACCGCCTGCCAGCCCCAGAAGTGGAAGGCCGCGAGGCCGTCGGAGATCAGTCGTACCTGGCAGGTTCGCTGCACGACATAGTAGGAGGTGGCAAACAATGCACAACCACCGAAGGCGAAGATCACCAGGTTGGTGTGCAGCGGGCGCAGGCGTCCAAAACTCGTCCACGGCAGGCCGAAATTCAACTCCGGCCAGACCAGTTGCGAGGCGATGAATACACCGAGCCCCATGCCAAGGATCCCCCAGACCACCGTCATGATGGCGAACTGGCGGACTACCTTATAGTTATAAGCAGTCGGACTGATTGCTGTGCTCATTCTAAGGTTCCACGGTTTGGGTATATTTATTAGAAGTAAAATCGGCCGCAAGTATGGATAAAATGTAGGGTCATTGCAACGCGCCATGACCTCGGTCAATACCGTGCGACGCTGATTCTGCGGCCTTTCCATGCTCGGTGTAAGGTCAAAGCGCGCCCTCGAAAAGGCCGGAATCGACCGGCGGGCGAGGGGATACGGTTTGATCGAAGTTTGCAAAGCTTAGTACCGATTCCCGGGAGTGGGTAGGCGGACTAAAGGAGAGGTGCGACACTGGGTCGCGTACAGGCAGGGAACTGCCGCATCCTGATCGATGCGGCAGGAAATATCCGGTGTTTATTGGGCTTTGCTTTCTCCTTGATTGCCGTGGGAGAGGCTGAACACATAAGCGGCGAGCAACTGCACTTTATCGTTGCCGAGCATTTCGCTCTGGGCCGGCATATGGCCCTGGCGGCCATGGCGGATAGTCTGCTGCAATTGCGCCAGGCTGCTGCCGTAGATGAGCCCGGCGGGCCGGGTCAGGTTCGGCGCGCCCATGGCCTGGGTGCCCTTGCCTTCAGGGCCGTGGCAGGCCACGCAATTGCTGCTGAAGATCTGCTGGCCGGCTTGCAGGTTGGCGTCGCTGCCTTCGGGCAACGGCAGGTGGCCCAGCTCATGATGGACATAGGCGGCGACGTTCTTCACACCGTCCTCGCCGAGGATTTCACCCCAGGCCGGCATTGCCGCGATACGCCCGCCCATGATGGTCTGCTTGATGGTGTCGGCACTGCCGCCCCAGCGCCAGGTGGTTTCCACCAGGTTCGGGAAACCATAGGCGCCCTTGGCGTCCGATCCATGGCACACCGAGCAGTTGGAGGCGAACAGGCGCCCACCCATTTTCAGCGCTTGCGGGTCCTTGGCCACTTCTTCCACGGGCATGGCCGCGAATTTGGCGAAGATCGGCCCAAACTTGGCATCGGCCTTGTCCATCTCCTTTTCCCACTCGTGAACGCCGGTCCAGCCGTTCTCGTAGCCGGGCAGGATACCTTTCCAGTTGCCCAGGCCGGGATAGAGGATCAGGTAGCCGACGGCAAACACCAGGGTCCCGGCGAACAGCATGAACCACCACTGCGGCAGCGGATTGTCGTACTCCTCGATGCCGTCGAAGCTGTGGCCCATGGTCTGGTCGACGCTGCCCTTGGTTTCACCCTTGCGCGTGCCGATCAGCAGCCAGGTCAGGCCGATCAGGCTGCCGATGGTCAGTACGCAGATATACGCACTCCAGAAGGTGGTCATGGCCGGGTGCTCCTTGTTGCAGTGGGATCTTCAGGGGGGGCGGGAAGCGGCTCGTCATCGGCGAAGGGCAGCATGCAGGCCTCGGCGAACTCGGGAGCGCGCTTGGCGTTGAACACCCAGAGGGCCAGGCCGACAAAGGCGATAAACACCACCAGGGTGCCGAGGCCACGGATCATTCCGGTACTCATTTCCATGATTCACCTCTTGCTCTTGATCGCAGTGCCGAGCACTTGCAGGTAGGCGACCAGGGCGTCCATCTCGCTCTTGCCCTTGAGGCTGGTCACGGCGCCGGCGATATCGTCGTCGGTATAGGGCACGCCAAGGGTCCGCATGGCCCGCAGCTTGGTTTCGGTCAGGCTGCTGTCCAGCGGGTTGGCCACCAGCCAGGGGTAGGCCGGCATTTTCGACTCCGGTACCACGTTGCGCGGGTTGTACAGGTGCGCGCGGTGCCAGTCTTCCGAGTAGCGGCCGCCGACTCGCGCCAGGTCCGGTCCGGTGCGCTTGGAGCCCCAGAGGAAGGGGTGGTCCCAGACGCTTTCACCGGCCACCGAGTAGTGCCCGTAGCGTTCGGTTTCGGCGCGGAACGGGCGGATCATCTGCGAGTGGCAGCCGACGCAGCCTTCGCGGATGTAGATATCGCGGCCTTCCAGTTGCAGCGCGGTGTAGGGCTTCATACCTTCCACCGGCTTGTTGGTGACGTCCTGGAAGAACAACGGGACGATCTGCGTCAGGCCGCCAATGCTCACGGCCAGCACCATCAGCAGCATCAGCAGGCCGACGTTTTTTTCAATCACTTCGTGTTTCATGACGAGCTCCTCAGGCCATCTGCGCGGCGGCGGTTACGGCGACGGGTTGCGCGCCGCGCACGGTGCGCCAGGTGTTGTAGGCCATCAGCAACATGCCGCTGAAGAAGATTGCCCCGCCGATCAGCCGGACGACGTAGCCGGGGTGGCTGGCCACCAGGGTTTCGACGAAGGAGTAGGTCAGCGTGCCGTCTTCGTTGACCGCGCGCCACATCAGGCCCTGGGCGATGCCGTTGACCCACATCGAGGCGATGTAGAGTACGGTGCCAATGGTCGCGAGCCAGAAGTGCGCGTTGATCAGGCCGATGCTGTGCATCTGCGGGCGGCCGAAGATTTTCGGGATCATGTGGTACAGCGCGCCGATGGAGATCATCGCCACCCAGCCCAGCGCCCCGGCGTGAACGTGGCCGATGGTCCAGTCGGTGTAGTGGGAGAGGGCGTTGACGGTCTTGATCGCCATCATCGGCCCTTCGAAGGTCGACATGCCGTAGAACGCCAGGGACACCACCAAAAAGCGCAGGATCGGGTCGCTGCGCAGCTTATGCCAGGCGCCGGAGAGGGTCATCATGCCGTTGATCATGCCGCCCCAGCTCGGGGCCAGGAGGATCAGCGACATCACCATGCCCAGGGACTGGGCCCAGTCCGGCAGGGCGGTGTAGTGCAGGTGGTGCGGGCCGGCCCAGATGTACAGGGTGATCAGCGCCCAGAAATGGACGATGGACAGGCGATAGGAGTACACCGGGCGCTCGGCCTGTTTCGGCACGAAGTAGTACATCATCCCGAGGAAGCCGGCGGTCAGGAAGAAGCCCACCGCGTTATGCCCATACCACCACTGGACCATGGCGTCGGTCGCGCCGGAGTAGATCGAGTAGGACTTGGTCAGGCTGACCGGCAGTTCCAGGTTGTTGACGATATGCAGGATCGCCACGGTGATGATGAAGGCGCCGAAAAACCAGTTACCGACATAGATGTGCTTGGTGGTGCGCTTCGCCAACGTGCCGAAGAACACGATGGCGTAGGCGACCCAGACGATGGTGATCAGGATATCGATCGGCCATTCCAGTTCGGCGTATTCCTTGGAACTGGTGTAGCCCAGCGGCAGGCTGATGGCCGCCAGGAGGATCACCAGTTGCCAGCCCCAGAAGGTGAACGCCGCGATCTTCGGCGCAAACAGCTGGGTCTGGCAGGTGCGTTGCACCGAGTAGTAGGAACTGGCGAACAGTGCACAGCCACCGAAGGCGAAGATCACCGCGTTGGTGTGCAACGGGCGTAGGCGGCCGAAGCTGGTCCACGGCAGGTTGAAGTTGAGTTCGGGCCAGACCAATTGGGCGGCGAGGAAAACCCCGAGCCCCATGCCGACGATGCCCCATATCACCGTCATAATGGCGAATTGGCGGACCACCTTGTAGTTGTAGGCGGTACTGATTGAAGTGTTCATGGTTCCCCATCCACGGTTCAGACCCGGCCGGCGCTCTTGCATTCGCGGGATCTGGAGTTATAGGCAGACTAAAAGCCAGGCAAGCATGGGCAAATAGCCAGCGGGTGGTATTGACGGGGGTCAATGGGGCAGGAATTGCCGGGGGCCACGGGGCCTCCGGCGGGTTGATCGGGGTTGGGCATGGGGTGTGGTGTGGGGGCGGAGCTTGCCCGCGAATAGGGCCGGGAGACCGCTAAAAGCTTCGCGGGCAAGCTCCGCTCCCACAGGGTGTGTGTTCACGCCTGAGTGAGGGCTTCGGCTCAGCTCAGGCCGAGGCCATAGGCGTTACTGAGATCGAACAGGATCGACTCCTTACCGCTGGGCAGGTGCGTCACGTAGTACTTGATTGGCGGCACCGCGGTCGCCCGGTCGGTGGACCAGGTCAGGCCGAAATCCTTCAACGTCGTCGACTCGGCTTCCCGCGGGGTCTCTGGCAGCCATTCGCGCTGGGCAGCCAAGGGCCAGCGGCTGGCGTAGAGGCGATGGATATCGGCGAGCTCGGCGCGAGTCGGCAGCCGCCGATGCCCGGCGTTGGCCTTGGCCTGCATATTCGCGAATGTGCCCAGTCCCAACCCATGGCAATGAATGACGCCGCTGACCGACAGGCTGTAGCTTTTCGTCTGTCCGCCGCTGTCGCGCACGGTGATGGTGGTACTGCCGTTGCCGCGCACCGTGACCAGGCCCGATGCGTCGACCACGGCAATCGCCGGGTTGCCCGAGGTGTAGGTATACCCGGGGGTACCGCCGCTGGCCTGGCGCCGAACCGATGTCGTCGGGCCGAAGGCCGGCAACACCGTTGGATGGCTGGGGATCAGGTAGATCTTGCCGCTGAGGGTGACGGGACGCGGGTCGAACACCAGTTCGGGACGCTCGCCGCCTGACAGGCGCAACTTGACGGTGATCGCTTCCGAACGGTCCGACAGATTGCCCGCCCGGTCCTGGATCCGGTAGGTCACCGGCCAGTCGGCATCCGCCCCGAGTGAGGCGAGGAAGGCGCGGGGAAACTCGATGACGATAGTCTTGAGCTCCATGACCCGCATCCCCGGTCCCTCGATATCGCCCCAGAAGGTGGTCACCTGGTCGCCGACCGCGAAACCGTTGTAGCTGGCGATGGTGCCCGGCAGCACATTGCCCAGCTCGGTCAGCTCCGCCGAGGTCAGGCCATCGTTGACCTGGGGTGGAAAGGCCATGGCTCCGAGCAACGGCTGGCCGGGTTTTTCGCGGTCGACCTCGATCAGGGTCGGGAACGAATCCGTCGAGGCCTGACTGATGGTGTCGTACGCCCGATACCTGAGTTCATGGCGGCCGTGGGTCAGGGCCTCGACGGGAATGTCCAGGCTCAGCGGGTCACCGGGGTTGTCGCCCGGAGCGATGAACACTGGGCTGCCGAGCAGTTCCGCGCCCCAGAGCAACTGATAGGTCTCGTCGGTGGTGGGGTTTGTCCAGACCGGGAAGGTCACCGCGACGGGCGCGTCGAGGGCGCTGGCCGGCAACAACCCCTGGCCGTCGTCCAGGGCCGCCTCGACCCGCGGTCGTTCCAGTTCCCGGGCATCCTCGGGCAGGCCCCGGGCTTTTTTGCAGTCGAGCAGCCGCGCGGGCCCGATGCCCAGGCCGCTGGCTTCATAGATCAGGCTCAGGCCGGGGGTGATCTTGATATAGGGGCGTTCCGGCTCGATCACGGTCAAGGTCATGTCGAGTACCGCATGCACCAGTCCCAACGGAGTCTTGGTGGTCGATGACCAGGTTTTCGGCTTGAGCGGCGACTGCAACGGCCAACGCTTGCCGTAGGCTGTGCGGATGCTGATCAGTTCCTCCAGCGACGGGACGCTCAGGCCTTTTTGTCGGGCCTTGCGCAGGGTTTCGTCGCTGCTGCCCTCGCCGAGGTTGTAGCACTGGACCACGCCGCTGACGCTGACCTCGTAGCTTTTGCGTTGCCCGGCGCTGTCGCTGACCCGGATGTGGGTCTTGCCATTGCCACGCACGCTGACCTTTCCGTGGTTGTCGACCACGGCAATTTGCGGGTTGTCGCTACTGTAGTGATAGCCGGGCACGCCGCCACTGGCCACGCGTTGGGTCGTCGTGCCGGGGCCGAAGGCCGGCAGTATCTGTGGGTGACAGGGGATCAGGTAGATCTTGCCGGGCAGGCTGACGGGGTGGCTGTCGAAGACCAGCTCCGGCACCCGCTGTTTGGCCCGCAGCACCAGGCGCAGTCGGGGGAAGGTCAGGGCGGTCGATTCGTCGGCGCTGCCGTCGAACGCCACCTTGAAGGTAAAGGTCAGGCCGCTCAGGTCTTTCAATTGATCAAGCTCCCCGCGCGGTACGGGGTCGTCGAAGGCGTCCGCGATCGAGGGGATTTCCCGGGCGTCCCAAATCACCAGGGTGTGAGGCCGACCGTTGGCCAGGGTGCCTTCGCCGCGCAACCAGACCCGTTGGCCGAGCTGGATATGCGGCCATTTCCTGATCTCGATGATGGCATCGCCGCTGAAGGTGTTGAGGTCGAGGATCTGATTGTCCGGCGCCTGATGCACGAAAGGCGTGGGCAGGTCCTCCTGGCCGATGGGCAGGACGTCCAGCAGCAGTTTCTCCGATGGCGCGGGGATGCCATCGCGGGTGACGGTATAGCCGATCTCCACACGTTTGCCGATATTGGCGCTGACCGCCGTGGCGGGCACGGCAAAGTCGACCTGGCCGCTGGTGCTGCCGGGCTTGGCGTCGATGATGGGGCTCCCGGCGCCGGGCGTGCCGCGCCAGTAGGCCTGGATACTGTCGCGGGGCTCCATGGCATAGCTGACCCGGATCGTCGCGCCCATCAGCGCCTGCAACGGGAACAGCAGTGTGTCATGGGCCTCCAGCACCTTGGGCGCGGGCAGATCCAGCGGGTTGGCGCTGACCGGCAACAGCAGCGCCTGGGAAACCACGGGCTCCGGGGCGATGGTCCGGACTTCATAGCGCACGACCACGGAGCCACCGGCCAGCACGCTGACCTGCTCGTCGGGGATCGTGAAGTCGATGTCCTGGTCGGTCTCGATAACGGGTTTGGCCTGTTCGTGACGGATTTCCAAGCCGGTGGCGCTGGTGCCGAGCCAGATCAGGGTCACGCTCTGGCCCGTGGCGATGAACGAGTAGGGCTCGACCCGGGCAATGACCCCGGTTTGCGTCGGGTCGAGCACGTTGCCGTTGGCTTCGGCGACGGGCACCCGGGGGGGCTTGAGCGTCAGGGCGCGGCCGCTGATCTGCAACGGCAGGCTCCTGGAGCGGCGTATCGGCTGGTTGGGCGCTTCGACATAGTAGTAGAACCGCGCCTGTCCCCGGATGATCAGGAGGAACTGCTCGTGTGGTACCTCGAAGGACACGAACCCGTCGCTGTCATGGCCGGGCATCACCGCGCTGTACGCCGGCAGTGTCGCGCCGAGGGCGGTTTCCCGTTCGACCAACAGGCGCAGGGTCTGGGCGCTGCTCATGCCTTCATAGCGCAGCACCAGGGTCTGCACGTCGGCGCCATTGAGTGCGTCCAGGTTCAGTTGCATGCCCTGGGCTCGCGGGACCACCGGCGGGCGCAGGTCCGGATCGCCGATAGCGACTTCCACCAGGGCCGGGCGTGACCAGCGCGACCAGTTGTTGACCTCATCACGTATCTCGTAACGCACGATGATTGCGTCGGAGTTGCCGGCCTCGCGGATAATATTCGGATCGATCGGCACCAGCACTTCGTCGCTCGGCGCGGCCAGGGGCGGGTGTTGCACCAGGCGCCCGTGCCAGGACACCGTGATCGTGTCGCCGGCGGCCATGTTCGTATAGCGCTTGACCACCACACTGACGCCTTCCGGGTCTTCGATCACCCCGGGCGGCAGGATCACCGGCAGTTCGAGCTTGTCGTTGACGGTGGGCGTCGCGGATTGGCTGTCCGGGTCGCCAGGTACGTCCAGCTTGATCCGTACACGGGTCTCGGCGCTTTCCGGTGTGCCGCCGGGAAAAGGCGTGAGGACGTAGCGTACCGTCAGCTCTGGCGCCGACATGATCCAGCGGGTGTCGACCCGCAGGGTCAGGTGGCTGGCACCGGGTGTGCTGTCTTGCGTATGGCTGGCGACCGGGTCGGGATGGTTGCCCCAATACAGGTCGATTCGATCCCTGGGTTTCAGCTCCAGCGGGGCGATCACCACGGGTAACGGCCGTTGCGGGTCGATCACATCGGTGGCGCCGACACCGCCGATATTGAAACTGTTGATCAGCGGCGGTACCAGCTCCCGCGTGGCGCGCGGGTGTCGCGCGGCGAGGGCCCAGGTCGGCGTCCAGCTGGCATCGATCGGCCCGGGTTCCGGCCACAGCCGACTGGTTTGCAACACGCTCAGCTTGCCGGCCCCGGCGACCACATTGACCAGGTGGAGCTGTGGCGGGGTCAGGCTTTTGGCAGCATCCGGGTCCGCTTCGAGCGGTGTGCACAACTCACGTTGTGCGCTTGAGTCCTGAGGCTCGTACTTGAGCAGGGCGCCTTCCTGGGTGGAGTAGTAGAGGCCATTGAGGAACAAGTTGTCGGCCAGCAGAGTCTTGGTGACGAAGCAGATATCCTCGACGGCAAGGAAGTCGACAGGGGGGCTGTCGTCGGTCTGGTAGCGGCTCGGGTCGAGCGGCTTGGCATAGTGAATGCTGTCGAGCGGTGTCTTGCCCAAGGTCAACTCAAGGCGCTGCTGTTCCAGCGCCTGGGTCTTCGGATCCGCCAGGGGGCGGGTGACCTTGATCGCCTGGCCATCGACGAAAGGCTCAAGGGTGACATAACCGTCGGGGGCGGAGGTGCGATAGATCGCGTTGACCAACAGCGCGCCTCGACCCTGGCCAATCTGGCCATGGGTATACAGGGCGGCATCGTCGGCGTGGGCGAACAGCGGGCTGAGGACATAGCGCTGCGCGTCGCTTGTGGCGACGTCGGTGAGTTCCCAGGTGGCACTCACCGGACCGGTCTGACGCCACACCGTACCGGCCCGCACCACACTCAATTTACCGCTCGCCGCCACGCGCCGAACGTAGTCCCGGCCGGACAGCGAGCCGTTTTCCAGTTGCTCCTGGGTGTCGCCGCCGTTGTTGTGAAAGAGGCTGCCGCGGATCACTTCGTCCTTATCGGGAACCAGCGGCACCTGGTAGTTCAACAGGGCGCCATCGGCGGTCGCCAGGTACAGATTGGTCGCGCTCCGGTGTCCGGGCACCAGCGCCGTTTCCCGCGCGGTCTTGATGGCGTGGGCCAAGTGCCTGGCGGAAATGAAATGCTGGTAGGCCCTGTCGCCGGGCAGCTTGTCCAGCCAGGCGATCGCCACATAGAGGCCATCGATGCTATAGCCGGGGAGCAGATTGAGGACCGCCATCTCCGGTGGGAGGATCAGATCGCTGTCGAAGTGCGAGCTGATATCGCTGATGGGGAGGGTCGCGACGAACACCTTCTCGGTTTTGCGGAAAATCAAACCGAAGCTGCGCTCGGTGCTCGGGCTGATGTGCCTGAGCGCATGCTGCACGGCATCCAGGGACGCCATGAACACCGGGCTGAACGCGGGGGCATAGGTGGCGAAGAGCGTCTTGTCGGTGTCGACACGCACTCCGGCGGCGGTATCGTGAATCGACAGCACTTTGCCGACGGCTGTCCAGATCTCGCGGCCACTGACCAGTACGCGCAGCTCACCGGTTTTGGTCAGGTCACGGACAAACGTCAGTATGGCGCCCTTGTCTTCGTCCTTGCCGCTCTTGAAACGCTGCTCGGTGGGATTGTCCATCAGGTTCAGCGGGTTCGCCGGCGCAGGCGACAACTGCTTGAACAGATCGACTTCGGCCGGAGAATGTCGGCTGGTGTAGCGGATCAGCGCCCCGTCCTGCCCCGAGAAATAGCGCAACGGGATCGAGTGGTCCTTGATCGCCCGATAGATATCCCAGGTCGGAAACAGGTTCAGGTAAAGCCGGCCTTCAGTCTCCGGCACGGAAAAATCCAGGCTGCCCAGGCGGGAGTTATAGGTCCCGACAAGGGTGTGATCTTCAAGAGGAAAACCATTTCGGTTGGGGAATACCAGCGTGTGGTCGAAGATTTCGGTGGCTGACACCCGTGGCGCGCTGGCGACAAACAGGCCGTCCGCGCGCTTCAGGATCACCCCGCCATAGACCTTGTCATAGCGGCGCGGGATCTGCCCGTGGGCGTGGCGCGCCGCGTCGTCGGCGCTGGCAAACAGCGGCCCGAGGACGCGCCGCGGTAGCTGATGATAGGCGTGCCAGTCACTGTTGATTCGTCCTGCCGGGCCCCACAGTTCACTGGGCTGCAACACGCTCAGTTCACCGCTATCGGCCAGTGCGTGGATGAAGTTCAGCGGGTCGAGGATGCCCTTGAGCAGACGTTCGCCGTAGCTTTGATCGGAGCCGGCGAGCAGGGATTTGTCGAAGGTGATGTCCAGCGACAGGTATTTCAACTGCGCGCCATCGCGGGTGCTCAGGTACAAGGGCAGCGTCGGCGCGCTCGGGTCCGGACGATAAGCTTCGATCTGCTTGAGCGCCGCGAGCAACTCATCGGGCAGAAAGAAGTTGCGGTACATCCAGACGTCCTTGCACGGCAAGCGTTGCGGATACAGCGCGGCACTGTAGTAGAGACCGGCCAGGCGATAGCCTGGCGGCAGTGCCGGTGAACCGTCGGCGCCGGTGGGCAAGCGGGGGGCCGTGGCAAACAGCGGCTCCCTGGCGGTCAGCGGTTCGCTGGCGACGTAGCGGTTGTGGCTGTCGCTGATGATGAAGCCGATCCGCCGGTCGCGGTATTGGCCATTGATGCGCTCGTGGGCATACCGGGCGGCGGCATCCGCGCTGTCGCACAACGGCCCGAAGGCCGGCAGCGCCGGGAGCGCGGCCGGCCTTGGCGGGTAGGGCTTCCAATCGCTGGGCACCTGGCCCGGCGGGCCCCAGTAGGTATCGCCGCGGACCACGTAGAGTGCTCCGGTCCTGGCCAGGGACTTGATGAACTCGCTCGGCAGCACCTGCTTGAGGTCGCTGAGGTCATTGCCCGGCAACAGGCGCGGGATCAGCGCATCCTCTTCGTCGGAGCCGCTGGGCACGTATTTGATGATATTGGCGTTGGTCATCAGCACATAAAACGCCCTGACCCCCTGCGACCGGGCGAGGAGGGTGGTGAGGACCTCGTCGGGGGTGATGCTTTTCAGTCGAAGGCGCGTCTCCTGGTCGGAGAGCATCGAGGGGCTGTCGAATTCCCCGCTGTTTTGCTCCTTGAGGGCCGACAGGCTGATGTTGGAGCGGTAGACGGCATAGAGCTGGTGTCCGGCGGGGAAGCTGGCAATACCGGCTTCGGTGAGCGGATACAGGCCAGCGCTGTTGAAGCGGCTGTCGTCGCCGGCGGTCGGCAGCGTGGCAACAAAGCTCGCGTCCTGGCGCTGGAAAATCAGCCCGCCGAGCTGCTTGTCGGTGCCGCCCTGGATCAGTTGTTGGGCATGCTGGGCGGCGTCGTCCGCCGAGAGGAACGCCGGACCCAGTCCTGGGAGCATGGCGTTGGCGAACGCTGCCCAGTGGATCGGGTCGACCGCCCCCAGACGGTTCCACAGGTAGCTGCTGTGCAGTACCCGCAACTGGCCGGCGGCGGCGATCGTGCGGACGAATTGGCGGGGTGGCAGTGCGCCGCTCAACAGTTGCGCGCGCGCGTGCCGGGCCCGTGCCTGCCAGTCCGCGCCTTCGGGCAGCAGCGCCTGCTCCAGTTCACTGTCCTCGCAGCGATAGGCCAGTAGCGCCCCGTCGGGGCTACCGAAGAACAACGCTGGCGGGCGTGCGCCAGGCGCCGGGGGGCGTGAGCGACGGGCGTGATGGAGCCCCGCGAACAGGTCGTAGGGGCTGAAAAAGTTTTCGTACAGCCAACTTTCCCGGGGCGGCAGTTGTTCGTGGGCGGTTTCGGCCTGGCAGTAGAGACCGGCGAGGATAAAACCTTCGGGCAACTGCGGCAGGCCGCGGGCGTCCCGGCCGAAGACGTCGTCCGGGTCGAAGGGCGCCGTGGCGCTGCCCGGCACTTGGGTCGCGGTGAATTCAGCCTTTTGCGCATGCTTGAGGATAAACGACGACTGTCGCTTCAAACCTTTGAAAGCGGCCTGGCCGTGGGCATACTTGACGGCTTCGTCGAGGCTGGCGAAGGCGCGGCTGAGCAGCGGCGCGGCCGCCATCTGGCGTACCGGCGCGACCGGACGATCCGTCGGAAGGCGACTGGCGCCGGGTTGTTCGGCGTGGGTGAGGGCGTCTTGAGGCATGGCAATACTCGTCTGAAAATGGACAGGGGAGCGTCCCGTGTCGGCGCCGCCGGCCTTGCTGTGTCTGGGCAGGCAGATAAGGTGTTTTCATTTTCAGGAAAAGCGGCGCGGCGATGCGTTACATATCTAGGTTGCCGGTGCGGGCCCATGCGGGGTTTGTGGTCGGTGCGGACAGTGAGATGAGAGGCGACATGTCGATCCAGCAAGCAACCCAGTCCCAGGTCTCCTGGGCCGTGGCTCCGGGCTATCTGTACAACCCCGCCGGGGAGGTTGGCCCGCTGGCCACGCTGATCCTCGCCCATGGTGCCGGTGCGCCGATGGACAGTGATTTCATGAACGCCATGGCCGAACGCCTGGCGGCGCGCGGCATTGCCGTGCTGCGCTTCGAGTTTCCCTACATGGCGCAACGGCGCCTGGACGGCGGCAAGCGTCCGCCGAACCCCCAGGCGCGTTTGCTGGAGTGTTGGCGCGAGGTGTACGCAGGCGTGCGGCGCCAGGTCCAGGGACCGTTGTTCATTGGCGGCAAGTCCATGGGCGGACGCATGGCCAGCCTGCTGGCCGACGACCTCGGTGCGCAGGGATTGGTATGCCTGGGGTATCCGTTCTACGCGGCGGGCAAACCGGAAAAACCACGGGTGGCGCATCTGGCGGATCTCGCCACGCCGACCCTGATCGTGCAGGGCGAACGTGATGCCCTGGGGAATCGGCAGACGGTGGTGGGTTATACGCTGTCGGCGCAGGTGCGGGTGAGCTGGCTGACGGCGGCCGATCACGATCTCAAGCCGCTGAAGGCCAGCGGTTTCAGCCATGCGCAGCATCTGGACACGGCGGCGCGGCAGATCGACGACTTTATCCGGCGTCAGGTGCTGTAAAGCGCCGGTTGCCTGGTGGATGGCAACCGGCACGGGTGACCTCAACGCACGCCGAGACTGACCACGACCTCGGTGGCGGGCGAGCGTTTCGACCAGTTGCCGACCACATCGCGGATCTCATGGCGCACCGGGAGGGCGCTGGCGTTGCCGGCGGCTTCGATGATCGCCGACGGGATCGGGATCAGCACCTCCCGGTCGACTTTCGTTGCGCTCAAGGGTGGGTGGTCGACACGTTGCTCATCCCAGCTCACGCTGATTCGATCGCCTTCGCTCATATGATCGTAGGGCGCGACGAGCACGCTGACCCCCTGCGGATCGACGATCACCCCGGGTGGCTGCACCCGTGGCGGGTGCAGGGCTTCGTTCTCATAAGGCGTCGCCGGATCGATGTCGACACCGCCCGGGGGCTCCAGTTTTACCCGGACCAGGGTGGTATCGGAATCTTCCGTCGTGCCGCCGGGAAACGGCGTGAAACGGTAGTGAACCGGCAGCGGCTCCGTGGCCGATGCAAGATTTTGGGGGGCGACGAACAGGGTAACGAAAGCATTGTCGGGCGGGGCGTCCAGGGGGTGTTCGTAGCGGACGGTCGGCTCTGCGACGTGACCCCAATACAGATCGATACGATCCCGTGGCTTGAGATTCACCGGTCCGACCAGCACGGCCAGGGGTTTTTCCGGGTTTTCGACATCGATGGCACCGACCCCGGCGGGATTGGCGCTGAGGATCTGCGGGCGCTCCAGGTTTCGTGGCTGGATGGACATGATCAGGGCTCCAGGGGGAAAGGGTCGGCAGGTCATTGGCGAACTGCCGGCGGACAGACACCGGCCACGCGCATATCGACATAGGCGGTCTGGCGTTTCGAGCGGCCGGTGCCGCTCACGCTGTCGACGCTGAACGTGGCCTCGGCGTGGCCGTAGCAGGTGGCGTCCAGCACCGTGCGCGGGACCCGCAGGTCGTAGCCGTTGCGGGTTTGTTCCTCGGTCAGGGGATCGGAGGTGTGCGGCCACTGGTTTTTTGGATTGCCGCCAATCAGTTGGTCGAAACCTTCGTAGAGGAAATGGATGACATCGCCCTGCTTGATATTCACATAGGGGGCGATATACAGCGGGGCGCCGTCCTGGCCGTTGAGCGTATTGATCGCGCCATGCTCGTTCAGCGCGGTGAACAGCGGAGCGTCCGGTCCAGCCGGCCCGCCGGGTAGTTCATCGCGGGAGCGGACGATGATGCCCTGTTCCGGCGATCTCGATGTATTCGGATTGCCGGCCTGGCTGACGCTGTAGCGCACGCGGATATCAGTGCCGGTGCCTACCGGTCGGAAACGGCTGTTGAGGACCGCTCGGTGGAGGTCGCGGGCGGCGGCGACATCCTCGGCACTGATGCGGTAGGGCGGTTCGAACATCGCTTGTCCGCCCCAGAACAGCTGGATGAGCTGGCCTTCGACGAAACCGGGATTCCAGGCAATGATGGCGCTGGCGTCCCGTTCGAAGTCGTTCTCGTCGATCAGGTTGTCCACCGCTTCGGCCGAGGCGCCGCGAATGACCGGTCGCGCCATGTCGCCGGGCACCGGCAGCCGGGCTCTGACGACGATACCCAGCGGCAACGAATAGCCGATGACATGACCGTCGCGGCTGAGGTCGTAGCTCAGGCGGATGGCGCCGTCGCCGGCCTGCTCGACGGTGGCGAGGTCCACAGGGATACGCAGGACGATCGGTTGGCCGATCGACTCCGGTTCGAAGGGGCCCAGGGCCACGTCGCCCCAACGCAGGAGGATCTGGTCGCCGTCTTCGACCAGGCCCGAAGTGGGAATCCACACCTCGACACCGGCCTGCGCCTGTTCATGGGTGATCGGCTCGACATAACCGTCGATGAGCGGCGCGGGGAGGTCGGTTACCGGTTCGTTGAGTAGCAGGAGAATGTTGCTGGTGGTCGAGTCCTGGGAGACATTCTCGGCCCGGTCGGTGACGGTGTAGAAGACTGGCCCGTTGAAATCGCCCAGCGACTCGAGAAAGGCGCGGGGGAACTCGATGAGCACTTCCTGGGGCTCCATGTCATCCTCGTCAACCTTGCCCCCGGGCCCTTCGGTATCGCCCCAGAAAGTCCTGATCCGATCGCCGATGGCGAAGCCGCTGTAGCCGTGGACGGTGCCGAGCAGGATGTCGCCCAGTTGCGTCAGTTCTTCCGAGGTAAGGCCGTCTTTGATGGCCGGGGGGAAATCCAGGGGGGCTAGAGTGGTGGGATAGCCGGGGGCGGTGGTATCGATTTCGACGGGGGAGGAGAAGGCGTCGGTGGATTCTTCGCTGAAGGTATCGGTGACGCGGTAGGCCAGTTGATACTTGCCCTCGATCAACTGGTCGAGGGGAATATAAAGTTCCAGGGTGTCGCCGGGCTGGTCCTCGGGTTTGATGAACTTGCTAGTGCCGATAGGCACTTCGTTCCAGAGCAACTGGTAAGTTTCGCTGGTCGAGGGATTGTCCCATACTTTGAAAGTGACAAGGACCGGGGTATTAAGTGCGCTGATCGGCAGCAAGCCATCTGCGAAGGCGTCGGGAATATTCGGCTGATCGAAAACAGGCGTGCTGGAAGTGGTAAGCGTCATATTGATTTCCTTGTTTGAATGCGGCCTTCAAGCGAAGGCCGCAGACACACTGAGGCACTTGATAAGTATTAACTTATAAAGGGTTTGTCGGGTTTTCAGGGCGGTGTAGTCTTTACCGTGTTAACTGCAACCGACACCGGGTCTGTTCATGCTGACCGGGGCCGAGCCCATCAACGAGTTGGCCGGTTCCTGATTATGTTCAGGACGCGGTTCGACCCGATAGGTCACTTCAGCATAACCTTTGCAAAGGCTGATCAAGTTGGCGCGCGGAATCAGAAAGCTCAAACCGGTGTCGATATTGGTCGGGTTGATGGTGTCGGTCTTTTCATAGCGGGCCTGCGGAATAGGCGTTCCATCCAGCTCAAAGCCTTCGAATGTCAGGGCAATGTCGTGGTACAGCTTGATATTGTCATACGGCCTGACCAGAACCGGCGTGCCGTCCGGACTCAGGCTCGGAATGACATGACCGGCGTCGGACAGCCGGGTGAACAGCGGCTCCCGCAGGCCGAGCTCGCCGCCGGGCTGTTCCATTTTCGAGCGCACGATCACCGCTTGGGTCGGTGCCAGTGCCGGGTTGGGGTTGGTGTCGCGGGTGACGCTGTAGCTCACCGGGATGGCGGCCCCGGTGCCTTCGGCCTTGATCACCGTGTTGAGCACTTCAATGTCGAAATCGACGCCGGCATTGAACTCTTCCAGGGTGATTTGATGCCAGTTCGGCACCTCCTGCCGGCCCCAGCGCAGGTTGATGTAGTCGTTGACCCGCAGCCCGCTGACCCAGCGGAAGATCGCCCGCGCATTGAGTTCATAGTCGTCCGGGTCGATCAGGTTGTCCTCGCGGTTGGGGTTGCCGCTGGTGCCCTGGATAGTCAGCGGCTGCAGGCGTTCCTCCGGCACCGGCAGGGTCAGGTAGACAAGCACCGGCTGGATCAGCGAGGTGCCGACCAACTCACCGTTGCGGCGCACTTCATAGTGGACATTGACCGTTGCCTCGGGGAAACGGTTGATAATGTCGAATTGCAGCACAGGAGAAAGGATCGGATCCTTATCTTCGTCGCCGTCCGGCACGGGAATCGCCGGCAGCGGGTTCGAATCGCCCCAATAGAGGGTGACCTGATCCCCGGGCAGGGCGCCCAGGTAATGCGGAATATCGACGGTGACACCGGTTTGGGCATCCTCGTAGTCGATCAACCCGCCCTGTTCCGGACTGGCCTGTTCGATGATCGGCCGCAGTAGATCGTTCGGGATCTCGGCCAGCAGCAAGCGGATCTGTCGCGCCAGGGAGCGCGGCGAGACGTTGGTGGCGCGGTCGGTGACGATATAGGTGACATCCGACAGGGCGTTGCCGACCTGGGATTCGACGTCTTCCAGGAAGGCGCGACTGAAGGAAATCGGCACTTCTTCCAACTCGATATCGTTCATCTGCACGGTGGCCGTGGGACCCGGGATATCGCCCCAGAACGTCTCGATGAAGTCACCCTGGGCCATGGTGCTGTAGCTGCTTACGATGACATCGAGGGTATTGCCCAGCGCGGTCAGTTCTGCCGAGGTCAGGCCATCATCGACTTCCTTGGGGAAGGCCATCGGACCATGGCTTGGCAGGCCGGGACGGGTGGTATCGACCTCGATCAGGGTGTCGCGCGAGGGGGTTGTCTCTTCGCTGAACTTGTCGCGGACGTGGTAGCTGAGTTTGTATTTTTTATCGGTCGGATTATCCTGGTCATTCTTTTCAACCAACAGATCGACGGGAATATCCAGGCTCAGATAGCGCTCCGGGTTATCCAGATCGTCCTGCTCGACATCAGTGGGCGTGCCAACGGCATTGTCATCCCAGAACAATTGATAGGTCTGGTCGAGACTGGCGTCGTCCCACAATTTAAAGGTGACGGGAAGTGGCGCGTTGAGTGCACTCAAGGGTAATAAACCGTCTGGAAATGCGTCCGCTACATCAGGTTTTTCCAGATTCTTGTGTTCAGCTCGGATATAACTGTTTTGCGTGAGAATAAGGCGCTTCTTGTTTGTGCACATACTTCTGTTCCTGATTGGAAGTGAATGAAGACAGGGCGACTGACCGTGTCGGATCTTTATGGGCCAGGGTCGCGTTACTTCAGGTTTTAGCGATAGGCGTTTTCCTATCTGGGGTTTACGTAATAGAGGAGTTGGAAGGGTGTCAAGCGCTATTCTTTGATTTTTTTAGAAATTGAAGTGTGCGGAAGTATTAATTTTATGTAGGAAAATGGTTTGTGTAATTTGGGAATATTCTGACTTTTTTCACGGTCATTTTTAATATTAAATCGTGGTCGAGCCTTATCAAACTATTACTTCTTTTAGTGGAGAAGAAGTAATGTTGCGCACGACTGATCGATTGACCCCGTTTTGCTTTCGATATAAAGGCCTCGGGAAAGCGGCTTGCCTCATGGGCGCTGTATTGGGTTCCCCGTTGAGCCTGGGGCAAGAGGCTTCGGACAATGAACCGCTGGGGGTGGTGGACAATCGCCGGGAAACGGTCACGGCCGAGAGCGAGGTGACTTCATGGCAGGTTATCAACAAGGGGGTACTGGAAATTGCCGAGGGCGGCGCGGCTACCAGTATCAGGGTCCAGGGATTCGGATCCCAGGTGATCGTCAACGGTGGCAAGGTCAGCGAAGGGATCGAGTTGATTGCCGCAAGGGCAACCCTTAACGGTGCGGATGTCAGCAATGCCACCGGGACGGCACTCTTGCTGAGCACCCTGACGTCGGATGGTACGAAAAACCCCTCCAGGGCAGATATCCAAGGCAGCACGCTTTCCGGGGCTGGAATAGGGATTGCGGTGGCCGCGTTGGGGCGACTCAGCCTCGATAACACCCGGGTGTTCGGCAGCGACTATGCCGGTGCGGGCGGTGTGGGTATCCGCTTGCTCGGGGCAACGCTGAACATGGCCAACGACAGCTATGTGCAGGGTGATTCAATCGGCTTGCAACTCGATGGCCGAACGGCTGCGCCGGGCGGGCCGATCATTCCCCAGCAAGCCGACATCGTGGTCGACAACTCGACGATAGCAGGTCTAAGCGGCCAGGCCATTTCGGCGGAGGAAGGCACCATTGCACGGATCACCGTGCAGAATGGTGGGAACCTGCTGGCCGGCAACGGCATTTTGCTGGATGTCACGGGGGCCAGTGACGTCGGTTTCACCGCCGATAGCAGTTTGCTGCGCGGCGACCTGGTGGCCGATGACAGCAGCACCCTGGATGTCACCCTGCAAAACGGCGCGCGACTGTTCGGCAACCTGGTCAACACCAACAGTGTGGCGATCAACAGTCGTGCGAACTGGACGCTGACCGGCGATGCCGAGGTCAAAGCGCTGTCCATGGACGGTGGCAGCGTGACCCTGGGCTCGGCCGAGCAGTTCTACACCTTGTCCTTGGGCGAGTTGTCCGGTACCGGCATGTTCAATATGCACGTCAACCTGCTGGATAACTCCGGGGACAGGCTGAATATCAATGGCCAGGCCCACGGCAATTTCCTGCTGAATGTGCAGAACACAGGGCTGGAGCCCAACGCCCCCGAGATCACGCCCTTGCATGTGGTGCATACCGAAGGCGGCGATGCCCTGTTCGAGGTGGTCGGCGGCAGCGTCGACCTGGGGGTCTACTCCTATCTGCTGGAGAAACAGGGCGACGACTGGTTTATCGTCGGCTCCGGCAAGACCATCAGCCCCTCGACCGAGGCGTCGCTGGCACTGTTCAGCGTCGGGCCGACCCTCTGGTACGGTGAACTGGCCACCTTGCGCAGCCGCATGGGCGAAATCCGCAGCAGTGGCGAGGGCGGCGGCTGGATCCGCGGCTACGGCAACCAGTACAACGTCACCGCCGAAGCGGGATTCGGCTACAAGCAGCGGCAGAAAGGCTTGTCGTTCGGGGTTGATCTACCTGTGCCGGTCAGCGATGGGCAACTGATGGTCGGGGTCATGGCCGGTCACAGCCGTTCCGACCTGAGCCTGAGTCGCGGCACTTCCGCCACGGTGGACAGCTACTCCCTCGGCGCCTATGGCACCTGGTTGCGGGACGACGGCTATTACCTCGACGGCGTGCTCAAGTTGAACCGCTTCGATAACCAGGCCGATGTCTCGATGACCAACGGCACCAAGGCCAAGGGCGACTACGACAACTTCGCCTACGGCGCTTCGCTGGAGTTCGGCAAACACATCAAGCTGCGTGACGATCTGTTTGTCGAACCTTACGCCCAGCTGTCCTCGGTGCTGGTCAAGGGGGATAACTACCAGTTGGACAACGGCCTGAGAGTGGATAACGGCCGGACCGTTTCCGTGCTCGGCAAGGCCGGCGCGACCCTGGGGCGCAATCTCGAACTGCGCGATGGTGGTTTGCTGCAGCCTTACTTGCGGGTGGCCATGGCCCATGAGTTCTCCCGTAACGACAACACGGTGAAGGTCAATGACACGGCCTTCGACAACAGCCTGTTCGGCACCCGTGGCGAGTTGGGCGTGGGGGTTTCCGCGGCGCTGTCGAAGGACCTGCAACTGCACGCTGATTTCGACTATATGAAGGGCGAACATATCGAGCAGCCTTGGGGCGTCAATGTCGGCCTGCGCTACGCCTTCTGATCCCTGTCGTCATGGATGACCGCCGCTATCGAAGCCCTCGACGATGGATCGCCGAGGGCTTGTTCATGACGGGCGCTCAACGCGCCATAACGGTCGCGCGTGACGAGATGTAGACATCGGCGGGTAATGAGGTGACCCGCCCCAGCTCGCTGATCACCTCGTAACGGGCCCGGCCACGACCATGCTCGATGGCCATCAGGCGCGCCAGCGGCACCCGCAGCCGGCAGCCGTTGCGCAGCTCGTGCTCGCTGACCAGGCGTTCGGTGCTGAAGCTCGCGGCCTCGATCTCGTTGCCCCCGGTAAGCGCGTCAAAACCGCAAAAGCGCAGGACGATGCGGTCGCCGACTTTCATGTTGCGATAGGGGCTGACCAGCAGCACCGTGCCCTCGGGATCCTTGCGCGGGTCCACTACATTCAGCACGCTGGCCCCGGTGAACACCGGCTCCATCAGGCCCGCCGAGCCGCCCGGCAACTGCATCTGAAAAATCACCGCGACCGATTGCTTGGGCGAGTAGGAGGTGTTCGGGTTGCCTTCCCGGGTCACGGTGTACTGCACGCTGATATCGACGCCGCAGCCTTGCTCGGCAATCAGGCTGTTCGGTACGTTGATCACCAGGTAGCAGGCGGCTTCGACATCCCGTGGGGTAATCGTGCGTACCAATGGCTGGCTGGACTGGCCCCAGAACAGGTTGATCCGGTCGCCGGCCTGGAACGCCCTGCGCCAGGCGATGACCGCGTCGGCCGAGAGTTGCGCATTGTCTTCATCGAGGTAGTTGTCCAGCCGCCGGCCATGCGCATTCTTGCCCTTGATCAGCGGCGCGGCCAGGGCCTCGTTGACCATGGTCTGCGGGGTCGGGTCCTGCGGGCCGGGCAACTGCAAAAAAACCTTGAGTTCCAGGTCGGCCGAGGTGAACACCTCGCCATTGCGGCGCACTTGGTAGTTCACCCGGGCCGGACCGTCGCCGTGGCGGGAAATCACCAGATAACGCGCCATGACGTTCAGCAGCAGGGGCTTGTCCAGTTCGTGGGCGGTGATGATCCGCCGGGCGGCGGCCCGTTCGCCGTTCCACAGCACGCAGATTTCGTCACCGATGGCGACATGCTGGTAGGTGGGCACCGCGATCTTCACGCCGACGCGGGCCTGGGCGTCGTGCACCTGGCCATTGTCGAGTTGCAGGGCCTGGGGCGCTTGCAGGTTGGTCGGTGCTTGCTGCAACTGCAATTTGAGCGTCACCGCTTGCGAGCGCACGGAGGTGTTGCCGGCGCGATCGCGGATGCTGTAGCTGAGGGCGAACTCGCCGTTGCCCAGGTGTTCGAGGAAACTTCGATCAACGCTGAATTGGACTTTATCGCTACCGGGTTGATCGGCTTGTACGGTATGGGTAGGGCCGGCCAGTTCGCCCCAGTAACTTTGAATAACATCGCCCCACTGCATGTCGAAGTAGCCGGGGACCGTGACAGTGAGTTGGTTGCCCAGGGCCACGAGTTCATTGTTGCTCAGGCCGTCGAGGGCGATTGTCGGGAGGATAAGGGCGGCGAGAAGAGTGCCGCCGGGTGGGCTGCGGTCAATGATAAGGGGGGTGGTTTGAGACAAGTAGGATATTTCGCCTGAACTTGTCGTGACCCGGTAACCGAGCTGATAGAGGCCTTCTACGGCCAGCGTGGCGACGGGGATGTGCGTATACAGGATATAACCGGATTGGAGAGGGGAGGTCAGTTGAATGGGGTCGCCAATCAATGCGTTGTTCCAGGTGAGTTGATAGCGGTCATCGGGCCTGGCATTCGGCCAGAGCGGCAGGGAGACCGAGACGGGCCTGGCAAGCTCGCCGACAGGCAGCAGCCCGTCCTCCGGGGCAGCTTGCTCGACACGGGGGGCGATAAGGTCCTCTTTCATGACGCGAGACTGTAGGGTGTTCACTAGATCCATCATAAGGATAGTCCTGCTATCTAATTGAGTGTTGTCAGGTAGTTTCACGGTCGGACGCTTTACCGATTATTGTGAGTGTTTGCGTCGGTACGTGTGGGTCTGGCAAATAAGGCATGAAAGTCTCAAGTGGGTAGTAACTATCTATGCGATGTCATGCCAGAGCTTTAACGAATAGTAACTGCCGGAGCTTGTCAAGAGTTTTGCAGGGTCGGGTTTGATGGTGGTGTATTGTGTCAGTGAGAGGCTTATAGGCTTTAGGAAGTTTCTTACTTTAAAAAAAGAGTTGATTAACTTTTCTTTGGATAATAAAAAACCCGATGACTATTAATCATCGGGTTTTTCAGGACGTTTTAATAATTATCGGTTAAAGCGCTCCACCAATGAATACTGCGTATTGGCCGTGCGAGTCAGCTCTTCGCTCAAGTGCGCCGAGTCGTGCGCCTGTTCCGAGGTCTGGTCGGCCAGTTGCGCGATGGTGCTGATATTGCGGCTGATCTCTTCGGCCACCGAGCTTTGCTCTTCGGTGGCGGCGGCGATCTGGGTGGTCATGTCGGTGATATTGGCCACTGCTTCGCTGATCCCCACCAGCGCCGCGTCGGCTTCCATGACCCGAGCCACGCCTTCCTGGGCCTGGCGGTGGCCGGCGTCCATGGTTTGCACGGCGTTGCCGGCGGTCTGTTGCAGCTTGGCGATCAGGGCGTGGATCTGGCCGGTGGATTCGCTGGTGCGTTGCGCCAGTTGACGCACTTCATCGGCGACCACCGCGAAACCACGACCCATTTCCCCGGCGCGGGCCGCTTCAATGGCCGCGTTCAAGGCCAGCAGGTTGGTCTGGTCGGCAATGCCCTTGATCACATCGACCACGCCGCCGATCTCGTCGCTGTCCTTGGCCAGTTGCGTGACCGTGCTGCCGGTCTCGCCGACCACCACCGACAGGCGTTCGATGGCCTCGCGGGTTTCGCCGGCGATATCGCGGCCGCGACTGGTCAGGCGATTGGCTTCCTGGGTGGCATCGGCCGTGCGCTGGACGTGGCTGGCGACTTCCTGGGTGGTGGCGGCCATCTGATTGACGGCGGTGGCCACTTGCTCGGTTTCCTGGCGCTGACGATCCAGACCGGTGGAGCTTTTCTGCGCCAGTTCGTCGGACTTCTTCGCCTGGTTGGTCAGGTGCTCGGCGGTGTCCTGCAAGCGCGTCAGGCAGGTTTTCAGGCGTGCTTCCTGGCTGAGGATGGACATTTCCAGGCGGGCCTGGGCACCACGGCTGTCGGTGTACATTTGCGCGATCAGCGGGTCGGAGGTGGTCTGTTCGGCCAGGAGCAACAGGCGCTTGAGGCCGCGCTGCTGCCAGCCCAGGCCCAACAGGCCGAGCGGTACCGAGACCGCCGCGGCGAGGGCGAAGCCCCAGTAGGAGTTGAGCCAGACACCGATCAGGAAGCTGACCTGGCTGACCAGGATGAACGGCAGCCAGTCCTGCAGCACCGGCAGCCACTTGTCGCGCTGCGGCACGGCCGACTTGCCCTGGTTGATGCGCTGGTACAGCGCCTCGGCGCGGCGGATCTGCTCGGCGCTGGGTTTGACCCGCACCGACTCGTAGCCGATCACCTGGTTGCCGTCGAAAATCGGCGTCACATAGGCGTTGACCCAGTAATGGTCACCGGTCTTGCAGCGGTTCTTGACAATGCCCATCCATGGCAGGCCTTGTTTCAGAGTGTTCCACATATGCGCAAACACCGCCGCCGGAACGTCCGGGTGCCGCACCAGGTTGTGCGGTGCGCGGATCAGTTCTTCGCGGGAAAAGCCACTGATCTCGACAAAAGCGTCGTTGCAGTAGGTGATCACGCCTTTGGCGTCGGTAGTGGAAATCAACCGTTGCTGAGCGGGGAAGGTGCGTTCGCGTTGGGTTATGGGTTGGTTATTACGCATGGTTTCTCTATCCGCAAGGCTTTGACGATATATCGGCAGGGTTGGGGAAATATTGAATATGGTTTTCAACACTGAGGGGCGGCTCGCATCTTACTGTTCGCGGACTTGACCTCAAGGTGAATGGCTTGCAGCAACAGTGGCTGGAGCCTAGCAGTGTACGAAAAGTAGCGCCTTATTTCGTTGAGTTTAATTGGCACCTGAGTACCACACTTGTCCCCCCCACATAAAAGCACCGGCCGGGGCCGGTGCTTTATCAGACGACTTGCGGTGCGCCGATCAGGACGCGATCAACTGCCGCAAGACATAATGCAGAATCCCCCCGGCCTTGAAGTATTCCACTTCGTTCAAGGTATCGATCCGGCACAGCACCTCGATTTTCTCCTGGCTGCCGTCCTCACGGGTCAGGGTCAGCGTCAGGTTCATTCGCGGTTGCAGGTCGGCGCCGCTCAGCCCGCTGATATTCAAGGTTTCCTTGCCGGTGAGCTGCAGGCTCTTGCGGTTCTGGTCGAGCTTGAACTGCAACGGCAGCACGCCCATGCCCACCAGGTTGGAACGGTGGATACGCTCGAAACTCTCGGCGATCACCGCCTTGACCCCCAGCAGGTTGGTGCCCTTGGCGGCCCAGTCACGGCTCGAGCCGGTGCCGTACTCCTGGCCGGCAATCACCACCAGTGGTGTCCCTTCGCGCTGATAGCGCATGGCCGCGTCATAGATCGGCAGCTTCTCGCCGGACGGTACATGGAGAGTATTGCCACCTTCCTCGCCGCCGAGCATTTCATTGCGGATGCGGATATTGGCGAAGGTGCCGCGCATCATCACTTGGTGATTGCCGCGACGTGAGCCGTAGGAGTTGAAGTCCCGCGGCTCCACGCCTTGTTCGCGCAGATAACGGCCGGCCGGGCTGTCGGCCTTGATATTGCCGGCGGGGGAGATGTGGTCGGTGGTCACCGAGTCGCCGAGCAGGGCCAGTACCCGTGCGCCCTGGATATCTTCGATGACCGGCAGAGGCCCGGCAATATCGTCGAAGAACGGTGGATGCTGGATATAGGTCGAATCCTTCTGCCAGACATAGGTGGCGGCCTGTGGCACTGCAATCGCCTGCCACTGCGCGTCGCCAGCGAAGACTTCGGCATACTCCTTGTGGAACATGGCGGTATCGACCTGGGCCACCGCGTCGGCGATTTCCTTCTGACTGGGCCAGATATCCCGCAGGTACACCGGCTTGCCGTCCTGGTCTTCACCCAGCGGCTCGCGGCTGATATCGATGCGCACGCTGCCGGCCAGGGCGTAGGCCACCACCAGCGGCGGCGAGGCCAGCCAGTTGGTCTTCACCAGCGGATGCACCCGGCCCTCGAAGTTGCGGTTGCCGGACAGCACCGAGGCGACAGTGAGGTCGGACTGGGTAATGGCTTTTTCAATCGGCTCGGGCAACGGCCCGGAGTTGCCGATGCAGGTGGTGCAGCCATAGCCCACCAGGGCGAAGCCCAGTTCGTCGAGGTAGCGGGTCAGGCCGGCGGCCTTGTAGTAGTCGGTCACCACCTTGGAGCCGGGGGCCAGGGAACTCTTGACCCAGGGTTTGCGTTTGAGGCCTTTTTCCACGGCTTTTTTCGCCACCAGGCCGGCGGCCATCATCACGCTGGGGTTGGAGGTGTTGGTGCAGGAGGTGATAGCGGCGATGACCACGGCGCCATTCTTCAGCCGGTAGGTCTGGCCCTCGTAGTTATAGTCGGCCTCTCCGACCATATCCGCATTGCCCACCGCGACACCGCCGCCGCCTTCGCTTTCCAGCCGGCTTTCGTCCTTGTGCGCCGGTTTGAATTGCAGCGCCATGAAGTCGCTGAAGGCTTGCGCGACGTCCGGCAGCGATACCCGGTCCTGCGGGCGCTTGGGCCCGGCCAGGCTGGCGGCGACACTGGCCATGTCCAGGGCCAGGCTGTCGCTGAAGGCCGGTTCATGGCCCGGCAGCCGCCACAGGCCCTGGACCTTGCTGTAGGCTTCCACCAGTTGCACGGTTTCGCTCGGCCGGCCGGACAGGCGCAGGTAATCCAGCGTCACCTCGTCCACCGGGAAAAAACCACAGGTGGCGCCGTATTCCGGAGCCATGTTGGCGATGGTCGCGCGGTCCGCCAGGGGCAGTTCGGCCAGGCCGTCGCCGTAGAACTCGACAAATTTGCCGACCACGCCTTTCTTGCGCAGCATCTGGGTCACGGTCAGCACCAGATCGGTGGCGGTGATGCCTTCCTTGAGCTTGCCGGTGAGCTTGAAGCCGATCACCTCGGGAATCAGCATCGACACTGGCTGGCCGAGCATCGCCGCTTCCGCCTCGATGCCACCGACACCCCAGCCGAGCACGCCGAGGCCATTGATCATGGTGGTGTGGGAGTCGGTGCCGACCAGGGTATCGGGGAAGGCGTAGGTGTGGCCGTCCTCATCCTTGGTCCAGACGGTACGGCCGAGGTACTCGAGGTTGACCTGGTGGCAGATCCCGGTACCCGGCGGCACCACGCTGAAATTGTCGAAGGCGCTCTGGCCCCAGCGCAGGAAGGCGTAGCGTTCGCCGTTGCGCTGCATTTCGATATCGACGTTCTGGCCGAAAGCCGCCGCAGTGGCGAATTTGTCGACCATCACCGAATGGTCGATCACCAGGTCGACGGGGGAGAGCGGGTTGATCCGCTGCGGATCGCCGCCGGCCTTGGCCACGGCGGCGCGCATGGCGGCCAGGTCGACCACCGCCGGCACCCC
Organism: Pseudomonas sp. GW821-FHT03C07; assembly: GCF_059420925.1. Classification (NCBI taxonomy): domain Bacteria; kingdom Pseudomonadati; phylum Pseudomonadota; class Gammaproteobacteria; order Pseudomonadales; family Pseudomonadaceae; genus Pseudomonas; species Pseudomonas sp. GW821-FHT03C07. The sequence continues at coordinate 269,930 of NZ_JBWKUQ010000007.1, forward strand.
GGTAAAGTCCTGCATCAGCACCCGGGCCGGGCGGTACTGGATTTCCCGGTCGGAGCTGCGGGTCTTGAGCCAGGCGGCGATGGCCTTGAGGTCGGCGCCGGTGACGGTCTTGCCGTCTTCCCAGCGCAGCAGGTTTTCCAGCAGGACCTTGAGCGACATCGGCAACTTGTCCAGGTTGCCGAGGGACTTGGCGGCCTCCGGGAGACTGAAGTAGTGATAGGTCTTGGCGCCTACCTTCAGGGTTTTAAGGGTTTTCAGGCTATCGAGGGAAGACATGAAATGACTCCTTGAGGCCCGCACGGCACGGGCCGGGTGGAACGAACAGAGCCTTAAACCTAGCTCCGATTGGGAAAACTGGCTAATTACTGGACTCTATGGGCAGGTCCAAGGTTCCGAACTCGGCTATGATGCGCCGGTTTGTGGTGAGGGGGCATTCCGACAAGCCCCCTCGCCACAGCGGCGACCCAGGAGTTATCCAATGAACACCCTCTTTATGCATTGCCGGCCCGGCTTCGAAGGCGAAGTCTGCTCGGAGATTTCCGAGCACGCCGCGCGCCTGGACGTCCCGGGCTATGCCAAGGCCAAGACCAACAGCGCCTGCGCCGAATTCGTCTGCAGCGATGACGACGGCGCGCGCCGGTTGATGGCCGGCTTGCGTTTCGCCGAACTGATTTTTCCCCGGCAATGGGCACGTGGACGTTTTATCGACCTGCCGGAAACCGATCGCATCAGCGTGATCCTCGCTGAGCTGGCGGCGTGGCCGACCGTTGGCAGCCTCTGGCTGGAAGTGGTCGATACCAACGACGGCAAGGAACTGTCGAACTTCTGCAAGAAGTTCGAAGGTCCGCTGCGCAAGGCCCTGACCCAGGCCGGCAAGCTGCAGGAGGACGCGTACAAGCCGCGGTTGCTACTGACCTTCAAGAGTGGTCGGGAAGTTTTCCTCGGCCTGGCCGAGGCGGACAATTCGGCGATGTGGCCGATGGGCATTCCCCGGCTCAAGTTCCCCCGGAGCGCGCCGAGCCGCTCGACCCTCAAGCTGGAAGAGGCCTGGCACCACTTTATCCCCCGCGACCAGTGGGACGAACGCCTGCACGGCGACATGACCGGCGTCGACCTCGGTGCCGCGCCCGGTGGTTGGACCTGGCAACTGGTCAACCGGGGCATGCTGGTGACCGCCATCGACAACGGCCCCATGGCCGAAAGCCTGATGGATACCGGCCTGGTCCAGCACCTGATGGCCGACGGTTTCACCTTCAAGCCGAAACAGCCGGTGGACTGGATGGTCTGCGATATCGTCGAGAAACCGGCGCGTAACGCCGCCTTGCTGGAAACCTGGATCGGCGAGGGGCATTGCCGCGAGGCGGTGGTCAACCTCAAATTGCCGATGAAGCAGCGCTACGCCGAAGTCCGGCGTTTGCTCGAGCGTATCGAAGAGGGCTTCAAGGCTCGTGGGATCAGGGTGGCCATCGGATGCAAGCAGCTGTACCACGACCGTGAGGAAGTGACCTGCCACCTGCGTCGACTGGATGTGAAAAAAGCTAGATAATGCCGGCCTGGTTTCAGGAGTGAAGCATGACCCAACCCCACGACCCCGCCGTTGACGGCACCCTCGACGCCACCGGGCTCAATTGCCCGGAGCCGGTGATGATGTTGCACCAGCACATTCGCGATCTGCCGCCGGGTGGCCTGCTCAAGGTAATCGCCACCGACCCGTCGACCCGTCGCGATATTCCCAAGTTCTGCGTGTTCCTTGATCACGAACTGGTGGAACAGCGCGAAGAGGCCGGTACCTACCTGTACTGGATTCGCAAGAAGCTCGATTAGGAACGCGAAGCGCTTGTTGTGGGAGCGGAGCTTGCCCGCGAAGCTCTTGGCGGCCTTGAGGGCCCCTTCGCGGGCAAGCCCATCCAATTACAGAGACCGCGCCGAATGCATCCGGATCCGCCTGCGCGCACTGCGCACCAGGCGGATCGAGAGCATCACTGCTGCGCACGATAACCCCACGATCAAACCCTGCCACAGCCCGCTCGGACCACTGGGCGCGCCCAGCCAGTCGGTCAGGCCGAGGGCGTAGCCCACCGGCAAACCGATACCCCAATAGGCGAACAGCGTCAGGAGCATGGTCACCCGGGTGTCCTGGTAGCCGCGTAACGCCCCGGCTGCCGTGACCTGGATCACGTCCGATATCTGGAACAGCGCCGAATACACGATCAGCATGGTCGCCACCTGGATCACCCGCGGATCATGGGTGTAGACGGTCGCCAGGTGCTCACGGAACAGCAGCATCAGGCTCGCCGACATACAGCCATAGGCCAGCGCCGTGGCCACTCCAACCCCAGCGGTGAAGCGCGCTTCACGGGGTTGCTCGCGGCCCAGGGCCTGGCCGACCCGTACGGTGATGGCCATGCTCAGGGAATAGGGGATCATGAATACCAGCGAACTGATGTTCAGGGCGATCTGGTGCCCGGCCACCACCGTGGCGCCGAGGCTGCCGATCAGCAGGGCGATCACCGAGAAGATACTGGCCTCGGCGAACACCGCGATGCCGATGGGCAGGCCGATGTCCAGCAGACGTTTGATCACCGCCCACTGCGGCCAGTCGAAATGACTGAACAACTGGCTCGGTCGATAGACCTTGGCCCAGCGTACCCAGCCGGCCATGCCGAACAGCATGCACCACATCACGATCGCCGTGGCCCAGCCGCAGCCGGGTCCGCCCATGGCCGGCACGCCGAGGTGCCCATAGATGAACACGTAGTTCAGTGGAATATTCAGTGCCAGCCCACAGAGGCCCAGGACCATGCTCGGGCGGGTGCGGCCCATGCCGTCGCTGCAGCAACGCAGCACGTGATAGAGCGCCACTGTCGGCAGGCCGCTGCCGATGCCGCGCAGGTAGTCCATGCACGGGCCGATCAGTTCGGGGTCGACCTTCATCAGGTGCAGGACTGGCTCGGCGTTGTAGAGGATCACGCCTGCCGCCAGGCCCACCACCAGAGCCAGCCACAGGGCCTGGCGCACCAGTGGGCCGATCTCGGCGGGGGTTCCGGCACCATAACGCTGGGCGACCTTGGGCGTGGTTGCCAACAGGATGCCGGTCATCAGCAGGAACACCGGCACCCAGATCGAGTTGCCCAGCGCCACCGCCGCCAGATCGCGCGGGCTGACCCGGCCGGCCATCACCGCGTCAACGAAGCCCATGGCGGTATGCGCCAGCTGGGCAATGATGATCGGCAGGGCCAGGCCCAGCAGGTTGCGCAGTTCCAGGCGGACCCGGGCCGGGCGACTCAGGGGTGGGCTGTCAGGTGTTGCAGTGAGGCTGTTCACCGATGAGGTATCCAGGTATGACGCGAAAAACCGCCGATTCTACCTGTTGACGCAAGGGTCAGGAAATGCCCGATTGTAGACACTTTGTAAGGTCCTGCTCACAGGAAGGTGCAGCGGGTTGATGCTTGGCTGGCTCTCGGACGCTGACTGCGCCTACACTGCGCCCTTGCCCAAGGAGCCTGCCATGCTGATTGTTGCCGACGAAAATATCCCTTTGATCGATGCCTTCTTTGCCGGTTTCGGCGAGATCCGCCGTTTGCCGGGCCGTGGCATCGACCGGGCGGCGGTGGCCGAGGCGGATGTCTTGCTGGTGCGTTCGGTGACCCAGGTCAGCCGCGAGTTGCTCGAAGGCAGCCCGGTACGCTTCGTCGGTACCTGCACCATCGGCACCGATCACCTGGACCTGGACTACTTTGAACAGGCCGGTATTCACTGGTCCAGCGCCCCCGGTTGCAATGCCCGCGGGGTGGTCGATTATGTGCTGGGTAGCCTGCTGACCCTGGCGGAAATCGAAGGCGCCGACCTGACTGCGCGCACCTATGGGGTGATCGGCGCGGGTGAAGTCGGCGGGCGGCTGATCAAGGTCCTGCGGGGGCTGGGCTGGAAGGTCCTGGTCTGCGACCCGCCGCGTCAGGCGGCCGAGGGGGGCGACTATGTCAGCCTCGAGCAGATCATCGAGCAGTGCGATGTGATCAGCCTGCACACGCCCTTGACCCGCACGGGCGCGCAGCCCACCTGGCACTTGCTGGATCGCCAGCGCCTGGAGCAGCTCAAGCCCGGCACCTGGCTGATCAATGCCGCGCGGGGCCCGGTGGTAGATAACGCCGCTCTGCGCGAAGTGCTGCTGGCCCGTGACGACCTGCAGGCGGTGCTGGATGTCTGGGAGGCGGAACCGCAAGTGGATGTCGCCCTGGCCGATTTGTGCGTGCTGGGCTCGCCGCATATCGCCGGTTACAGCCTCGACGGCAAGCAACGCGGGACCGCGCAGATCTACCAGGCGTTCTGCGCCTTCCTGGGACAGACCGCCGAGGTCCGTCTCGAGGATTTGTTGCCCGAGCCCTGGTTGGCGCAGGTCACTCTCAATGCCGGCAGCGACCCGGCCTGGGCGATGGCGATGATCTGTCGTGGTGTCTACGACCCGCGGCGTGACGATGCGGATTTGCGCCGCAGCCTGACCGGCAGCGTGGCCGAGCAGAAAGTCGCGTTCGACCTGCTGCGCAAAAACTACCCCGAACGTCGGGAAATCGAAGGCTTGCCGGTGAAGATCAACGGCGACGATGAAGTGCTGCGCAAGCTGGTGCTGGCCCTGGGGGCTGTGCTGGTGTAGGTGAAATACCGCTGCTCTTCGTAGGAGCCGGCTTGCCGGCGATGAGGTCCTTGAGGCAAGCATCGTCAGTGAGGCCACCATCGCCGGCAAGCCGGCTCCCACAAGTCTGCGTATCACCGCAAAGTACCCTGTTGCCTCGGTCCCCGTAGGCGCGCATCACCCAGGCAGAAAAAACCCGGCAACAAGGCCGGGTCAAGGGGGAGTTCGGGCTGTCAGTCTTGCTCGGCAGGCTTGACCAAGCGCTGTTCCAGTTCGCGGCAGGCGTTCTGGATCATTTCTTCGGTGATCGGTACTTCACGACCCTGGGCGTCGATAATCGCGCACCCCAACTTCTGGGGGCAGGGACGAATCACCGGAATCTGGTTGCTGCTGTTTTGCAAGTCCATGGCCTGTCTCCTCGCGCAGGTTTCGTCATCAGGTTCATTTAGAGATTATAAGCGTCGCATGACCAGCCTGTTACAACAGGCACAAGCAAGGCGACGGCATCAGTGCAACAGAAACCGTTCGTCACCGCCAGAGAGGCTTTAGACCAATACTTTCTAGGGATTAGCATGCACGGTCATAATTAATCCGATTGATTGCGTTTTGCACAAGTTCCTTCCCGGTTCGGTGTAGGCTCTGTCCTCATCGCCTAACGGATTCCTTGCCAATGCTCTCTGCACGCCATCGCCGCGCCATTCGCCTGGCCAGTCGTTTTGTCGCCCCTTATCGCTGGCAGGCGCTTGGTGCCCTGGTAGCGCTGATCGTCACCGCCGGCATCACCCTATCCATGGGCCAGGGCATCCGTCTGCTGGTGGACAAGGGTTTGATGACCCAGTCGCCGCAGTTGCTCAACCAGTCCATCGGCTTGTTCATGCTGCTGGTCCTGGGCCTGGCGGTGGGCACCTTCGCGCGCTTCTACCTGGTGTCCTGGATCGGCGAGCGGGTGGTGGCGGATATTCGCCGGCAGGTGTTCAACCACCTGATCTACCTGCATCCGGGGTTCTACGAGAACAACCGCAGTTCGGAGATCCAGTCGCGCCTGACCGCCGACACCACGCTGTTGCAATCGGTGATCGGCTCGTCGCTCTCACTGTTTCTGCGTAATGCCTTGATGGTCATTGGCGGGGTGGTGCTGCTGTTTATCACCAACCCCAAGCTCACCAGCATAGTGGTGGTCGCCCTGCCGCTGGTGCTGGCGCCGATCCTGATCTTCGGCCGCCGGGTGCGCGGCCTGTCGCGCCTGAGCCAGGATCGGATTGCCGATGTTGGTAGCTACGTCAGCGAAACCCTTGGTCAGATCAAGACCGTGCAGGCCTACAACCATCAGGTTCAGGACCAACAGCGCTTTGCCGTGACCGTCGAGCAGGCCTTTGAGACAGCCCGCAAGCGCATTGTGCAACGGGCCTGGCTGATTACCCTGGTGATCGTCCTGGTGCTGGGCGCGGTGGCGGTGATGCTCTGGGTCGGTGGCATGGATGTGATGGCCGGGAAGATTTCCGGTGGCGAACTGGCGGCTTTTGTCTTCTACAGCCTGATTGTCGGCAGCGCCTTCGGTACCCTCAGCGAGGTGATCGGTGAGTTGCAGCGGGCGGCCGGGGCGGGGGAGCGGATCGGCGAGCTATTGCAGTCGAGCAATGAAATTACCGCGCCGGTCGGTGGTGGGGTGAAGTTGGCCGAACGGGTCAGCGGTAACCTGGTGCTGGAGAATCTGCGCTTCAGCTACCCCTCGCGCCCGGACAGCCATGCCATCGACGGTCTGAACCTGACGGTCAGGGCCGGGGAAACCCTGGCCCTGGTCGGCCCGTCGGGGGCGGGTAAGTCCACCGTGTTCGACCTGTTGCTGCGCTTCTACGACCCACAACAGGGACGCCTGCTGCTCGACGGCCAGGCCTTGACCGAACTGGACCCGCAGGACCTGCGCCGCTGTTTTGCGCTGGTTTCGCAAAGCCCGGCGCTGTTTTTCGGCAGCGTCGAGGAAAATATCCGCTATGGCAACCCGGCGGCCAGCGACGCCCAGGTCCACGCGGCGGCGCGTATCGCCCATGCCCACGAGTTTATCGAGCAAATGCCCGATGGCTACCGCACGCACCTGGGGGATGGCGGCCTGGGGCTGTCCGGCGGCCAGCGACAACGCCTGGCGATTGCCCGGGCGTTGTTGGTGGACGCGCCGATCCTGCTGCTGGACGAAGCCACCAGCGCCCTCGATGCCCAGAGCGAACACTTGATCCAGGAAGCGCTGCCAAGCCTGATGCAGGGCCGCACCACCCTGGTGATCGCCCACCGCCTGGCCACGGTGCAGAACGCCGACCGGATCGCGGTGATGGATCAGGGCAAGCTGGTGGCGATTGGTACCCACGCCGAGTTGATCGCGAGCAACCCGCTGTATGCGCGGTTGGCGGCGTTGCAGTTCAATGCGCGGGGCGCGGAATTCGTCCCGGGGGACGCGGCGACTGAAGCTTGACCGACCCAGTAACCGTCTAAGTAACCGACCAAGTAGCACTCCATAAAAAACGGCGCCCGCAGGCGCCGTTCTGGTGTCATATCGCCCGGTTTCAGCGGTATTCGCACAGGTAAGCTGTGTCCACGGCGACTTTCAGTTGGAACTTGCTGTTGGCCGGCACGTTGAACTGGCTGCCGGTTTCGAAGGTTTCCCAGGTGTTGCTGTCGGGCAGTTTGACGGTCAGGGAGCCGGAGATCACGTGCATGATCTCGCGCTGGGCGGTACCGAACTCGTATTCGCCCGCGGCCATCACGCCGATGGTGGCGGCGCCTTCGGCTTGTGCGAAGGCAATCGACTTGACGGTGCCGTCGAAGTACTCGTTGACTTTAAACATGGGCGATTCCTCGAAATGAGCTGAAAAATTTGGCCGATCAGTATGCCCAAGGCGTTTTGCCTCGTCACCTGTTGAAAAAGGTGTTGCAGATTTCGTCAGCGACGGGGGCCCTGTGGGAGCGGAGCTTGCCCGCGAAGCTCTTGGCGGTCTTGAGGGCCCTTTCGCGGGCAAGCTCCGCTCCCACAAGTGCTCCCACAAGTGCTCCCACAAGTGCTCCCACAAGTGCTCCCACAAGTGCTCCCACCGGGAAGGTGTGTTTAGTTCGGCAGGCTCAACGGCAGCAGGCGCGCGGTGTTGCGTGCATCCTCCAGCGCCCGGTGCTGCTGACCGTTGAATTGCAACCCGGCCAGTTGCAAGGCGCCGTTCAGGCCCAGCGGCCGTTCCAGGCGCCGCGCCTTGGCGAAGCGCTGCTTGAGGTTGATATGCGGCACCTGGCCCAGGGCGCTGGACAAGCCCAGTTGCCGCCAGTCCTGCTCCAACTGCCGGCGGTCGTAGTCGCCCCAACTGGCCCAGCCTTCCAGCTGGGCCTGATGCCGGCCCAACCAGCGTTCGAACAGCGGCCAGACCTCGCCCAGTGGCGCGGCACTGTCGATCTGGGCCTGGCTGATATGGGTCAGTTCGCGGCAGAACAGGGTCAACAACGGTCGGCGCAGCGGCCTGACAAAACGCTGGAAGTGGTCCAGCTCGCGGCCTTCACGGTTGACCAGGGTGGCGCCGATTTCGATGATTTCCATCTCGGCCACCGGCCAGCCCCCATCATCCGTTGTGGCTTCCAGATCAATCACCAGCCAGTGGGGCATCTCAAGCTCCGAATACAGCATCCTAGTCGGACACAAGCGTAGCCAAAGGCGCTTGATCCGCCTAGCGGCTTATTCGACTTCCAGCAGGATCTGGCGGTTTTTTACCTGATCGCCGTGGACAACCCGTAGCCGCCGGACCACGCCAGCCACCCCGGCCTTGAGTGGATGCTCGATTTTCATCACCTCCAGCCCCTTGATCATGTTTGCCGCGCCGAACAGCCGCTCCTCCTGGAACTGCAACATCTGCATCATGAAGCCCACGCCTTCCTGGCCGATGCGGTTGCGCTGGGGGACCGGCACGTTGTCGAAAAACACCTGGGCGGTTTGTAAGTCCCGTCGGTCGGTTTACCCCAAGCGCTTGCTTGGCTGTCCTTGTGGGCTTAAATTGCGCGCAACCACCCTTCTACAGTGGGCAGGGAGGTGGGATGCAGCAGAGTCATGAGGAAAAAGCCGTGAACGAGCAACAAGCCCAGCGCGTCATGCGCGACCTGGTCAGCGCCGGGCAACTGACCGATCCGGACAGTGCCCGCGGCAAGCTGCTGCAGACCGCGGCCCATCTGTTTCGCAACAAGGGTTTCGACCGCACCACGGTGCGCGATCTGGCCAGTGCCATCGGCATTCAGTCCGGCAGCCTGTTCCATCACTTCAAAAGCAAGGATGAAATCCTGCGTGCGGTGATGGAGGAGACTATTGTCTATAACACCGCCCTGATGCGCGCGTCGCTGGCCGAAGCCGGCAGCCTGCGCGAACGGGTGCTGGCGCTGATCCGCTGTGAGTTGCAGTCGATCATGGGGGGCACTGGTGAAGCCATGGCGGTGCTGGTCTATGAATGGCGCTCATTGTCCGAGCAAGGGCAGGCCAAGGTCCTGGCGTTGCGCGATCTCTACGAGCAGATCTGGCTCCAGGTGCTGGGCGAAGCCCACGATGCCGGCTATATCAAGGGCGACGTGTTTATCACCCGGCGCTTCCTGACCGGCGCCTTGTCCTGGACCACCACCTGGTTTCGCCCCCAGGGCAGCCTGACGCTGGATCAACTGGCCGAAGAGGCGTTGATGTTGATTCTCAAAGACTCATGAGATTGCTGCGCAAGTCATTAATTAACGGGCGGAAAGTTGTCTAAGTTGGGAAAACCGCCTAGTTTGATGTAACGATTTTTCTCCTGAGGTGTGTGCCTTTGAACGTCCTGCCAGCGCGCACGGTTTCCCTGATCCTGTTGTTGGCGCTCTCGGCGCTGGTGGTCCTGCCGGTTTCGGCGGCCCAACTGGTTCGAATCGGCGCCGCGCATTTCCCGCCCTACACCATCCGACCCGAGCAGGGTGCTGATACCGGTCTGTTGCCGCAACTGGCCGAGGCTTTGAACAAGCTGCAGAGCGACTACCAATTCAGCCTGGTGCCGACCTCGATTCCGCGCCGCTTCGGCGATCTGCAGCAGGGCCGGACTGACATGGCGATTTTCGAGAATCCGGCCTGGGGTTGGCAGGAGATCCCGCACACCGCGGTGGACATGGGCCTGGAGGATGCCGAGGTGTTTGTCGCCGAGCGCGAGCCGGGCCGCGACGAAAGCTATTTTGCCGATCTCAAGGGCAAGCGCCTGGCCCTGTTCAGCGGTTATCACTATGAGTTCGCCAACTTCAACGCCGAGCCCAAGTTCCTCGCCGACACCTACAACGCCACCCTGACCTACTCCCATGATGCCAACCTGCTGATGGTGCTGCGCGGGCGGGCCGATATCGCTCTGGTAACCCGTTCCTACCTGTCCGATTACCTGATCCGCAACCCGGATGTGGCCAAGGAACTGTTGATCTCCGAGCGTATCGATCAGGTCTATCACCACTACGCGATCCTGCGTCCGCAGGCGCCCATCAGCAGCGAGGCCTTCGGCAAACTGTTGCAGCGCCTGCACGACAACGGCGAACTGCTGAAAATTTTCCAGCCCTATCGCATCACGGTGATGCCGGTGGCGGCTCCGGTGGCGGGTCAATAACCCCCTAGCTGGCTTGCCAGCGATGACGCCTGGAGATCAATGCCGAACTCAGGGGGCTTATCGCCGGCAAGCCGGCTCCTACAGGTACGGTGTTTCGGTGCAAAAAATGGCGTCAGGCTCGGCTCGCCGATGCCTGTGCGCGAATCACTTCGGCCCGAGAATCTTCAGCAGCTTGTCCGGTGACGGCGCGCCCTGTTGCTGCTGCAGGTCGCCATTTTCATCGAGATAGAAAATCGCCGGTGTAGCCGACAGTTCCAGGTCTTCCATCAGCTTCATGTTGGCATCGAGCTTGGCCTGGATATCCGCCGGAATCGTCGCCAGCGGCTTGAGCTTGCTGCCCTTGCCGGCTTTTTCATGGTCATGCAAGGCCAGTTGCGGGTCCTTGGCGGTAAACAGCGCGGCCGCCTTGGCCGCGCTGTCCTCGCGGATAATCCCGACCATGATGTGGCGCAATTGCACCTTGCCGGACTCGACCCACGGCCGCGCCTGTTCCCAGAACATATTGCAGTACGGGCAGTTCGGATCACTGAACAGATAGACGGTGCGCGGTGCCTCCTTCTTGCCGTCCTCGATCCAGTTGCTCTTCTCCATCTGCCCCCAGACCTGCTTGGCCATCGGCGCATACACCAGCTTGTGCAACGGTGCCTGGCTCAGGTCGTTGCCGTCGGCGTCATACAGGTTGCCGGCGATCACGTTTTTGCCATCGGCGGTCAGGTACAGCGCCATGCCCCGGTTCTGGTACTGGGCGGCATACCCGCGCAGGCCTCCCGGCGCGTCGAAGCTACCGACGATTTTCGCGCCCTTGGCTTCGATGCTCTTGAGCGGCGCGGGCAGTTCTTCGGCCTGCAACACAGGCGCTTGCAGCAGCAACGCGCCCAGTGCGGTGCTCAGGCTCAGGTTCAGCAGGTGGCGGTTGAAGGGCATAGCGGTTTCCTTGCTGTGGCCGGTACGGCCGAAGTGGATTTGGGCGGAGCGAAGTTTTCCAGGGCCCGGGCCAGGCTGGCCTCGGACAACTCGCCCAGGTGAGTGTCGAGCAGGCGGCCTTCGGCGTTGTACAAAAGGGTGGTGGGCAGGGCCATGGAGCCGACGCTCTGGGCCAGCTTGCCGCTGCCGTCGAACAGCACGTTGTTCAGGTTCAGGCCCTGGGTCATCAGGAAGGTGCTGACGCTCTGCATGCTTTCGGCCTGGTTGACGAACAGGAAGGTCACGTCCTGGCGTTCATGCTGGGCTTTTTGCAGCACCGGCATTTCCCGCCGGCATGGCGGGCACCAGGTGGCCCAGAGGTTGATCACCAGCGGGCCACCCTGGTAGCTGCTCAATTGCACCTCCTGGCCCTGGGCATTGCGCAGGGTGATTTCCGGCAGGTGCGTGCCTTGTTCGTAGAGGGTCATCGACAGGCTGGCGAGCAGCCAGAGCGCCAAGCCGCTGCCCAGACCGAAACCCAGTGGCCGGCGCAGGGCCGGACGCCGCCAGCAGAAAAATACGGCGCCCAGCAACAGCGTCAGCAACCCCGGCCAGGCGAGGAAACCGCCGTCGCGGATGTCGAGCATCTGCAACGGGTCGTCGCGAAAGTACGCCCAGTAGGCGATCACGAAGCTGATCCGCGCCATGAGCATGGCCAGCATGAACAGTCCGAACAGCACCGACTCCGGGTTTTCCCCGCCCCTTTTCGCCACCCACCAGCCCACCAGCGTCGCCAGGGCGAGGGCGAGCAGCAACAGCAGGTGGTTGATCGACAGGGCGAAGGTACCGAGGGTCAGGGTGAGCATCAGCGAGCATTCCGTGTGCTGTTCCAGTTCTGGAGAAAAGCCTTGGCGTCGACTTCGCCGGTCATCCGGCTGCCCCGACGTTCCTGGCCGTCCGGTGCGAGCCACAGCAGGGTTGGTGGCCCTGGCACTTCATAACGGCCGAGCAGTTCGCGGCTGGCGGCGTTGTCGTTGGTCACATCCAGGCGCAGCAGCCGTACATCGCCCAGGGCTGCCTGCACCTCGGCCTGGGCGAACACCTGTTTCTCCATGATCTTGCAGGACACACACCAGTCGGCGTAGTAGTCCACCAGCACCCATTGGCCCCGGGCCTTGGCCGTGTCCAGTTCACGCTGCAGGACGGCCGGGTCATTGATGGTGGCAAAGGCATCGTGGGCTGCGCTCGCACCGTTGACCGCGACCGCCCCGGTATAGACGTGCAACGGTTGCCACAGCTCGGTGCTGCCACCCGCCGCCCCGACCACCAGCAGCGAACCCCAGAGGCCGAACAGGACCCCGGCACAGGTGCTCAGCAGGGCAGTGGGGCCTGGCTGCCGGGTCTGTTGCCAGACGCAGGAGCAGGCGACGATCAGCAGCAACGCGCCCCACAGGCCGATCCACAGTGACTCGCTGACCACCGGGCGGATCATCAGCACGGCGGTGCCGAGGAACAGGAAGCCGAACACCGCCTTGACCCGATCCATCCAGGACCCCGGCTTGGGCAGGAACCGGTTGCCCACGGTCACCAACAGCAGCAGCGGCAAGCCCATGCCGATGCCCATGGTGAACAGCACCAGGCCGCCTTCGACGATGTTGCCGCTCTTGGCGATATAGAGCAGGGCGCCGGCCAGGGGGGCGGTCATGCACGGACCCACCAGCAGGCCGGAGAGCGCGCCGAGCACCCCGGCCCCCACCAGGCTGCCGCCGCGCCGGCCGCTGCCGGCATGTTGCAGGCGATCACGCAGGGCCGCCGGCAATTGCAGTTCGAAGAAACCGAACATCGGCAGGGCCAGCACCACGAACAGCGCGGCGAAACTGCCCAACAGCCAGGGTTGTTGCAGCAACGCTTGCAAGTTGCCGCCGAGCAGGGCCGCAAGCATACCCAGCGCGGCATACACCAGCGCCATGCAGATCACATAGCTGCCGGCCAGGGCTAAACCACGCCGTGGCCTGGCGCCACTGCCCACCACCAGGCCGGCGAGGATCGGCAGCATCGGCAGCATGCATGGAGTGAAGGCCAGTAGCAGGCCGAGGCCGAAGAAAGCCAGCAGGCTCCAGCCCAGGGTGTTGTGCTGCAGGTTGGCGGCCAGGGATTGATCTTGCGCCGGGCCTTGGCCCTGAGCTGTTGCGGCCGTGGCTTTACCGGCCAGCTCGACAACCTGGCTTTGCGGCGGGTAGCACAGGCCGGCGTCGGCGCAGCCTTGCCAGCCCACGCTGACCTTGCCACTGGCGCCGGCCGGGATCAGCAGTTCGAGCTCGCTGCGATAGACCTGCTGGTCGCCGAAGAACTCGTCGCTGTGGTGCTCGCCCTCGGGCAGCGCGGGTCGCTGGGTCGGGTCGAGGCCGTCGAGCTTCAGGCGTTTCTGATAGAGGTAGTAACCGTCGGCGATCTGCCAATACAGCCGGGTTTGCCCGGAGGGCAGGGTTTCGGCGCTGAAGGTAAACGCCTTGTCGACGGGCAGGAAATCCGGCTTTTTTACCGCGAACGGATCGTTACCGGCTTGGGCCAGGCCTGCGAAAAGGACAAAAACAAAGGTCAACAACCAACGCATAAAAAAGCCTTAGAACCGTGGCAAGTAGGGCAAGCCTGCAAGCAGGCGATTAACCGATCATTAACTCGATTTTATCCGGGTTGTACACGGACTTTTGTAGGCGCCGGCTTGCCGGCGATGGCGCCCCTGAGATCAATGCCGGACTCCAGGGCCTCATCGCCGGCAAGCCGGCGCCTACAGATTGTGTGGCGTTTTCACGGTGGGCGCGAGCCTCCTCGCCGCCGCTCCCGGCGACTAACTATTCTGCGGGTATTGGCGGCATAATCGCCGCTTAATCCATTTGCGTTCCAATCGACACATTTGCGCAGGTATCCCCATGCACGTACTGGTTTGCGAAGACGACGAGCTGATCGCCAGCGGCATCAAGGCCGGTCTGACCGCCCAGGGCATGACCGTCGAGCATGTCGCCAGCGCCGCGGCCGCGCGGGCCATGTTGCGCGCCGCGGAATTCGATGTGATGGTACTTGACCTTGGCCTGCCCGATGAAGACGGCCTGAAACTGTTGGCGCAACTGCGTCAGAAGGGCCTGGAGATACCGGTGCTGATCCTTACGGCGCGCGACTCGGTCACCGACCGGGTCGATGGCCTGCAGGCCGGTGCCGACGACTATCTGCTCAAGCCCTTCGACCTGCGCGAACTCTTCGCCCGCCTGCAAACCCTGCTGCGGCGCGTGGCCGGGCGCAGCGTCAACCTGATCGAGCACGGTGCCCTGAGCTACGACCCGAGCAGCCGCGTGACCCTGCTCGGCGGTCAGCCGGTGGACCTCTCGCGACGCGAACAGGCGCTGCTGCAGGCGCTGCTGCACAACCGCGGCCGGGTCCTCTCCAGCGAGCAACTGAAAGACAGCGTCTATGGCTTCAGCGACGAGCTGGAGAGTAATGCCTTGAACGTGCATATCCACCACCTGCGCCGCAAGTTGGGCAACGGCATCGTCGAGACCGTTCGCGGCCTGGGCTATCGACTGGGCCCGGCGGGTAACGAGGACGCCGCGTCATGATGAGCCTGCGTTTGCGCCTGAGCCTGACCATCGGCGCGGCATTCATCCTGATCTGGGCCCTGGCCGCGACCTGGATGCTCAGCGACCTGCGGCACCAGATGATGTTTTCCCTCGACCAGCGGTTGGTGGCCTCGGCGCGGATGGTCGCCGGGTTGCTGGAACAACTGCCGCCGATTTCGAGCAAGGGCGACGGTACGCATTTCAGTGCTGAACAGCTTAATATTCCTGGTGGCATGGCCTGCCAGGTCAGCTCCCTGCGCGGCGAGATCCTGGCCCGCAGCCACAATAACCCGGAGCAGGCCCTGGACGACCAGACCGCCGGTTTCCATGACCAGATGATCGACGGCGCGCCCTGGCGCAGCTTCACCCTGGTGCGCGGCGATGTGCACATCACCACCGCCGACCGCCAGGTGGAGCGCGAGGCGTTGAACCTTTCGGTGCTGCTGGCGGCCTCGGTGCCGGTCGGCGTGGCCCTGGTGGGGTGCCTGTGCCTGCTGTGGCTGGGGATCGGCCAGGGCCTGGCGCCGCTCAACCGTATGCGCGACGCCTTGATGCGGCGCAGCGCCGATTCCCTGGAACCCTTGCAGGTACAGCCGCTGCCCCGTGAATTGCAGCCGCTGCTGGACACCCAGAACCAACTGTTCCAGCGCATCGGCAAGACCATCGAGCGCGAGCGCCGCCTGACCGGCGATGCCGCCCACGAACTGCGCAGCCCGCTGACCGCGATCAAGACCCACCTGCAAGTGGCTCGCATGACCGAAGGCGCGGCCCGTGACCAGTCCCTGGCCCACGCCGAGGCTGGTGCCGACCGCCTGCATCGGACCCTCGAGCAGTTGCTGCTGCTGGCGCGGGTCGAGGGCAGCCTGTCGTTCGACGACGGCGTGCAGTGCAATGCCGAGCAGGTGGCGCGCCTGGCAATCCAGGATTCGGCCAATGGCGACCGTGGCCGGATCGCCTTGCACCTCGCGGAAAACTTCTCCGCGGCCCCGCTGGAAATGCCCTCGACCCTGTCCATCGCCGCCTTGCGCAACCTGCTGGACAACGCCCTGCGTCACACCCCGGGCGATGCCCCGGTGGAATTGAATATAGAAACCATCGGTAACCGCGTGCGCTTCCAGGTGCGCGACCATGGCCCGGGCATCGCCCCGGACGATCTGCAACACCTGACCCAGCGCTTCTGGCGGAACAGCACGAGCAGCGGTTGCGGTCTGGGGCTGGCGATTGTCAACGCCATAGTCCAGCGTTGCGGCTGCGTGCTGCACTTCGACAGCCGTCCCGACGGGCTGCGGGTCGAGCTGACCATGCCGTTGCGGGCGGTCTGAAGCCTCTCTGCTGAAAAACGCCTGATGCAAAGCGTCGCCCGGGTGTAAATCCTGGCGGTGCTGGTGCGTTTCCAGAACACAAAGCCCGCACGCATCCGCGTGCGGGCACAGGGTTTTGGTCATCAAGGTTGATCCCATTCGACTTAGGTAAATTTGTTATTTTCCCGCCTGCTCGACCCAGAGCAAGTGCTGATACTCGTTACGTCTCGCTCAAGCCTCAATCGACATACTCCACATGACGGGCCATTCGGTTGGGGCGTTGCAGGGTGGTGATGTTGTCGATGCGAATCAGCATGTCCTGGACGTAGGCCT
Organism: Pseudomonas sp. GW821-FHT03C07; assembly: GCF_059420925.1. Classification (NCBI taxonomy): domain Bacteria; kingdom Pseudomonadati; phylum Pseudomonadota; class Gammaproteobacteria; order Pseudomonadales; family Pseudomonadaceae; genus Pseudomonas; species Pseudomonas sp. GW821-FHT03C07. The sequence continues at coordinate 286,329 of NZ_JBWKUQ010000007.1, forward strand.
TGAACAGCTCGTCGCCCATGTCGATCCACAGGCGTGGCGGGCGGGCGTAGAGGCGGTCGTAATCGGCGGTGGTGGGGTCGAGGTGGCGGTATTCCTCGTAGCGCGGTAGATCGGGTAGCGGGTTGCGGGCATCCATGTAGTTCTGGATAAAATCCCACAGCGCACAGGGCCACTGGTGCGACGGTTCAATTCCCAGAGTGGACCTCGGGAGGGCCTTACCCAGAGACGGGGGAATTTGTAGGTGGTCAGGGCGCCGAGCGTCTGGGCATTTCCCGCAGCCTGGTGGAAAAACACATCGTCAATGCCATGAAACAAGCTCGCATGCGGATGCGTCAGTGGGAGGCCAACTGAGCGGCGCGCGCTGACATCTACCTGATCGTCCGGCGGGCTCAGCAGAAGACCGTACTGTCGTTGCTGGAAAAGGAGCTGGAGCGCAGCAACTACCCGGCCAGCGACGTCGAGGTGCGGCCTTTCGGCGACGAGGAAGTGGAAATCGAAGCGACCCTGGCGATCACCTCGGTGGACGGCGACGAACTCGATGCGCTGGTGGCGCGGCTGTCGACCTCGAGCATGGTGCAGCAGGCGTTCTGGAGCCCAAGTACCACCGACTGACGACACCTTCGCGGGCACCGCCCAGCCGGAGCCCTACGCTGCGCGACAAGTGCAAGCTTCCTGGAAGCGACGAGTATCTTGGGATTTTCCCTACAGATGCTCCTGAGACCTCCCGCTAAAGTGGCCGACCTTGTTCAGCCCTCATACCCTGAACATGACAGCCACAGGCCGAAATGGCCGCCTGCCCACCGCCCAGCCACAGCAGAAATTGAGAGTTTTCCTATACTGTATTTCGCTATTTCCCTCCATTTTTTTCGATGCAAGCACGTTCCCGTCTCAAGCAGTGGCTGGCGTACTTCTTGAGGATTTGTAATGCGCACAGCCCTGATAGTTGACGATCACCCGTTCATTCGCATGGCCATCAAGGTCTTGCTGGAAAAGGAGGGGTTCAAGGTCGTCGCCGAGGCCGATAATGGCGTCGATGCGGTGCAATTTGCGCGGGAGTTGTCGCCGGAGCTGATTGTCATGGACCTCAATATCCCCCGGCTCGATGGCCTGGAGGCGATCAAACGGCTCACCGACCTGCACCTGCCGAGCAAGCTGGTGGTGCTCACCGAACAGGCGCCGGAGTTCTACTCCGAGCGCTGCATGCGCGCCGGCGCCATGGGTTATATCTCCAAGACCGCCGAATTGATCGAACTGCGCCTGGCGATCCAGGCGGTCATGCTCAACAAGAGCTTCTTTCCGCGTCTGGAAGGGCACGCTCAAGGCCAAGGCGCCAGCGTTTCGGAACCGGTGCTGATCGACAGTCTGAGCAACCGCGAACTGAGCATCCTGCGCTACCTCGCCCGGGGGATGAAGAACAAGGACATCAGCGAACTGATGTTGCTCAGCGACAAGACGGTCAGCACCTACAAGACCCGCCTGATCGACAAGCTCAATCTGAAATCGGTGGTGGCGCTGGCGGAGTTCGCCAAGCGCAACCAGTTGATCTGAGGCGGTGCCCCGTTAGTTCAGGACTCTACGGCCTCAAGCAGTGTCGCTATACCCTGGCCGCCGGCAATGCATTGCGTGGCAATGGCATAGCGCCCGCCGGTGCGCCGCAGCAGTGCGGCGGCCTTGCCGGTAATACGCGCGCCGGTGGCCCCGAGGGGATGACCGATGGCCAGGGCGCCGCCGTCGAGATTGATCCGGCCACGGTCCAGATCGAGTTCACGCAGGCAGGCCAGGGACTGGCTGGCAAAGGCTTCGTTGATTTCCACCAGGTCGATATCGCCGATCTGCAAGCCGGCCCGTTGCAGCACCTTGCGGGTCGCGTGGACCGGGCCCATGCCCATGATCTCCGGGGCGCAACCGGCCACCGCGACGGCCTTGATCCGTGCCAGGATCGGCAAGCCCCGCTCGCGGGCGAAGGTTTCGCTGCACACCAGCACGGCGGCGCTGCCATCGGTCAAGGGCGAGGCGGTACCGGCGGTGACGCTGCCGTCGAACGCCGGTTTCAATCCGCCGAGGCCTTCGAGGCTGGTGCCCGGGCGAATGCAGCCATCTTCGTTGACCCAGCCATTCGGCGTCTGGATGGCGATGATTTCCTCGGCCAGGTGGCCCAGTTCGCGAGCCTGGGTAGCCTTGGCATGGGACTCGACCGCCAGGCTTTCCTGCTCGGCCCGGCCGATGCCATAACGGCGCGCAACTTCTTCGGCGGTGTAGCCCATGGGCATGTACACCTCGGGGTGGTCGCGCATCAGCGTCGGGTTCGGCGAGATATTGAAACCGCCCATGGGCACCCGGGTCATGGATTCCACCCCGGCGCAGAGGAAGGCGTCGCCGGCTCCCAGCAGGATCTGCCCGGCGGCGTAGTGCACGGCGCTCATGGACGAGCCGCAGAAGCGGTTGATCGTCGCGCCGCCGAGGCTGTCGGGGAAGCCGGCGCGGAAACTGGCGATGCGGGCGATATTCATGCCTTGCTCGGCTTCCGGGTAGGCGCAACCCATGACCAGATCTTCAAGGTCGGCGGGATCGACATCGAGTTTATCCACCAGGCCGCGCAGCACCTGGGCGGCGAGGTCGTCGGGGCGGATATCGGTCAGCGCGCCTTTTTTCGCGAACTGGAAGGGGGACCGGGCGTAACCGGCGATCACGATGGAGGTCATGGCGAAACTCCTGCTGTATTGAATGATGACTGTAATTTAATTGGACGTCACCTCACCTTGGAGCTGGCTTGTCGGGACGCCGCGCCGCAGCGATGGTGTCCTCAAGAGCGCTATCGCCAGTAAGCTGGCTCCTACAGGGAGGGGCGGTGATCTCTCAGCCGCGCGGTTGAAGGATCATGCAGGTGGTGGAACCGGTGGCATAAAGCCGGCCATCGACGTCATAGATCCGCCCTTCGGCCAGTGCGGTGGAGCGCCCGAGGTGGACGATCGTGCCCTCGGCGCGGATCGGTCCGCTGCTGCCGGTCAGGGCCCGGACATAGCTGATACGCAGGTCCAGGGTGGTATAGCCCTGGCCTTTTTGCAGGCGCGTATGGATGGCGCAGCCCATGCACGAGTCGAGCAAGGTCGCGGCATAGCCGCCATGGACGCTGCCCAGCGGGTTGTAGTGGCGGGTGTCCGGGGTGCCCTGGAAGACGAAGCGCCCCTCGGACCATTCGATGGGGATAAAGTCCAGCAAGCTGCCGATCGGCGGCGAGGGCAGTTCGCCGCTACCGATGCCGTTGAAGAACTCCGCCGGGGTCAGTTGGCTGACCTCGGCCAGGGTCAGGCTGCCAGGGCCTTGCAGGCGCTCGCGCATGGCCTGCTCCTCGGCGATCCATTGGGCCAGGGTGACGTCGCGGTTGGGGGTCTGCATGGGCGGCTCCTGATTAGTTAAAAAATTACGGGCGTAATATTTAAATCCATATTATGTCCGAAATATAAATTAATCCAGCATCCCGCGGATTCGTGGAGGGTCGTCCTGACAGTAGAACGATGAAGCTGTTTTTCGCCGTCTAGCGCCAAATATCGGTTGAATCTAAGCTGTGCCTTATATTGATGGAGGTACCCATGAAAAAGATTCTTGGTCTCTACACCAGCCCCAGGGGTCATTGGGTCGGCGACGGCTTTCCGGTGCGCACGCTGTTTTCCTATGACAACCTGGGCCAGCACATCAGCCCGTTCCTGATGCTGGACCACGCGGGACCGGCCGATTTCACCCCGACCACGCAGCGCCGTGGTGTCGGTCAGCACCCTCATCGCGGGTTTGAAACCGTGACTATCGTCTATGACGGTGAAGTGGAGCACCGCGACTCCACCGGGGCCGGCGGCGTGATCGGCCCGGGCGACGTGCAATGGATGACCGCCGCCGCGGGGATCATCCACGAGGAGTTTCATTCCGAAGCCTTCGCCAAGCGCGGCGGGCGGCTGGAAATGGTTCAGTTGTGGGTCAACCTGCCGGCCCGGGACAAGTCGGCGGCGGCCGGTTACCAGGGCATTCTCGACCGCGATATTCCGCGGATCGCCCTCAAGGACCAGGCCGGTAGCCTGCGCCTGATCGCCGGCGAGTTCGACGGCCAGCAGGGGCCGGCGCGGACTTTCACGCCGATGGATGTGTGGGATATCCGCCTGGCCGGCGGGAAAACCCTGGCGCTGGACCTGCATGAAGGTCGCAGCACGGTACTGGTAGTCCTGCGCGGCAGCGTGCGGGTCAATGGCGAGCAATTGGCGCAACCGGGGCAGTTGGTCGTGTTCGAGCGGAGCGGTCGAGAAGTGTCGTTGCACGCCGATATCGATGCGATGGTATTGCTGCTCAGCGGCGAGCCGATCGACGAGCCGATTGTCGGCCACGGCCCCTTTGTGATGAACAGCGAAGCCGAGATCCAGCAGGCCTTTGCTGACTTCCAGGCGGGTCGTTTCGGGCAGATGCACGACTGACGTGGTCAAGCGGTCCTGGTTCCCCGAGGGCCGCTCCGCCGCCACGAATATAAAGCTATAACTCCATGACGCCGTTCTGTGCGATCTTCGCCGCGCCGACGGTTTTTTTCATGGAGTGGCTCGATGCTTGACCTGTTGTCTGAACATCCCTTGTCCTGCGCTTTTCTGCTGATCGTGGTCGATTTGTTGTTGTGGCACCTGATGGGCAGCAAAAGCGACACCTGGAAACTGGCGGTGCGCCTGACGGTGTTCTCGCTGTTCAGCCTGCTGCTGTTCAACGAAGGCATGAACCCGTTGCAGACCGCGCCCTGGCCGGATGACATCCCCCGGCACCTGGCGGCCACCGGCTTGCAGATTGGCTGGTGGTTGTTCGGCGCGCGGAGCCTGACGGTCCTGCTCGGCACGGTGATGATGCAGCGGGTCGGGCATGCCGGGCGGTTGGTGCAGGATGTGCTCGGGGCGATCATCTTCCTGATCGCCATTGTCGCGGCGGCGGCCTATGTGCTCGACCTGCCGGTCAAGGGGGTGCTGGCGACGTCCGGGGCCCTGGCGATCATTGTCGGCCTGGCCTTGCAGAGCACGTTGAGCGACGTGTTTTCCGGGATTGTCCTGAATGCGACCAAGCCTTATCAGGTCGACGATTGGGTGTCCATCGATGGCACCGAAGGCCGGGTTATCGATATCGATTGGCGCGCCACCCGCTTGCAGACCTCCCAGGGCAGCATGGCGGTGGTGCCCAACTCCCTCGCGGCCAAGGCCAAGATCGTCAACTTCAGCCGCCCCAGCGATATGCATGGCCTGTCCATCAGCGTGCAGGTCAGTCCGCATTCCCGGCCCCAGGTGGTGATCGATGCCCTGGAGCGCGCGATGCTCGGCTGTCGTGCCTTGCTGCCGACCCCGGCGCCTTGCGTGACGCTGAAAAGCTCCAGCGCCGAGGGTGCTGAATATGAAATCAGCGGTTTTGTGGTGTCCATGGGCGAGAAGCGTGAAGTGCGCAATCAGCTCTACGACCTGGCATTCCGACACCTGCGCGCGTCGGGTGTGAGCCTGCTGTCCAGCGGGGAGAGTACGCTCCCGGTGAATTTATCGCGGCCGCGACGCTTGTTGGAAAGCTCTTCGATTTTCTCCACCTTGCGTTCGGAGGAGAAGGACACGTTCAGCGAGAACATGCAGGCGCAGACGTTCCGTGCTGGCAGCGAGATCATGGCGCGGGGCGAGGTCAGCGATCATCTGTTCATCATCGAGTCGGGGGTGGTCTCGGTGACGCTGTTGCGCGGCGGCGTGCCGATGGAGGCCGGGCGCATGGGACCGGGCGAGGTGATCGGCGAGGCCGGGGTGCTGGCCGACAAGGCGGTGGTGGCGGATTTCACCGCCAAGACCGACTGCGTGTTGTACCGCATTGAAAACGAGTACCTCAAGCCGTGTCTGGAAGCCCGGCACGACATCGGCGAGGCCATGAAAAACCTGCTCGACCGGCGCTTGAGCGCGGTGCAGAACTTCACCCGCGAAGTGCCCAAGCCGGCGGAAAAACGCGGGTTCATGCAGTGGTTGCGCAGTCGGACCTAGCGCTTCACCGTGATTGAGCACTGAGTGACGATACTATCTGCCGGTGTTACAGAATGAAGCAGTCAATCAGCTTGAGAGGTCAGCTCTGCTGACCTATATTGACCGCTTTTGGCCGCGATTCAGATCAAGGAACAGTCATGACGGGTGAGCGCGATATCGACAATGAACGATCGGAGGATGTCCTCCCGCTTGAGGGCGGCATACGTCTTCGTGAGTTCTGGATCGATAATTTCAAGTCGCTGGATCAGCTTTGAGATCAAGTGTGAGTTTGCCGGTAAGCTGGCAACGTGGAATGGCAGCTTCAATCGGACATTATTACGCTGCACCGAAGAGTCGTGGATCGTTGATCAAGATGCGATACGCGTTTCAGATGGCCGGTTTTCTATTCATGAAACGAGTGTTCACGGTAGTGGTAGAGACAACTCTCCGCTGCCCATTGAATTTGAGTATCAGGGGTCCATTCTCTCCGCGTTGAAAGAGTCGCGGCTGCCAAAAAGCTTTTTACCGTTCAAACGATTTATCGCTGGTATCACTTCGTTGGATGCGCTGTCCCCTCAGTATTTGCGCAAACAGGCGCGTGGTAGTCAGGGCGGATTGGGTTTTGCCGGTGAGCAGCTATCGGCGTTCGTGCATCAACTGAGTCCCGGTCAACTCAGCGCGCTGGTGGCGATGCTGAAGAAAAACTACCCCCACCTTCAGTCAATCGAACTCAAATCCCTCAATTCCGGCTGGAAGTCCTTGGGGATACAGGAAAGCTACAGCTCAGGCAGCTTCAGCACTCAAGCCCGGCATATGAACGATGGCATGTTGCGCCTGATGGCGATCTTGGCCGAAACCTTGTCGGCGCATGGCTTCATACTCTTTGATGAGGTGGAAAACGGTATAAACCCCGAACTCATCGAGTTTTTGCTGGATTATCTGGTGGGGCTGGATCGACAGGTTATGGTGACGACCCACAGCCCGATGATCCTGAATTATCTGGAAGATAATATTGCCCGACGAGGGGTTCAACTGATCTACAAGACCGAAGACGGTAGAACCCGGGTCATTCCTTTCTTTTCCATTCCATCGATCGCGGAAAAGTTGACGGTGATGGGGCCGGGGGAGGTGTTTGTCGATACTGATCTTGTTCGCCTTCCCCTGGAAATTGGCCGGCTGATGGTGAGGTAACACGGATGCTGTTGCTGGTGAGTGGAGAAGGCCCTTCCGATATCGGTCGCTTGGCGCCAGGCAGGCAGGGGCCCGCGTTTTTTCCGGGCCCGATGACGCTGATTCTGGACAAGCTGGTCGAGGATGTTGTGCAGTACTCGTTGCTCGGCTTTCAGGCTGTGCATTTCGTTCATAAAACAGAGTTGTTGGTTGTGGAGCCGAAACACAGTGGACGCCGACTATCGGTTCCTGGAAAGCGCACAGCCAAGGAAACCGGTTACTACTACGAGAACGCTCGGCGTCTCGCGCTCAAAGCCGGTGAGCTGGCGCGAGAGTCTGAGGATACGGTGGTGCCTGTGCTGTTCCGGGATGCAGATGGAACGCAGTCTTCGGGGCGTGGTGAATGGCGGGACAAATGGAAATCCATGCTCAACGGTTTTGAGGACGGGGACTCTTTGCTGGGTGTTCCCATGTTGCCGAAACCCAAGTCTGAAGCGTGGTTGCTGTGTGCATTGCGGACGCCGGCTCAGGTTGCTCGTCGACCTGGCGCTGCATCCCGCGGACCTAACCGTCGCAGCACCCACGCTGTTGCTGGATCGGCGGACACGGCACCGAGGCGAACGAACAGAATACGCAGCAGTCGCCAGGGGTGGGGCGCAGCAATACCTTGCAGCTCGGACACTCGTAGTAGTACTGGCAGGCGTCGGTGGGCATGGTTTCCTGCTGGATATGACCGCAGTGCGGGCAGGTCAGCACGGATTCGAGAATGACGGCGTTCATAGGGGCATCACTTCTGTACGTTGGAGGGGTAGCCCGCGTTCGTTGTCGCCTGGGTCAACGCCTCTGGCTGGGCCTTGTCGGGGTCATAGAGGACGGTGGCGGTCTTTTTCTCGAAATCGACCTTGACCGCGCTGACGCCGGGAATCTTTTCCAGCGACTTCCTGACCGTGAACGGACACACAGGGCACGTCATGTTCTGCACTGCCAGCGTGACAGTTTCCGGGGTGGCGGCCAGCGCCGCGAGGGGCATGCTGGCCAGTAGAGCAATCAGCAGTTTGCGCATGGGAATTTCCTTTCAGTAGAACAACGGGGCCAGCCACGGCACGGCCAACAGGCCCAGCAGCACGAGCGGCCCGACACAGCACAGCGACGCGCCGAGAGCGGCCAGCACACCCGCGATCAGCGAGCCTTTTCCGGTGAGTTGTCGCATGCCGATTTCCTTGAGTCCGTTTGCCCAAGTGCTACTCTAAATCCCGTACCTGAGTACGGAATCAAGGAAAATGTGATGGCAACTGAAATGACCATTGGCAAGCTGGCGGAAGCGGCCGGGGTGAACATCGAGACCATCCGCTACTACCAGCGGCGTGGCTTGCTGGACGAGCCGCCCAAGCCGCTGGGCGGTCATCGACGTTACGCGCAGGAACTGGCCAAGCGCGTGCGCTTCATCAAGCGAGCGCAGGCGTTGGGGTTTACCCTGGATGAAGTGGCTGCGTTGCTCACCCTCGACGCGGCATATGCTTGTAACGAGACGCGGGCGCTGGCCGAGCGCAAGCTGGTTGTTATCGAGCAGAAGATGGCAGACCTCGCGGCCATGCGGCAGGCGCTGAGGGGCTTGGTATTGCAATGCAATACCGGCGACAACCCTGCGACCTGCCCAATCATCAACGTGCTGGCGCGTGACTGATGCCATCACGCCGCTGTTAGGTCATCTGCCACAGCAGGCGCGCCGGCGGGTAGCCGGGGTCTTCCACCACCACCGTGCAAGCCGGCTCCACCAGCACCCGGGCAACCAGGTCGAGGGCCTGTTGTGCGCCATTGGTCACCAGCAGGTCATCGCTGCTGCAGCGGACCCCACGGGAGAAACCGATATGCCGGGAAATGGCCTCGCGCAGCTGTTCGGTGATCTGTTTCGCCAGGTCGCGAGTACCGTTGAGGCTGATGTGCAATTCCATATCGGGGCTCGGCAGGGGAGTGTTCGTGTCGATTTCTACACGGCTTCGCCCGATGCCATCAAAGCCATGCTGGCGCTTGAAAGTGCGGTGAGCAAACTGCTGTTGGAGCAGTCGCTGGTCGAACTGGTCAAGCTGCGTTCCTCGCAGATCAATGGCTGTGCCTTTTGCGTCGATATGCACACCACAGATGCACGCAAGCTCGGTGAGACCGAACGTCGTCTGCACTGTCTGTCGGTCTGGCGTGAGACGCCGTTCTTCACCCCGCGTGAACGTGCTGCAATCGCCTGGACCGAGGCGTTGACGCAGATTTCCCAGACCCATGCGCCGGATGAGGACTACGCCTTGCTGAGCGCCGAGTTCAGCCCGAAGGAAATGGTCGACCTGACCCTGGCGATCAATACCATCAACAGCTGGAACCGTCTGGCGGTGGGGTTCCGCAAGCTGCCGGTGGAATAAAATATCGGCTCGAAGGCTGCCCGCTGACCCGTAGGCGCCCGGCTTGCCGGCGATGGAGCCCTTGAGGTCGCCAAAAGCTTCGCGGGCAAGCTCCGCTCCCACATTGGATCTTCGGTCGTATGCGAGCTTTCAGTTTGACACCAAACATTGTGGGAGCAGGATTCACCGGGACGCCGGACCGCCGCGAAGAGGTCCTCGAGCTCGCCAAAAGCCTATGGTTTAGAACGAAATCCCCAGTGCCGCCAATGCTAGCAGCAGCGCCGCGATCACCCCGACCAGGGCGAACAGTTGCTGCAACCGCGGTCCGGCCAGATACCTGGCGACCTGGAGTCCGAGTACCAACCCCAGCACCGCCCCCGCCGCAAACGGCCCACCCACTGACCAGTGCATCGCCCCGGACAGTGTCGCCGTGAGCACGCTGCCCAGCGACACCAGGGCGATCACCGCCAGGGACGTGGCAACAATGCTCTTGCTGTCCAGGTTGCTGTAGCGAGTCAGCGCCGGGATGATAACAAAACCACCACCGACCCCGAGCAACCCCGATAACAATCCCGAGAGCATGCCGGTGACGGTCAGCGCTCGGGCGCAGGGCAGGGTCCAGCGCAACCGGCCTTGCAGGGGATTCAGCACGCATGGCTGAAAACCCGGTCGCGACGCCGGATGCCCGTGTTGCAACTCCTTGCGGGCCTTGAGGAAGATCCGAGCGCAGGCATAGACCATCACCGCGGCAAACCCCAGGGCCAGCGGCTCGTTGGGCAGGTGATGGGCGAGCCACAGGCCCAGGGGGGTGAGCAGCACGCCAACCCCGGCGATATAGGCCGCCGCGCGATAGCGGACAATGCCCTGGCGCAAGCCGAGCAAGGCCCCGACACTCGCCGCCAGGCCCACCGCGAGCAAGCCGATGGGCGCCGCCTCGGCCATCGACAAGCCTAGCCCGAACACCAGCAACGGCACCGCGAGGATGCCACCACCGGCCCCGGTCAGAGCCAGGATCGCACCAATCAGCGTGCCCAGTCCCGCCCCCAGCAACAGATGTTCGTTCATGGTTGCGTTCTGGCCGCCGTCAATGTTGGCCGCGCCAACCATTCCCGGCCCTTGAGCATGCCGCGCCAGTACAACGGCGGCAGGATCCGTTCCTTCAACCACCAGGCCAGGCGCGTCGGTTTGCGTCCGTCCAGCAGCCAGGGGGCGAACGTCGGGGCCAGCTTGCCGCCGTAGGTGAATTCGGCGAGGACGATTTTGCCGCGCTCCACGGTCAGTGGGCAGGAGCCATAACCGTCGTAGCTGGCTTGCCGGGACAAACGCCCGAGGGCCACCAGCACGTTGTTCGCCACCACCGGCGCCTGCTTGCGCGCGGCGGCGGCGGTCTTGGCATTGCTGGTATTGGTCACGTCGCCCAGACCGTGGATATTGGCGAACTGTCGGTGTTGCAGGGTGGCTGGATCGACATCGACCCAGCCGGCCGCGTCGGCCAGCGGGCTTGCCCGGATAAAGTCTGGGGCCACTTGCGGCGGCACCACATGCAGCATGTCGAACGAGCGGACCAGGGTTTCCCGGGTGCCATCGGCCAGGGTGCGGGCGAAGGTCGCCTGTTTGGCCGGGCCGTTGACCGCCACCAGGCTGTGGCCGAATTGCAGGTCAACCGCGTATTTGTGGATATATTCCATCAGCGCCGGCACATAGTCGGCCACGCCGAACAGCACCGCGCCGGCGTTGAAGAAGCGCGCATTGATCTGCTCCAGACGCCCGGCCTTGAGCCAGTGATCACAGGACAGGTACAGGGCTTTTTGTGGCGCACCGGCACATTTGATCGGCATCGGCGGCTGGCTGAACAGGGCCTCGCCTTCCTTGAGTGCCTGCACCAGCTTCCAGGTATAGGGCGCGAGGTCGTAGCGGTAGTTGGACGTCACGCCATTGCGCCCGAGGGTCGCTTCGAGGCCGTCGATGGCCGCCCAGTCGAGTTTCAGGCCGGGGCAGACGATCAACTGTTCGTAGCCGACCCGGCTCTGGTCGGTAAGGACCACTTCGTGGCCGTGGGGGCCGAAGGCGCTGACCGCTGCCTTGATCCAGCGCACGCCACGGGGAATCAGCGTGGCCATGGGCCGGGCGGTCGACTCGGGGCGAAATACCCCGGCGCCGACCATGGTCCAGCCGGGTTGGTAATAGTGGGTGTCGGCCGGGTCGATAATTGCGATATCCAGGTCCGGCGCTCGGGCCAGCAGGCTGGAGGCTACGGCGATACCGGCTGCGCCGGCGCCGACGATCAGGATCTGGTGATGGGAAACGGCAGTCGAAGACATGGTGTCGGGTCCTGGTTCAGAGGGCATTGAGCGGAATCTTCAGGTAGCGCACGCCGTTGTCTTGCGGCTCGGGCAGGTGGCCGCTGCGCATGTTGACCTGCACCGCCGGCAGCATCAGCACCGGCATGTCGAGGGTGGCGTCGCGGGCCTCGCGCATGCTGACGAAGTGGTCTTCGTCGATGCCCTCGTGGATATGGATATTGTCCGCGCGCTGTTCGGCCACTGTGGTCATGTAGCGCAGTTCGCGGCCGCCCGGCAGGTAGTCATGGCACATGAACAGCCGGGTCTGCGGCGGCAGCGCCAGCAATTGGCGGATCGAGCGATAGAGGGTACGTGCATCGGCGCCGGGGAAATCGCAACGGGCGGTGCCGTAGTCGGGCATGAACAGGGTGTCGCCGACAAAGGCGACGAGATCGTCGCCGGACTCGATCAGGTAGCTCATGCACGCCGGGGTATGTCCTGGCGTATGCAGGGCCCGGGCCTTCAGGCTGCCGATGTTGAACTCGGCGCTGTCGCTCAGCAGCACATCGAACTGGCTGCCGTCGCGGTGGAAGTCACGGCCCTCATTGAACAGTTCGCCGAATACCTGCTGGACCACCGTGATATGGCTGCCGATGGCGACCTTGGCGCCCAGCTGTTCCTTCAGGTAGGCCGCCGCCGAGAGATGGTCGGCGTGTACATGGGTTTCCAGGATCCACTCCACCCGTGCATCCAGTTCGTGGACCCTGGCGATCAGGCGGTCAGCCGACTCGGTGCGGGTGCGCCCGGACTTGGGGTCGTAGTCGAGCACGCTGTCGATCAGCGCGCAGTGGCGGGTGCTGGTGTCCAGCACCAGGTAGCTGATGGTCCAGGTGTCGGGATCGAAAAAGGCTTCTACGGCTAGCTTGTCGCCAAAGGTCATTGTGTACTCCGGATGTCGTCGGCGGGTATGGGGCTCACACGGTCTTGTAGGAGCCTAGCCTGCTCGCGAAGGGGGCCCTGAGAACGCCAAAAGCTTCGCGAGCAAGCTCTACTCCTACAGGTTAGGTGGTGCATTCAATCTCCCGTCCCTGTCTGACAAGGGGATCAATAAGCATGCCAAACTATGATTTTGATTTTTTGCTAATGAATGCTGATTTATATCAACGTATTTGCCGAAGTTTTATGGTTTACCAGCGTTTGTCAGGTCGATTGGCAGTTATTTTGGCAGTCCGTGGCAGCTAATGGCAGAAAGCACCTGCATGCATTAAGCTCCTGCGTCCACCCGGGAGTTGCCATGACCATCCTTGCCACCGACCTTTCCCGGCCCGATATGCGGGCCCTGGTGTCTTATCTGGAACACGACCACCAGCCGACCATCGTCCTCGACACCGACTACAACATCGTCGCCGCCAACACCGCCTACCAGCGCCAGTTCGGGGTCGAGGGCCGTCCTCATGTCGGGGCGAAATGCTTTCGGGTCTCGCACCAGTTCGCGGTGCCCTGCGACCAGGCCGGCGAGCATTGCCCCATGCGCAAGGCTCACGAAAGCCGCCTGCCCGAGCGGGTCCTGCATATTCACCACACGCCGCGTGGTCCCGAGCATGTCGATGTGGAATTGCGGCCGTTGCTGGACGAGCAGGGCGAGGTGGTCGCTTATGTCGAACGCTTGAATACCGTCACCGTGGCCTCGGCGCAGCCGCAGCACCAGGGCCTGGTCGGTCGCTCGGCGCCGTTCAAGGAGGCTTTGAGCGCCTTGCAGCGGGCGGCGCCGTCGCCGATTCCAGTGTTGTTGCAAGGCGAGTCCGGCACCGGCAAGGAACTCTTTGCCCGCGCCCTGCATGAGGGCAGTCCGCGGGCTGGCGGGCCGCTGGTAGTGGTCGACTGCACCGGCCTGACCGAAACCCTGCTGGAAAGCGAACTCTTCGGTTACGAAAAGGGCGCCTTTACCGGCGCCGTGCAGCGCAAGATCGGCCTGGCCGAAGCGGCCCATGGCGGCACGCTGTTCCTCGACGAGATCGGCGAGGTGCCGCTGGCGATGCAGGTCAAGTTGCTGCGCCTGATCGAGTCCGGCAGCTTTCGTCCGGTGGGCAGCTTGCGCACCGTGCACTCGGACTTCCGCCTGGTGTGCGCGACCCACAAGCCGCTCAAGGACATGGTCGCGGCCGGGAGCTTTCGCCAGGACCTGTTCTACCGCATCAGCGCCTTTCCGATTCGCCTGCCGGCCTTGCGCGAACGCAGCGACGACTTGCCGCTGCTGATCGATAGCCTGTTGCAGCGCCTGGCGCCGGCGGCCGTGCCGCGTATCGATCCGCCGGCGATGAAGGCCCTGGGGCTGCATGACTGGCCGGGCAATATCCGCGAACTGCGCAATGTGCTGGAGCGGGCGCGCCTGTTTACCGACGATGGCGTGATTCGGCTGGCCGACCTGCCCGCCGAACTGCGCCGTGAAACAGCGCTGGCGACTGTGCAACGGCGGCGTGGGCGCAACGAGTTGGAGCAATTGGCCCACGCCCTGGAGATGTTCGCCGGACCGCGTAGCGAGCTGGCGAAAACCCTGGGGATGAGTGAACGCACGCTGTATCGGCGCTTGCAGGCGCTGGAAGGGAAGGCCTGACGGCGGTTGAGCCGATCAGCGCGGCAGCGCTTGGTCGACGCTCCCCCCTGGCACCGCTCAATCGTTCGTCAGCAGTGCATTGGCGAAGAGCGTCGGGTCGGCATTGCCCCCCGACAACACCACCACCGCGCAGCGACCGTCCAGCGCGATGCGCCCGGCCAGCAGCGCGGCGAGGCCGACCACGCCACCCGGTTCGACCACCAGCTTGAGGTGCTCGAACGCCCATTTCAGGGCGTAGCGGACCTCGGCATCGGTCACCGTCAGCGCGCCGTGCAGCAGCCGGCGATTGATCTCGAAGGTCAGTTCGCCCGGGGTCGCGGTCAGGATCGCGTCACAGATCGACTGGCCGCCCGGCGCGATACTTTGCCGGCTGCCTGCGGCCAGGGAGCGCCCGGTATCGTCGAAACCCTCCGGCTCCACCGCATACACCGCGATCTCGGCAATCTGACTGTGCAGCGCCACGCTGACTCCGGCAATCAGGCCGCCGCCGCCGCAGGGCACCAGGGCCACCTCGGGACGCAGGCTCAGCGCCCGGGCCTGCCGGGCGATTTCCAGCCCCAGGGTGCCCTGGCCGGCGATGACCCGTGGGTCGTCGTAGGGCTTGACCAGCACCGCGCCGCTTTCGGCGGTCAACGTCGCGGCGATGGCCTCGCGGTCTTCGGTCTCGCGATCGAACAGCACCACCTGGGCGCCATATTCACGGGTGCGGCGGATCTTCAAGGCCGGGGCATCCCTGGGCATCAGGATCGTCGCCTGTATTCCTAACAACTTGGCCGCGCAGGCCACGCCCTGGGCGTGATTGCCGGACGAGAAGGCCAGCACGCCACGCGCGCGTTCTTCGGGACTCAGGCTGGCGAGGGTGTTGTAGGCGCCACGGAACTTGAACGAGCCGGTTCTTTGCAGCACTTCCGGCTTGACCAGTACCCGGCCCTGGCAGCGTTCATTCAGGCTGTGGAATTCCAGCAATGGCGTTTCCACGGCGTGCCCGTGGATACGCCGGGCCGCCTGTTCGATATCGGCCAGTTGAATGGGCTGTGAGGTCATGTCGCGCTCCTGGGTGTGCAAAGGCCTAATTTGCGGTTTTCCACGTCCCTTGAAAAGCGCTTGTTCACGCTGTTGAACAACGTAAAATCCGTGGATGGATACTCAATTTCTCGAAACCTTCCTGGCAGTAATCGACTGCGGTTCCATCGCCGCGGCGGCGCGCCAGCTGGACCTGGCGCCGACTACCGTGGCCCAGCAGATCAAGGCCCTGGAAAAGCAGCTCGGCAACGCCTTGCTCAGACGCAGCGGCCATACCGTGAAGCCGACCGCGGCGGCCCATCGGATCGTCGAACGGGCCCGGCTGATTGTCCGCGAAGCCCGCGACCTGTGTGCCAGTGCCTCCAGCGGTGTGCTGCCGGTCGGGCCCTTGCGCCTGGGGGCGACCCAATATGCCCTGATGCAGTTACTGCCGCCGGCGCTGCATGAATGGCGCCGACGCTATCCCGAGATCGAGATCTATATCGAGCCCGGCAACTCCCAGGAGTTGATGGAGCAGGTGGTGAGTGGCGACCTGGACGCGGCGCTGATCGTGCACCCGTTGTTCGCCTTGCCCAAGAGCTGCGAGTGGATGGCGCTGGTGGAGGAACCGCTGGTGCTGATCACCCCGGCGACGCTGCCGGTCGAGGATGTGCTGGCGACCATCGTCGCGCAACCCTTTATCCGCTTCAGCCGCAAGGTGGTCGGCGGCAAGCTGGTGGAGGCCTATCTGCAAGGTCACGGGCTCAAGCCCAAGTCCCAGTTCGAGCTGGATGGCATCGACATCATCGTCAAGTTCGTCGCCGAGGGACTGGGGGTGGCGCTGGTGCCGGACCGGCCGGCGGCCAATCACGAGGCGCAGGGTGTCCGCCGCTGGGAAGTGCCGGGGCCCAGGTTGTTTCGCACCCTGGGGATTGTCTGGCAGCGCGCGTCGGTGCGGGCGCCGCTGGTGGTGGCGCTCAACGAATTGATGGCCGAGCAGGCGCTATAGCAGGCCCGGTCCGAACGCGGTCCCTGTAGGAGCCAGCTGGCTGGCGATGAGGCCAGTGAGACTTGCATCGCCTGATCGGCCGCCATCGCCGGCAAGCCGGCTCCTACACAGGTTCGCGGCGCTCACCCGAATGTGTCAGACCAACGGCGCGATATTCAACCGGGTCGAACACGCCAACAACGAACGCCGCTGCGTCGCCGCATACAGCTGCAATTCATCGATGGTTTCACGCCCCAGCGCCCGGTGGAACTGCTCCCGGTTGGAACTGCCGGCGTAATGCGCTTGCGCGTCATCCCCCAGGTTCGACTGGAAGATCCCGGCCGCGCTGACCGGCAGGAAGTCCTCATACACCAGCGGCTCGAAACTCACCTGGCCAGCCTCGATCAAGGCTTCCAGCTCGCGCAGCGGCAGTTCGCTGCTGCGCGCGGCGATGCCTTTTTCGGTCGGGTAATAGCGGAAGTACGCCAGGCCCTGCTTGCGCATCTCGCTGTAGTTATCGGGGAAGGCCTTGAAGGTGTTCGCCATGATCTGGTCATAACGCGCGGCATTGGCCTCGTTGGGAAAGTCCCCAAGCGCATCCCGTGCAGCATTCAGCAAACGATCGTAGAGCGCCCGGCCCTTGGGCGTCAGCGCCGCGCCGCGCTGTTCGATTTCGCCGAAGCGGGCCGAGTGGCTGCCGGTTTCGCTGGCGTCCTGGCCGATAAAGGTGATGGCTTCCTCCAGCGCCTTGAAGCTGGTCTGGCGCAACAGGATCGGGCACTCGCGGCGCGGTGGACCTTCGATCACCGCTTTGGGGGTGATGCCCTTGCCTGGCATGGCCGCCTGCACCGCATCGATGTCGAGGGTGCGTGGGGTCAGGTGGTTGATATGTGGCCCCTTGAACGCCACCACGTCGGCGATCAGGCGATGTTGGGCATTGAGCTTCTTGTATTCGGCCAGCGACACTGTCGCGCTGTTGTGCCAACGGAAGGTTTCCAACGCCTGCTGGACGAACTCGGCGGCATCGGCGCTATCGAGGCCGCCATTCATCTCGGCCTTTTCGATCAGCTCGAGGGTGCGTGGGGTGAAGATATTCCGTCGGCTCAGGATCCACTCGGCGAATTCCCGCAGTCCGTCTTCCTCGATCAGTTCCAGGCGCAGCAGTGAAGTGAAGACGCGGAACGGGCTGACTTGCAAGGCCGTTTCGTGCACCGCGCGAAAAGCCGTGGAGTGCACCGGCACGCCCGCCGGGGTCAGGTCGTAATAACCCACCGGTTGCATGCCCATCACCGCGAACAGTCGGCCCAGGGTGGCCAGTTCCGCCGCCGTACCGACGCGAATGGCACCGTGACGCTCCATGTCCAGGCGGCGGATCTCGCCGGTCTGCCGCAGGCTGTCGGCGACCTGGGCATTGTCGCTCAGCACCTGCTCGTTGATCTGCGCGACCAACTCCATCAGCGCACCGTAGAGCGGCACTTCGGTCTTGTACATCTGCGACATGGCACGGGAAAAATTCGCGCGAATTTCGTCAGGGTGGGCGAAGACAGCGGTGCTCATCGGGTGGTTCTCCGCAAAATCGGGATGACTGGACGTGGGCTGAATTCTGCGGGTGGTGGGGGGCGGGTTCAAACGAATTAAGGTCCAGGGATCATTCCAAAAAGGACTGACCTCGGCCCAAGGTGCCCCTGCGACGGTAAAGGCTCCGGCAATTTTTACTGCTGAGGTGGGAACGATGCCTTGGGGATAAGCGGCAGCGATAATGTATTAATCTAGGCACCTTCATTGGCAAGTAGTACAACTCGGATGAATATCAATAGCACCGATCTCAACCTGCTCAAGGTCTTCGAGGCCCTGCATGACGAGGGCAGCGCCAGTCGCGCGGCCTTGCAGCTCGGGTTGACCCAGTCCGCGGTCAGTGCCGCCTTGAATCGTCTGCGCGCGATGTACGGCGACCCACTCTTTGTGCGTACCGGCCGGGGCCTGGCGCCGACCCTGATCGCCAACCAGCTCAAGCCGGTGATTTCCGATGCCTTGAACAAATGTCGCCAGAGCTTTTCCCTGGTCCAGCCGACCCTGGCCAGCTATGAGGGGCGCTCGGTGACCATCGGCCTGTCCGACGACTTTGAAATTGCCCTGGGCCGCCAGTTGATTGAAACCGTGGCGCAGCGGGCGAAAAACCTGCGGCTGATCTTTCGCCAGACCCACAGCCAGATCGCCGTCGATGCCTTGATGGAGCGTCAGTTCGATCTGACCATTACCGCGGGCGGCATCCCCAATCGGCTACTGGGTCGGCATCTGCTTGGGGAGGGCGGTTATGCCTGCCTGGTGGATCGCGGCAGCCTGGGTGACAAGACGGCCCTCGATCTGGAGGATTACGTCGCTCGCGAGCACATCCTGATTTCATCGGGAGGCTTTATCGGCATTGTCGATGAGGGGCTGGCGGCGCGGGGCCTGAGCCGCAAGGTCGTGACCGCCACCACGCATTTCGCGGCATTGCCGTTCCTGTTGAAGGGCTCGTCGGCGGTCGCGACCTTGCCCACCCATGCCGCCCGGGCGATCGCGCAGTTATGCGATATTCAAATGCTCGCCTGTCCCATCGACCTGCCGCACTATCCCATCGAGTTGGGCTGGCGCACCCATGCGCAGACGGATAGCGCGGTGCTGCTGGTCAAACAGGCGATTATCGACAGCTTCGCGCTCTGACGGATCACGCGACGCCGTTGAACGCTACCCGCGCCTTTGCTGCTGGGATCGGATGCTGTTCACGCGGTCGAAGTGGAGGAAAAGTCGCGCTACGAGGCAATGCGGCTCTGGAAGCCGGTCAGTCGCGCTGCCGATTTTGACTCGGTATCGTCCGAGTGGCCGTCGGAGTAGAGCTTGTGCATTGTCCTGATTGGCGCGACCGGTATGGTTGGCCTGCTGGCCATTCACCGAGCTTGCTGTGGAAGTTCGATGAAGGTCAACCGGGGGAAGGGTGCTT
This sequence comes from Pseudomonas sp. GW821-FHT03C07, assembly GCF_059420925.1. Lineage (NCBI taxonomy): Bacteria > Pseudomonadati > Pseudomonadota > Gammaproteobacteria > Pseudomonadales > Pseudomonadaceae > Pseudomonas > Pseudomonas sp. GW821-FHT03C07. The sequence continues at coordinate 305,754 of NZ_JBWKUQ010000007.1, forward strand.
CGCGACGATGCTGAGGCGAGGGGCGTCTGGGCCGGTTTGAACGCCGGCCTGGCGCTCTTGCTGATCCCGTATGGGAAAAAATAGCTCGAAACAGGTCACGCCATTTTCGCTGGTGACGCTGTAGCGGCCACTGTGCAGCTGCATGATAGTCGCTACGATCGAAAGCCCCAGGCCATTGGACTGGGCTGAGCGCTCGCGTGATTGATCGACGCGGTAGAAACGCTCGAATAATTTCGGAAGATGTTCCGCCGGGATGGTTGTCCCGTAGTTGCGCACGCGCAGATTGATACCCGCCTCGGACGGTGTGGCCTGGATCAACAGTTCGGAATGAGGTGTGGCATATTTTATCGCATTGGCACACAGGTTAGCCAAGGCGCGGCGTAGCAGCGTTGGTTCGGCCCAGATAAGGCCTTCGCCCTCCGCGCGGATGGTGATATCGACGTCCGCGGCCAGACCTTCAAAGTAATCGGCTACGCGTTCCAGTTCGTCGGCGGCACCCAGCTCCTGGCGCTGATCACGAGCGCTACCCGGGTCAGTACGCGCGAGGAACAGCATGTTGTCGAGCATGCGTGCCAGGCGTTCGAGTTCTTCGACGTTGGAGGCGAGCAACTGCTGGTAATGTTCCGTGCTGCGGTTCTGCTGCATGGCGACCTGGGTCTCACCCAGCAAGTTGTTGATGGGGGTGCGTAGTTCGTGGGCCATGTCAGTCGAGACCTGACTCAGTTGCGCAAAACCCTTGGCGAGCCGCTCAAGCATGGTGTTGAAAGAGTCGATCATCGGGAGCAACTCCTTCGGGGCGCCTCGGCCGTCAAGTCGCTCTGTCAAATTGCCAATGCCGATACCGTGGGCTTGCTGCGCCAGGCGTCTGAGGGGCAACAAACCGCGATGAACCACTACATATCCAGCCAGCGCCAGGACAATGGCCGCGAGACTGGCGAGGGCGTATACGCTGAGACGATAGCTGGCAAGCACCGCGGTTCGTTCGGTCATCAGGCAGCCAATGGTCACTTTCAGCTTGCCTGAGTCGATACTCGCGGAGATGGCCGCGAAGGGAGTACCGTTCACGGCGGGTAGATGCTGTACATCTGTCAGTGTCAGGGGATGGTCCATTGCCACGGGAGTGAGGTCGGGAAGATCGATATCACTGGGATTGACCGTTAGCAAAGGGGCTTCCCCTGGAACGCCAATCGTGAGTACGGACTCGCGATTGCCCAGCATGTTCTGAAACAGCACGGGTTTGGTCCTGATCAGTTCCAGTGTATTGCTGCCATTGAGAACGTTACGCAGCTGATCTACCCGGTAGACCAGGGTGGACTCGTCGCGGCGTATCAGTTCGCGTTCAAGCTCGCGGTACAGTGCGACGCCGGTGGTTGCCAGCAGGGCGAAGGCCAGCAAGGCAAACACCACCGCCAGGCGCAGCGTCAGGGAGTAATGGCGACGGTTCATGGCTGTGTATCAAAGCGGTAGCCAATGCCCCGCACACTGTGGATCAGCTTCAGATGGAAAGGGTCGTCGATTTTCAGGCGCAGGCGTCGCACGGCGACATCCACTACGTTGGTGTCGCTGTCAAAGTTCATGTCCCAGACCCGGGAGGCTATCAGTGAGCGAGACAGCACCTGATCCTGATGCGTGGCGAGCAGGTGCAATAAGGCAAACTCCTTGTTTGTCAGCGTCACTCGCACGCCGGCGCGGGTGACGCGGCGTTTGAGTACATCAATCTGCAGGTCAGCGATCTGCAGTTGTTCTTCCTCCCGGGTCGGACCGCGGCGGGTCAGGGTGCGCAGGCGCGCGACCAGCTCGGCGAAAGAAAAGGGTTTGATCAGGTAGTCGTCGGCCCCCAGCTCCAGGCCTTTGATTCGGTCGGCGATGTCATCCCGCGCGGTCAGGAACAGCACCGGCGTATCGGCTTCCTTGCGCAGGCGGCGCAGTACTTCCCAGCCGTCCATCTTCGGCATCATCACATCCAGCACGATGACGTCGAAAGGCGTTTCCAGGGCCAGGGATAAACCCTCGGCGCCATCGCGGGCCAAGCTGACGGAGTATCCCAGCTCCTGCAGACCATTGAGTAAGTAATTGCCCGCCTTGGGCTCGTCTTCTACTACAAGGATGTTCATGAGAATGACCTTGGTTCAGTTTCGGTATTCGATCCACAAAAAACGGACCTGAAAGCCGCGAGCAGGTAGCGCAAGTATAGCCCTGTCATCAGGTTGCCTTGGGTATTGCCTGCTCACGGACAGTCATCGGCAAAAGCATTCCATCAGTTCTCGTTCGTGCAACGTCCTTGAACTGGATAGTCCAGCATATGTTCCCGTCCCTGATGATCCAGGTAATCAAGACGGGCCGGAATGACGCCACATTGATCCGAGAGGTCGGTCATGGAGATGACTTTCGCAACGTCCAGGTGGACAAGGAAACCGGTACTGTCGTGGATCACCGCGGAGGTGTCGGTGGTATAGGCAAAGGCTGAACCGGTGGTGAGGAGGGTGGCGAACCCGAGAATGAACAGTTTCATGGCAGTATCTCCCTATTTACGGTGGACTGCCTGTTATCTGGCAGTGAGTTCACAGTAACAAGGCAACTCCAACAGCTAACGAACAGGACAATGACAAAGTTGTAATGCAATCTTGTCCGAGGTTGGGCCTGATGGGCTTCAGCGGCCTGTGGCCGAGGTGGTGGGCGTTGGAATGAATTGTGGCTATTAATAAGAAGCATTACTATTAGCGCCCACCTTCATAGCCCATCGCCATGAATCTCCAGCCACCCCGCAGACCCGGTTTTTTCGAGCATTACGAAGAGTTGATCGGCACCTGGACCCGTCGGCTGAGAAACCGTCAGCAGGCCGAGGACCTGGCCCACGATACCTTTGTGCGGGTGCTGGAAAGCCAGGCCGGCGGCGTCGAGCAACCACGGGCCTACCTGCACCAGACCGCGCGCAATATCGCGGTGGATACCTATCGCCGCGAAGACCGGCGCGGGCCCCTGGAACTGCAAGCGATTCACCACAGCGCGCCGCCCACCGGCGATCCAGAGCATTTCATGCATGCCATCCAGCTGGCCGATTCCATCGAGCGGGCCTTGGGTGAGTTGCCCGTCAATTGTCGCAAGGCCTTTGTCTGGCAGAAGATCGAGGGCCTGACCCAGGCGGAGATCGCCGAGCGCCTGGGACTGTCCAGGAACATGGTGGAGAAGTATATGATCCGCACCCTGCGGCATCTGCGCGAGCGCCTGGATGGGGCCGATCAATGACTCTTCCGTGCTCTTCTTCCTGTAGGCGCGAGCTTGCTCGCGATGATCTCCAGAGCGCTGCGGTGGGTCAGAGGCCCCGCGTTATCGTTGACGTTTATCGCGAGCAAGCTCGCTCCTACAAGGATTTTGCATGATGGAGAATCGTGATAGCGCCACGGTTCGCGATGAGGCCGCCACCTGGTTCGTGCGGGTCCAGGAGGCGCCGTTGAGCGCCGGGCAACAGGCCGAGTTCGACGCCTGGCGCCATGAACATCCGTTGCATCAGGATGAGTTCGACGTGCTCCAGGGACTTTGGAGCGCCACCGACCTGCTGCCCCAGGCGCGCTTGCAGGCGCTCTGCGAGGGGCCGCCGGCGCGGACCAAACGCCGGCCGTTGTTGCGTTATGCGGTGGCCGCCGGGGTGGTGGCGGTGGCTTTGGGCCTGGGGCTTTTCAGCGGTCTGAATCATCCGGCGCCCTATGACGCGACCTTTGCCAGCGTGCTCGGTGAGCGGCGGCAGGTGGCCTTGCCCGACGGTTCGATCATCGACCTGAACAGCCGCAGCCGGGTTCGCGTGCATTACCAGCGTGACCGCCGTGAGGTCGAGCTGGAGCAGGGCGAGGCGATGTTCAGTGTCGAGCACGACAGCAGCCGGCCGTTCGTGGTCCAGGCCGGGGTCGGCAAGGTCACGGTCACCGGCACGCGCTTCGATGTGCGCCGCGATCCGGCGCAGACCCGCGTAGTGGTCGAGGCGGGCACGGTGAGGGTCCAGGGCCGCGATGCGGCGGACGGGGATTTCGTCAATCTCACGGCGGGCCAGGGCACCCGGGTTGATGAGCAGGGCCGGGTCGCTGCGGCCGAATCGGTGAATGCCGACGAACTCACCGCCTGGCGCAGCGGCAAGCTGGTCTTCAACAATGCCCGCCTCAGCGACGTGGTACAGGAAGTCTCGCGTTATCGGGACAAGCCCCTGGGCGTTGCCTCGCCGGCCGTGGGCAATCTGCGCCTGACCAGTGTGTTCAAGGTCAACGATACCGAGGCCCTGCTCAGGGCCTTGCCAAGCATCCTGCCGGTGGCTATCAGGACCCGTGCCGACGGTACCCAGGAAATAATTGCAAAATAAATTCAGGTTTTTTTCGAGTTCTTCGTCTTCTTGTCCAACTGCAACTGGTTTGCATTAACAATCGCATGCATCTGCGAATTACAGGACAAGGTCAGACGTGAACAACACACCCAACGCGCTTTACCAGGCGATCCGCAACGCACTGCCCAGCTCCCAGGCCTTTGCCCTGGCGCTGGCGGTCAGTGTCGTTGCCCCCCTGAGCCAAGCGGCTCAGGCCGATTCGGCCATTCATATCCAGGCCCAGCCCCTGGCATCGGCCTTGAGCCAGTTGGGTCAGCAAACCTCTCTGCAAGTGTTTTTCAGCCCGCAACTGGTGGCCGGCAAGCAGGCTCCGGCGGTCAACGGCAACCTGTCGCCGGAAGAAGCCCTGAACGTGCTGCTGCGCGGCAGCGGCCTGGACTATGAGCTCAAGGACGGTTCGCTGACCTTGCACGCCGCCGCCCCGGTCGCCGCCGGTGCGTTGGAACTGGCGCCACTGGACGTCAAGGTGGTGGGTGACTGGCTCGGTGATGCCGACCAGGCGATTGTGCAGAACCATCCGGGTGCGCGGACCGTGATCCGCCGTCAGGCGATGGTCGAGCAGGGCGCGATGAACGTGAAGGACGCACTGCGTACCGTGCCTGGTGTGCAGGTGCAGGAAAACAACGGTACCGGCGGCAGCGATATTTCCCTCAACGTTGGTGTGCGGGGCCTGACGTCCCGTCTGTCGCCACGGTCCACCGTATTGATCGACGGCGTGCCGGCGGCGTTCGCCCCTTACGGCCAGCCACAGTTGTCGATGGCCCCGGTGTCGGTCGGCAACCTGGACAGCATCGACGTGGTACGCGGTGCCGGTTCCGTGCGTTATGGGCCGCAAAACGTCGGTGGCGTGATCAACTTCGTGACCCGGGCGATCCCGGAGAAGTTTTCCGGTGAGATCGGCAGCACCCTGGAAACCTCGCGTTACGGCGGCGTCAAGCATCTCGACACGGCCTTCCTCGGTGGTACCGCGGATAACGGTTTCGGCGCGGCGCTGTTGTATTCCGGCGTGAAGGGCGAGGGCTATCGCGAAAGCAACAACGGCAACGACATCAACGATGTCCTGCTCAAGACCCACTGGGCGCCGACCGACCAGGACGATTTCGCCCTGAACCTGCATGACTACGATGCCAATGCGGACATGCCCGGCGGCCTGACCCAGCAGCAGTACAATGCCAACCCGTATCAGTCGGTGCGTAACTACGACAACTTCACCGGGCGGCGCAAGGATATTTCCTTCAAGTACAAGCGGCAGGTGGACAGTCAGACCCAGGTCGAAGTGCTGACCTACTACAGCGACAGTTTCCGTGGCAGCACTATCGCCGCCCGCGACCTCAAGACCCTCAGCGCCTACCCGCGCAGCTACTACACCTTTGGCATCGAGCCACGGGCGTCCCACGTCTTCGACCTGGGGCCGAGCACCCAGGAAGTCAGCGTCGGCTACCGCTACCTCAAGGAAGGCATGCATGAGGCCACCAGCCGCGTGGCCCTGGTCAACGGCATACCGACCGTGACACCGACCTCCGACGGGCACATCTACCAGGACCGCACTGGCGGCACCGAAGCCAATGCCTTCTACATCGATGACAAGATCGATATCGGCAAATGGACCATCACCCCGGGTATCCGCTTCGAGCGTATCAGCAGCAACTGGCATGACCGGGCGGTGCCGGATACCAACTACGTGCCGGTCCAGGAGAAGTTCCGCAGCGTCGACAGCAACGAGCCGCTGCCGGCCCTGAGCGTGATGTACCACCTCTCCGATGCCTGGAAAGTCTTCGCCAACTACGAAACCTCCTTCGGCAGCCTGCAGTACTTCCAGATTGCCCAGGGTGGCAATGGCAACAGCACGGCCAATGGCCTGCAACCGGAAAAGGCCAAGACCTACGAACTGGGCACGCGGTATGACAACGGCACCTGGGGCGGTGAAATGACGTTGTTCTACATCGACTTCTCCGATGAGCTGCAATACGTCAGTAACGATGTCGGCTGGACCAACCTGGGCGCCACCGCGCACCGCGGTATTGAAACCTCCGCGCATTACGACCTGTCGGCCGTCAACCCGGCGCTCGACGGTCTGACCGCGAATGCCGGCTTCACCTATACCAAGGCGACGTCCCAGGGCGATATCCCGGGTTTCAAGGGCCGTGACCTGCCGTTGTACTCGCGGGAAGTGTTGAATGTCGGCCTGCGTTATGCGGTCAATCGCTGGACCTACAACCTCGACGGTTTCGCCCAGTCTTCCCAGCGGGCGCCGGGGACCGGGACCAACGCTGACGGCAGCTTCAACGGCAACTACATCACCCAGCCGACCGCTGACGGCCAGTACGGCAACATTCCGGGCTACATGACCTGGGATGTGCGCGGTGCCTATGACTTCGGCGCGCAGTTGTCGAACCTGAAACTGGGTGCGGGGGTGCGTAACGTCTTCGACCAGCAGTACTTCACCCGGTCGAGCGACAACAATGCGGGGATCTACGTGGGTGAGCCACGGACCTTCTTTGTGCAGGCCAGTGTAGGGTTCTGATACCGGACCTTCGGTAACCCCATCCTGTAGGAGCCAGCTTGCTGGCGATGATATCGACGCGGTGTCCTGTCACTCCGCGTCGCCTGGATCGCCAGCAAGCTGGCTCCTACAGGTTTCTCAGGTTCGCAGGATTCGCCCGCTGACCGCCACCCCTACCAGCATCCCCGCGATCACCATAAAGGCCAGGTTCAATGAACTGGCATGGGCGATAAAGCCGATCGCCGCCGGTCCCGCCAGAATCCCCGCATACCCCAGGGTGGTAATCGCCGGCACGGCGATGCTTTCCGCCATGACCTTCTGTTTGCCCACGGCGGTGTACAGCACCGGCACGATATTCGAGCAGCCGGCGCCCACCAGCGCATAACCGATCAGCGCCGCCTCCCAGGCCGGCACCAGCGTGGCCAGGGCCAGGCCGGTCGCGGCAGTCAGCCCGCCGTAGACAATCACTCGCTGTGCTCCCAGGCGTCGGACGATGGCATCGCCGGTCAGGCGTCCGAGTGTCATGGTCAGGGCAAAAGCCGCATAGCCCAGGCCTGCGTAGGCGTCCGTGACCTGGCGTTCGGCGCTGAGAAACACCGCGCTCCAGTCGAGCATCGCGCCTTCGGCAAGGAACACCACGAAACACAACAGGCCGATAAACAGCACCACGCCATGGGGCACGGCAAACGCGGGACCTGTGCTTTCACTGCCATAGGGCAACAGATGCGGGGCGGCCTTGAACAGCGCCGCCAGCAGGAACACGATCACCACGCCGATGGCCCCCAGGGGGGACAGCCCCAGGCCCAGCAGCGCGCTGACCCCGGCGGCGCCGGAGATCCCGCCAAGGCTGAACAGCCCGTGAAAGCCCGACATCATGGTCTTGCCGCTGGCGCGCTCGACGATCACCGCTTGCAGGTTGACGGTAGAGTCCACCGAGCCGAGCCCGGCGCCGAACAGAAACAGGCTGGTCACCAGCCAGGGAATCGAGCTGACCGTGGCCAGCAGTGGCAGCGCGATGCAGATCAGCAAGGTGCCGATGCTCAGCACTCGCCGGCAACCGAAACGCGAGGCGAGGGCGCCAGCCACCGGCATGGCGATGATCGAGCCGACCCCAAGGCACAACAGCAATAGCCCCAGGGTGCCTTCATCGAGCCCGGCACGGGCCTTGGCGTAAGGCACCAGTGGCGCCCAGGCGGCCACGCCGAAACCGGCGATAAAGAAGGCGATACGGGTCGACATCTGTTCCAGGCGCCCCGGTTTGACCAGGGCGTGGGAGGTGAGGGCAGTCATGAAAAATCCTTGGCGGGCCGGCAGACAACGCTGTGCAAGGGGGCATCCTTGCACATCGTGTCCGGCGCGGCGAGGCCAAGGTCTCGTTTTATAACCACCCGGTCAGGCTTTGCGACGGGCATCCAGGCTCAGGCGACCGCCACCGAAGGCAACAACCTGCAACAGACCGCCGGCCATGGCAATGTTCTTGAAGAAGTGGATGAACTGGTTCTGGTCGCCCAGGTGATTGTGGAACGCCAGGGCGGTGACCACGCTGAACAGCGCCATGACCAGGGCCACCGCACGGGTACGGTAACCGAGGATCAACAACAGACTGCCGCCGACTTCGACGACGATCGCCGCGATCAGGGCCAGCTGTGGCAGGGGCAGGCCCACCGATTCGATGTAGCCGATCATGCCGGCGGGGTTGGCGATCTTCGAGAAACCCGAGAGCAGGAAGATCGCCGCCAGCAGGATGCGTCCGGCGAGGGCAATGGCGCCGGCGGCGCTGGCGCTGTCGGATGGGCTGTGGAGTGCGGAGTTGGCGTTGGCAGGGCTAGCGTTTGACATGGATAGATACCTGTAGAAGCGACGCGACCACCATGGTGCGTCGTAGTGGTGAGTAGTCTGCCATCGCGGTAACGTACGCAATAGCCGAATAATTTCGAGGATCAGGTTCGAAAATATCGAACATCTTCAGGAGCCAAGCCCATGCCCGCCAATCCCGGAACACCGACCCTCGATCAATTGCGGGTGCTCCTGACCGTGGTGGAAACCGGCAGTTTTGCCGGTGCCGCGCGCAAGCTCAGCCGCGCTACCTCAGTGATCAGCTACACCATTGCCAACCTGGAGATGCAGCTTGGCGTGCAGTTGTTCGATCGCACGCTGACCCGCAAGCCGCAGCTCACCGATGCCGGACGTACCGTGCTGGCCGAGGCGCGCAGCATCTACAGCGGCGTCGACGGCTTGCGCGCCAAGGTTCGCGGGCTGTTGCAGGGATTGGAAGCGGAAGTCCACCTGGTGGTCGACGTGATGTTTCCAGCGGCGCGCCTGGTGGATGTGCTCAAGGGTTTTCGCGCGCAGTTCCCCACGGTGTTGCTGCACCTGCATGTGGAGGCGCTGGGCGCGGTGGCGCAGTTGGTCCTGGAAGGACGTGCCAGCGTCGGCGTCAGCGGCTTTTTCAACCGCGGCCTGGCAGGCCTGGATCGGGTCGGGGTGGGCAGCGTCGAGCTGATTCCCGTGGCGGCCGCCGATCACGCCCTGGCCCAGGGCGTAAACCTGCCCGGTGCCGGGCGCGACCATGTGCAACTGGTACTGTCGGATCGTTCGACCCTGACCCGCAACCAGGAATTTGGCGTACTCGGCACCCGCACCTGGCGCCTGGCGGACCTGGGTTCCAAGTTGATGCTGCTGCGCGAAGGGGTGGGCTGGGGCAACATGCCGGCGCCGATGGTGGCCGAGGACCTGGTAAGTGGGCGGCTGGTGCAGCTTGATCTGCCGGATCTGCGCGGCGGCTTTTATGGCTTCGATGCGATCTACCGCAGCGACACACCGCCGGGGCCGGCGGCGGCATGGCTGATTGCGCGGCTGGTGGCGCAGGGCGAAGCGCTACCCGCCGGGATGGTCTGAGACCCCGGGCGCACCCGGCGGCGCCTCAGCGCAGTTGCGTGACGATATCCGCGACGCTGCTGAGCACGTCCTTGCCCAATTGTTTCGAACGCTGGCCGGACCAGCCGGTAGCCAGGTCCGGGGCGTCGTCATTGTCCTTGAAGGGCATTTCCAGGGTCAGCGACAGGCAGTCGAAGTGCTGGCCGACACTGTTGCAGGCCAGGGTCATATTGGCCTGGCCGGGCAGGTCGCGGGTGTAGCCGTGGGTGGTCTGGAAATCCACGGTGAGCGCGCTCAGATGGCTGCGAAAGCGACTTTCCAGCTGGGCGATACGGGGTGTGTAGCCAGGGTTGCCTTCGCAGCCGGCGGTGAACACGTAGGGAATCTCCTCGTCGCCATGGATATCCAGGAACAGATCGACGCCATGCTTGGCCATCTGCCGCTGGACAAACAGGACTTCCGGACTGATTTCCTGACTGGCGTTCTGCCAGGCGCGGTTGAGGTCCTGGCCCATGGCGTTGGTGCGCAGATGCCCGTGGAAGGCGCCGTCCGGGTTCATATTGGGCACCAGGTACAGATCGGCGCGGGCCAGCAGGTCACGCAGTTCGGCGTCGTCCTCCTGTTGCAGGCGCTCGATCACGCCCTCCATGAACCATTCGGCCATGTGCTCGCCCGGATGCTGCTGGGCGATGATCCAGACCTTGCGCCGGCCTTCGGCACCGTTGCCTTTGCGCAACAGCTGGATTTCCCGGCCTTCGGCACTTTTGCCGACCTCCAGCAACTCGATGCCGGCGTGGGTCACGGCCTGTTCGATCAGCCAGTCATGGCGCTCGCGGCTGTAGGGTTCGAAGTAGGCGAACCAGACTTGCGCTTGCTCGGCCACGAGGCTGATATGCAGGCTTTCACCGTCGAAGCGGGTGTCGACACGGAACCAGTTCTGGTGATCGTAGGAAGCGACGGCGCGGTAGCCGGTCCAGGCTTTGTTGTAGGAAGACTGGCTGGCATTGCTCAGTTCGAAGGCATAGGTTTCGCCCGGTCGCAGGCCTTCGACCTTGAAGTGAAACCACTGGAAATGCTGGCTGCGGGTATCCGGCTCCATGGCCAGGAGCAGGTGGCGTGGGTTGCTGGTGTCCAGTGCCTGGATATTACCGCTGTCGAAGTCGCTGCTGATTTTCAGAGAAGGTAGAACCACGGGCATCGTCGAGTACCTGAAGAGGCTTTTTGTGGCTGCTACTGTACACCTCGATGCAGCTCTGCGCCGAGGCGCGAGGTCATGGCTGTGGCAGCGTACCTGTCTTCAATTAGCCTGAAGCCAAGCCCGTCAGTTAATCGGGTGCAAAAAAAGACCCGGCAAAAAGCCGGGTCAAAAACCGTGATTAGCCTGATGAGGAGATAATCCAGGAGTCCGACCTAAGGTCTCCGGGTTATCGACCGATCTCGCGATCAGCTGACTGCAATAATAATCATTATCATTTGAAAGTCAAGTTTTTTCCCGTTCTTCGCGGATATCATTTCCCCGATTCTCTCCCCAGAGCCGGTCTTCGCGCGGCAAAGCGCTTGGGCGTGGTGTGTTCACGCGGTGCGGGTTTGTATTTGCACGACGCGGTCCACCAGGGCCTTGGCCATGTCGATCATGTACACCACCGAACAACCCAGGTCGCGGTTCGCGCTGTTCGCGGCTTCGTAGGCGGCCGCCGACGCGCAGCGCAGCAGGTCTGAGGCCTGGATCATGGCGTCCTCGATATCCAGGTCATCGCGCACGGCAAAGAGCTTCGGGTAGAGGGGGTCATCGCTGGTGTTCGCCGCGCAAGCGGCTGCTGAAACAGTTGGTTTCAAATAATAGTCGAGTGCACGTTGGGCGGCGGCGCGATCCTTGAGGGACGCGAGCGGGCTTTTCGAGTCGGTTCGAGGGCTTTCTGTCGTGATGGAAGTCATGAAGGGCCTGCCTTTCAGAGGAAGTTCAAGTCAGCTTCTGAAGATTAGTACTATTGGTACTGCTATGCTTGTCACAAACAATACATTTTGTGTATTGAGCGGCGGAATACTCCCCGTATTGTTTCGTCCATGGATAAATGGATAGCGTTGGTGAAAGCCAAGCTCGAAGAGCTCGGCCTTTCACAGGAAAAACTTGGCGAACGTCTGGATATCACCCAGGGCGGAGTCGGTCATTGGCTCAACAAAAGGCGCAAGCCTGATCTTGTGATGATGAACAAGGTTCTCCAGGCGCTCGGCCTCGGGCACCTGGAGGTGGTCCTGGTGATTCGCGACCGCGCGGTGGCGGCTCAGGCACCCGAGGACCGGGACGAACAGGTCTACGACATCACCTCGGCGTTTCGCTACCCGGTGAGTGACTGGCGCGCGGCCGCCTCCGTGGCGGGTTTGGTCACGGGTGAGCATGCCGGGCGCTACGAGGTGACCGATCATTACGCCCCCGCGGCGTTCTGGTTGCAGGTGGTGGGCGATGCGATGACCGCGCCCTCCGGTACCAGTGTGCCCGAAGGCATGATGGTGCTGGTCGACCCGGACCGCGAGGTCGAGGTCGGCAGCCTGGTGATTGCCCGCCTGCACGAGGGCGAGGAGGCGATTTTCCGCCAGTGGATGGAGGAGGGCGGGCAGCCCTACCTCAAGCCTTTGAACCCGACCTGGCCAAAGATCGCGGTTAGCCAGGCGTGCTGCGTGATCGGCGTGGTGGTGCAGGCGACCGCGAAATTCTGAAGGCTGCCCACATTCGTGGGGCATTCACCTGTGGGAGCGGAGCTTGCCCGCGAAGAACGATGACGCGGTGTGCCTGATACACCGCGGTGCGTTCTTCGCGGGC